>JBBRBN010000017.1:0-57667 GCA_038205755.1 Lysobacterales bacterium | reverse complement strand
CCCAACGGGGTTGCGGGGGCGGGGCTGAACCGTTGTCCGGGGGGGCCTGTTTTTTCCCGCCCCCCCGGGCTGGCGCGCCGCGCGGCGGCTTGGGGGGGTGGGGGGTAACCCCCGTTCGGCGCCCGGCGGCGCTCCTACGGTCGGTCTTGGAGACATCGCGCCGAGCGGCGCTCCTGCATTCGGAGACGGCGGTATCGCGCCGAGCGGCGCTTCTACAACAGCCGCGGGTTCGGCGGGTTCGCGCGCGCTGGTGGCGATTGGCGGCGGCAAGGATTCGCTGGTCAGCATCGAGGCGCTGCGTGCGCTGCAGGTCGATCAGACGGTCACCTGGATCGGCGCGGCGCCCCTGATCCGGGCCTGCGCCGAACGCACCGGATTGCCGCTGCTGCCCATTGAGCGGCAGCTGGCGACGCAGCTGTTCGACTTCAACCGGCAGGGCGCCTGGAATGGCCACATTCCGGTCACCGCCATCAATTCCGCGATTCTGGTGCTGGCCGCCGTGCTGGTGGGCGCCGATCAGGTCGTGTTCTCCAACGAGCGCTCGGCCAGTTACGGCAGCCAGATTGACGGCACCGGCGAAGTCAATCACCAGTGGTCCAAAGGCTGGGATTTCGAGCGCGACTTCGCCCGCGAGGTGCGCCGGACGGTGGCTGCCGACTTGGCCTACTACTCCCTGCTGCGACCGCTGTCGGAGCTGGCGGTGGCGCGCCAGTTCGCCCGGCTGGACCGCTACGACGCGCATTTCTCCAGCTGCAATCGCAATTTCCATCTGCTCGGCGAGCGACCGGCAAGCCGCTGGTGCGGGGTCTGCCCGAAGTGCCAGTTCGTGTTCCTGGCGCTGGCGCCGTTCATGCCCAAACCGCGGCTGGTCGGCATCTTCGGCCGCAATCTGCTGGATGAGGTCGAGCAGACGGCAGGTTTCGATGCGCTGCTCGAGTACCGCGACCACAAGCCGTTCGAATGCGTCGGCGAGGCGCGCGAATCGCGCGCCGCCCTGGCCGCGCTTGCGGCCCTGCCGGCGTGGCGCGAGGACGCGCTGGTGGCGCGCTTCGCCGCCGAGATCCAGCCGCAGCTGGATCCCGCTGAGCTGGCAATCGCGCCGCAGCTCGTGGCCAGCGGTGCACACGGCATTCCCGCTGGGCTGTGGAGCCGACTTGATGCGTATTTCGGAGCTTGAAGGTCAGCGCATTGCGCTGTGGGGCTTCGGTCGCGAGGGCAAGGCGGCGCACTCGGCCGTGCGTCGGCGCCTGCCGCGCCAGCCACTCACGCTGTTCTGTCCGCGGGTGGATCTTCCGGCGGCGCAAGCGCTCGGCGATGAGCTGCTGACGCTGCGCGACTCGCCGAGTGCGAGCGATCTGTGCGCCTTTGACTGGGTGATCAAGTCGCCCGGAATCAGCCCTTACAGTGAGCCAGCGGCCGGCGCCGCGGCCAGCGGAGCGCGCTTCACCAGCGGCACCGCGCTGTGGTTTGGGGCCGGGCTTCCGGGCATCAAGATCTGCGTCACCGGCACCAAGGGCAAGAGCACCTGCACTGCCCTCATCGCCCACCTGTTGCGCTCCCGCGGGCTGGTCGTGGGATTGGCCGGCAACATCGGGCTGCCGCTGCTGGAGCTCATCGATCCACCGCTGCCGCCAGCGCTGTGGGCAATCGAGCTGTCCAGCTACCAGACTGCCGACGCCCTGGCGCCGGACCTCGCGCTGGTGCTTAACCTGTTTCCCGAACACCTCGACTGGCACGGCAGTCAGGCGCGCTACGTCAGCGACAAGCTCGCCTTGATCACCACTGCGCAACCGCGCCAGACCCTGCTCAACTGGCTTGACCCGCAGCTGCGTGCATTTGGCGAGGCGCTGCCGGCCACCCGCTGGTTCGGTCGCGAAGATGGCTGGCACCTGCGCGACGGCGCGATCTTCCAGGCTGACCACTGCGTGCTCCGGCGGGCGCCGGCCGTGCTGGTCGGACAGCACAACGCGCTCAATCTGTGCGCCGCGCTGGCGGCAATCGACGCGGTGGGGATTGATGCGGCGGCGCTGGCGCCGCGCGCTGCGCGCTTCCGGTCACTGCCGCATCGGCTGCAGGCGCTGGGACAGCGCGACGGCACCCGCTTTGTCGACGACTCCATCGCCACCACACCGCACGCCAGTCTGGCCGCGTTGGACTGCCTGCGCGGACGCCGCGTCGCGATCATCGTCGGCGGCTTTGATCGCGGCCTCGACTGGACGCTGTTTGCCGACCGCATGCAGGCCGATCCGCCAGCGGCGGTGATCTGCACTGGCCAGAATGGACCGCGCATCCATGCGCTGCTGGCAAGCCGGAGATTCGGCGACCTCGCCGTGCTGGCGCAGGCGCCGCAGATGGACGCGGCGGTGCAGCGGGCGCGGGCGGCGGCGGGTGCCGACGGCGTCGTGCTGCTGTCGCCGGGTGCACCGAGTTTTCCCGACTACCGCGACTACGCCGAACGTGGCCGCCATTTTGCCGCAGCGGCGGGCTTTGCTGACCTGCCGGGCGAGATTCGCGGCTTGGGCATTGCTTGAGGCCAGGGCGTGATTCGGGCTACTCCGTGGTCGGCGGTCCGAACAAGCCCTGAGCGGCGTCGCCCGCTGCCGCTGCAGCAGGCACTTCGCGGATCAACGTCTCGCCCTGCTGGCGGACGTTGCCCACCGCACTGCCCACCCGATGAAAGGCCAGCGCCGGGACTGGCGCCTGCGCGGCGACCGCGCTGGCCGCCTCGCCGTCGCCCGCCAGCCAGTCGGCAAACAGGGCCGGCGGCAGAATCAGCGGCATCCGGTCGTGCACCTGGGTGATTGGTCCCAGCGCGGGCTGGGTGACGATGCTGTAGCTGTCGATCTCGCCCTCGGGTCCGCGCCAGCGCTCCCACAGGCCGCCAAACATCAGCAGCGGTGCATCGGCGGCGTGCACAAACCACGGCTGCCTGGTCTTGCCGTCGGTCAGCAGCTGCCACTCGTAGTAGCCGCTGGAAGGCACCAGACAGCGGCGCCGCTTCCACGGGTCGCGAAAGGCCGGCTTGCTGCTGGCGGTCTCGATCCGCGCATTGATGGTGCTGTAGGCCAGCTTGGCGTCCTTGGCCCAGAACGGAATCAGCCCCCAGCGCATCGACGCAATCTGCGCGCCGCGCGCGGTCGGTAGCAGCACCCAGCCGGGCTGGGTCGGCGCACGGTTGTAGGAGGCCACGGGCGCCTGCTCCGGGGTCGCCACCGGCAGCGGCAGCGAGAACGCGCGCACCTGCTCCCATGTGGCGAAAAATGTATCGCGACCGCACATGTCGCGATGGTACGGCGAATGCTGCTTGGCCGCGTTGCGCTGGCTGTCTGGGACTTTCCGTACTGCCGGATCGGGTGCAAACGTATGCAGCCGTCTGGCGACTGCCGTCAGGCTGTACGCTCGCTGATTGCGCAAGAGAAACGGATCCATGACTGTGGCGACGGCTTCACTGCTGACCATCTTCGGCGCCACCGGCGACCTGGCCAAGCGCATGCTGCTGCCGGCGCTGTTCGGACTGCAGCGCGACGGGCTGTTGCCCAAGGATCTGCGCGTTCTGGGCAGCGCGCGCAGCGAGCTGGACGACACCGGGTTCAGGGACATGGTTGCCGAAGCCATCCACCGCGCGGTGCCGGCGCCGGAGCGTGATGCCGCCGCGCTGACCAGCCTGCTGGAGCGGCTGAGCTATCACCCGGCGTCCACCGACGATGCCGAATCGATGGCGGGCCTGTGCCAGCGCATCAGTGCCCTGCGCGATGGCCCAGTGGTTTTCCACCTGAGCACGGCGCCGCGCTGGTACGCGCCGATCTGCCAGGCACTGGGTGCCGCCGGGTTGGGTGGCTCCGGTACCCGCGTGCTGCTTGAGAAGCCGATTGGCCACGACCTGGCCAGCGCGGTCGCGATCAACGACGGTGTCGCGGCGGTGTTCGACGAGAATCGGGTGTTCCGGGTCGACCACTATCTGGGCAAGGAAGGCGTACAGAACCTGATCGCCCTGCGCTTTGGCAATGCACTGTTCGAGCCGCTGTGGAATGCGCGGCACATCGAGCAGGTGCAGATCACGGTCGCCGAGACGGTCGGCGTGGAGGGCCGCGGCGACTACTACGACCACTCCGGTGCGATGCGCGACATGCTCCAGAATCACCTGCTGCAGCTGCTCTGTCTGACCGCAATGGAGCCGCCGTCGCAGTTTGATCCAAGCGCGGTGCGCAACGAGAAGCTCAAGGTGCTGCGTTCGCTGCGTGGAATCGGTCGCGAGCAGGTCGCCACCCACAGCGTCGCCGGCCAGTACACCGCTGGCGCGGTCGGCGGCGTGGCGGTGCCCGCCTATGGCGATGAGCTCGGCCGCAGCAGCCGCACCGAGACCTTTGTCGGCCTGCGCGCGCATATCGACAACTGGCGCTGGTCCGGCGTGCCGTTCTACCTGCGCACCGGCAAGCGCATGCCGCGCCGCTGCACCGAGATCTACCTGCAGTTCCGCGCCGTGCCGCATTCGATCTTTGCCCAGTCGGGCGCCCAGGTCGAGCCCAATGCGCTGGTCATCCGGCTGCAGCCCGACGAGCGCATCGAGCTCAAGCTGATGAGCAAGACGCCGGGCCTGGACCGCAACGGACTGCGGCTGTCGCAGGTGGCGCTCGATCTTGACCTGCATGAGGAGTTTGCCGGCCACCGGCGGCGCCTCGCCTACGAGCGAATCTACCTCGACGCGCTGGAGGGCAACGGAACGCTGTTCGTCCGACGCGACGAAACCGAGACCGCCTGGCAGTGGGTTGACGCCATCCTGGACGGCTGGGCCCACGCCGGGTCGGCGCCGAAAACCTACCCCGCCGGCACCTGGGGGCCGAGCAGCGCGGTGACGCTCACCGAGCGCCACGGCCACAGCTGGCGCGAGTGAGGCAAGCGGTGGCCTGGGTCGAGCACAGTCACGCCAACGCCGACGCGCTGGCAGCCGCACTGGCGCAGCGGCTGGCGCAGCAGTGCCGGGCGGCCATTGCCGAACGCGGTCGGGCCATTCTGGCGCTGGCCGGCGGGCGGACGCCGTTCCCGGCTTACCGCGCTTTTGCTGAGCTTGATCTGCCGTGGTCGCGGGTGCACGTGATTGCCACCGACGAGCGCTGTGTGGCGCACGACCACCCGGCCAACAACACGCGCGAGCTGCGCCTGGCGCTGCAGGCGGCGCGCGGCATCGACATCACCGATCTGGTGCCGGCCGACGGTGATCCGGACAGCAGCCAAGCCTATGCCCGCGCCTTGCTCGCGCACTCATCGGAGCCGTTCGATGCCGTGCTGCTGGGCATGGGTGGCGATGCGCACACCGCGTCGCTGTTTCCCGGCACAGCGGCGCTGCCCGCGGCGCTGGCCAGCGACGCCGAGGATGCGTATCTGATCGTGCCTGTCCCGCTGCCGGCGGAAGCGCCCTACGCGCGGGTCACGCTCAGTCTGCCGCGACTGCTTCGAAGTCGCGCGCTGCTGCTTGCCATCACTGGCGCCGGCAAGCGTGCGGTTCTGCAGGCCGCCCAAACTGCGCCGGACCCGCTGCGCCAGCCGATCAGCGCGGTGTTGCACGCGCCTGACACCCTGCTCACCATTCACTGGAGCCCCTGATGCCGACCTCGCCAACCATGCACCCCAGCGTCGCTCGCGTAACCGCGCGAATCGCCCAGCGCTCGGCCACCTTGCGCGCCGACTATCTGGCTAGAATCGACGCCGCCCGGCCATCGGGTCCGGCCCGGTCGCGACTGAGCTGCGGCAATCTCGCCCACGGCTTTGCCGCATCCGGCGCCGACAAGCCGCAGCTGCGCGCCGGACAGGGCGCCAACATCGGCATCGTCACGGCTTACAACGACATGCTCTCGGCGCACCAACCGATGGAGCACTACCCGACCCTGATCCGCGCCATTGCGCGCGCGGCCGGCGGCGCGGCGCAGGTCGCCGGGGGCGTTCCGGCGATGTGCGACGGCGTCACCCAGGGGCGGGTCGGGATGGAGCTGTCGCTGTTCTCGCGCGACACCATCGCCCTGGCCACCGCGGTCTCGCTGTCGCACGACATGTTCGACGCGGCGCTGCTGCTGGGGGTGTGCGACAAAATTGTCCCCGGTCTCCTGATCGGCGCGCTCAGCTTTGGTCACCTGCCGGTGATCTTCGTTCCGGCCGGGCCGATGACCTCAGGGCTGCCAAACAAGGAGAAGGCCGCCGTGCGGCAGCGCCATGCGCAGGGGCTGGCCAGCCGCGACGAGCTGCTGGAGGCCGAGTCGGCGTCCTATCACGGGCCGGGCACCTGCACTTTCTTCGGCACCGCCAATTCCAACCAGATGCTGCTGGAGGTGATGGGCCTGCATCTGCCTGGCGCCGCCTTTGTCAATCCCGGCACACCTTTGCGCGATGCGCTCACGGCGGCAGCGACCGAGCGCGCGCTGCAGATCGGCTCGCAGGGTCAGGACTACCGCCCAATTGGCCATACGCTGGATGAGAAGGCCATCGTCAACGCCATGGTGGGGCTGGCGGCGACCGGCGGCTCCACCAATCACGCCATCCACCTGGTTGCGGTAGCGCGGGCGGCAGGGCTGCTGATTGATTGGGATGACCTCGATGAGCTGTCCAAGGCGACGCCGCTGCTGGCGCGGATCTATCCCAACGGCAGCGCCGACGTGAATCACTTCCACGCGGCCGGCGGGATGGGTTTTGCGATTCGCGAGCTGCTCGCTGCGGGCTTGCTGCATCGCGACATCCGCTGTGTGCACGGTGGTGACCTTGAAGCCCAAGCGCAGGAGCCGTGGCTGGACGGCACCACCCTGCGCTGGCGCGATCCGCCGCTGCAGTCGCTTGACAGCGGCGTGCTGCGCGGGGTTGCCACGCCGTTCGACAGCGAGGGCGGCCTGCGCCGGCTGCAGGGCAATCTGGGCCGGGCAGTGGTGAAGATTTCCGCGGTGGCGCCGGAACACCGTTCGATCACCGCCCCGGTACGGCTGTTCGACACGCAGGAGGCGCTGCTGGACGCGTTTGCTGCGGGTCAGCTGGTCGATGACTTTGTGGCGGTGGTGCGCGGCCAGGGACCGCGCGCCAACGGCATGCCCGAGCTGCACAAGCTCACGCCAACCCTGGCGGTGATGCAGGACCGCGGGCAGCGGGTCGCACTGCTGACCGACGGCCGTATGTCGGGCGCGTCGGGCAAAGTGCTGGCGGCAATCCACCTGGTGCCCGAAACGCTGGACGATGGACCGATTGCACGCCTGCGCGACGGTGACCGGGTGCGCATCGACGCCGAAGCCGGGCTGCTGGAGGTCGAGGTGGCGGCCGACGTCTGGGCCGCGCGCGTGCCCAGCCACCCGCCGCTGGCAGGCAATCGCAGCGGCATGGGGCGCGAGCTGTTTGGCCTGATGCGCTCCACCACCGGCACGGCGGAGCAGGGCGCCTGCAGCCTGTTTGGCGTCGAGCGCGGCACATGAGCACCAGGGGCCGTAGGGCGGGTCTCGACCCGCCATCCACCCCGTCGTCCAGCGCACCCCAAGCCCTTCACGGCGGATCGAAACCGGCCCTGCTGGGCGATATCGGCGGGACCAACGCGCGGTTTGCGTTGACCGATCTAGCCGCGCCGTCACCAGTGATCCTCCAGACGCAGTCGCTGCGCAACGCCGATTTCGCCAGTCTGCAGCACGCCGCCGAGCACTATCTGGCCAGCGTTGAGCGTGCCCCCGAGCGCGCCGCCATTGCGGTGGCGTCGCCGGTCGGCGCCGATGAAATCCGTCTTACCAACCGCGCCTGGTCGTTCAGCCGCAGCGAGCTGCAGCGTAGTCTCGGACTGCGCCAGCTGCAGCTGCTCAACGATTTTGGTGCGGTCGCCTGGTCGGTGCCTTCGCTCGACGGTTCCGACTGCGTGCATCTTTACGGTCCGCTGGTCGGCGGCTTGCGCGGCCCGGTCAGCGTGATGGGTCCGGGCACCGGGCTGGGCGTCGCGCTGCTGGTGGGCGCGGCCGATTCCGGCTGGCAGGTGGTCGAGACCGAGGGCGGGCACGTCAGCTTTGCGCCGCTCGGCGAAGAGGAGCACTGCATTGCGCGCTGGCTGACCGCGCGCTTTGGTCGGGCGTCGACTGAGCGCCTGCTCAGCGGCGACGGGTTGTCGCAAATCGATGCGGCGCTGAGCGCTGTCGACAGTCTGCCGAATCAGGGCCGGCCGATGGCGCTGCGCGATCCGGCCGAGATCGTGGCAGCGGCGCTCGATGGCCATGACCTCGCCGCCCGCCGCGCGCTGGCGCGGTTCTGCGCGGTACTGGGCAGCGTGGCGGGCGATGTGGCGCTGATCCACGGCGCCCGCTGCGTGACCATCGCTGGCGGCATCGTGCCGCGCTTCATCCCGTTCCTGCGCAGCAGCGGCTTCCGCGAGCGCTTTCTTGCCAAGGGCCGCTTTGCTGCCTACCTTGAGTCGGTGACCGTGCAGGTCATCACTCATCCGCATCCTGGCCTGTTGGGCGCAGCCGTCGCGCTGCGGCAGTCGGCCGTCAACGAGGTTTGAGCATGAGCGACTGGACCCCCGATTCGCGCGCAGCAGCGGTGGATGGCCTGCTGAGCCAGGCGCCGGTGCTGCCGGTGCTGGCGATCGAACACATCGAGGACGCCGAGCCGCTGGCGCGGGCGCTGGTTGACGCCGGGCTGCCGGTGCTGGAGGTGACGCTGCGCAGCGAGGTCGCGCTGGCCGCGATTCGCCGCATCATCGAGACCGTGCCGGGCGCAATTGTGGGTGCCGGCACGGTGCTCAGCGCCGCGCAGCTGAGTGCAGTGGTGCAGGCCGGTGCGCAGTTCGCCATTGCGCCCGGTTGCACAGCGGCCCTGTATGCCGCGGCAGCAAACGCGCCAATTCCGTTCATCCCGGCCATCGCCACGGCCAGCGAGCTGATGCAGGGCCTCGAGCACGGTCATCGCCGCTTCAAGTTTTTTCCTGCCGAGTCGGCCGGCGGGATTGGCGCCCTGCGCGGGTTTGCCGGTCCGTTTCCGCAGGCGCGCTTTTGCCCCACCGGCGGCATCGACGCTGGCCGCGCCCCGGCCTACCTTGCGCAGCCCAATGTGATCACCGTCGGCGGCTCGTGGATGGTGCCAGCCGCCGCCCTGCGCGCCCGCGACTGGTCGACCATTGCAGCGTTGGCAAGGGCCTGCACCGCGCTGTCCACGTGATGGGGGCACCCGATGCTGCGCCGCAGCATGCCAGTTGCCGGTGATCGGGTAAAAGATATGCCCAGAAACCGTCCATGGTTTTCCACCGAAGGGCCGATCTGGCGGCGGCGGGAGGGGGCGGCGGTTCATCACGGTGCAGCAGGGATGAAAGGCAAAGCCACTTCGTTCGATATCGCTTATCAGGCTGGCGTCTCACAGTCGACCGTGTCGCGCGCGCTGCGCGGCAGCACGCTGGTCAGTCTGGACACCCGGCGACGCATCCAGGCGATCGCCAAGCAGCTTAACTACAAGGTCGACAAGAACGCCTCCAATCTGCGCCGCCAGCACTCGGTGACGCTGGCGCTGCTGCTGTTCGAGGACCCGACCTCCGATGACTCGCTGATCAACCCGTTCTTTCTGTCGATGCTGGGTTCCATCACCCGCGCCTGTGCCCGCCAGGGCTATGACCTGCTGGTCAGCTTCCAGCAGCTGTCGGAAGACTGGCACTCGGATTTCCACGACAGCCACAAGGCCGACGGCCTGATCCTGCTTGGCTACGGCGACTATCTGGTCGCCCGCAGCAAGCTGCGCAAGCTGGAGGAGCAGGGCACCCACTTCGTCCGCTGGGGCGCCGTGGTCGAAGGCCAGCCGGGCCTGTCGGTCGGCTGCGACAACCTGCAGGGCGGACGGGCCATCACTGAGCATCTGCTGGCGCTGGGCCGACGGCAGATCGGATTCATCGGGAATATCACCGACCGCTTTCCCGAGTTCCAGGATCGCTATGACGGTCACTGCGAGGCGCTCAACGCGGCGCGCGTCGCACGCGTTCCTGAGCTGCAGGTGGATGCGGTCGACTCGACCGAGCAGGTTGGCTACCGCGCCATGCAGGAGCTCCTGCAGCGCGGCCTGCCGCTGGACGCCGTGTTTGCGGCCAGTGACATGCTGGCCATCGGTGCGCTGCACGCGCTGGCAGATGCCCGGATCAGCGTTCCCGAGCAGCTTTCGGTGGTCGGCTTTGACGATCTGCCGATTGCCGGCTTCGCCAGCCCAGCGCTGACCACGGTGCTGCAGGACACCAAGCTGGCCGGGGAGATCCTGGTCGACCGGCTGCTCAAGCAGATTCGCGGCGAGCCGGCGGAAAGCGCAATGCTTCCCGCCCAGGTGGTCATCCGCCGCTCGTGCGGCGCTCGCGTCCTGCCATAAGCGCGTCAAGCCGCGCAGTGAGCGCCGGCAGGGTGATCTGCGCGTCGAGCAGCCACACCTGCACATCGTGCGGAGCCACGTCAATCTTCTGACCCGCGGGGTCCAGAACGTCCCACAGCGCATCGTCAAACGCGTTGCGCCAGCGACCCGGCTGCAGATCGACGCCCAGGTCGAACGCGAGCGCGGTGTCGCCCTTGTTGATCAGCACCAGCGCGGTCTGGGTGGTGCCGGCGTGCTGCAGCACGCGATAGAACGCCGCGCCGTGTCCGCCCATGGCCAGATTGATCTGTAGCCCGCGCTGCAGCGCCGGTGAGGCGGCCCGGACCTTGGCGATGCGGATCAGCTTCTCGCGGATCGGATGTGACCGTGCAGCGTCGACGCCTTCGGCACCGAAGTAGCTGCGATTGCCCGCGTGCTCCTTGCGGCCGCGCATGAAGCCCATTTCCGATCCGTAATAGATCACTGGAATGCCGCGGGCGGTGAACAGCCAGTGGTGGGCACCGATGAAACCCGCGTCGCTGGCGTTCATCCGGGCCATGTCGTGGTTGTCGTAGAACGTGGTCAGCTCATAGGGGTTCTGATACGGCCCGTTGATCAGATGCAGCGCGGGCTCGAGCGCGGCGAAGTCGCTCTCAGGCGTTTCGAACACCTCCAGCATGGCCTGCTTGAGCGGGAAATCCAGCACGCTGTAGCGGCCGTTTTCGTCCCAGGTGTGGCGTGCGATCTCGGTTGCCTCGTAGTCGAAGGCTTCGCCGAACATGAAGAATCCGGGGTGCTTCTCGCGGATGCGGGCGGCAAAGGTTTGCCAGAATTCCAGCGGCTGGTGACGAATGGTATCGACCCGGAACGCGTCGGCGCCCTGCTCGATCCACTGCAGGTAGGCGCCGACCAGGTAATCCATCACCGCCGGGTTGCTGGCGTCCAGATCGCCCAGTTGGGCGAGGTCGGCCGTGCCGTTGTAGAACGCGTGCAGCGGATTGGTCTGCGGCGAAAGCTGCTCAGGCGGCAGGTTCTCGTGATCGGCGATCAGCGCGCCGTCGGCGCCGACCAGCTGGCCAAAGCCAGGCTGCCGCTCGGTCATGGTCCACGCCGGCGAGGTGTGATTGCCGACGATGTCGAGCACCGTCTTGAGCCCCTTGCCGCGCAGTTCGCGGGTGAGGTCGACGAACTCGAGACCGGGGCTGGGCAGGTGCTCGTCGACACGGTAGAAGTTGGTTCCCCAGTAGCCGTGATAGCCGGACTTGCCGAGGTCGCTGAGAAAGCTGTCGCAGCTGATCGGGTCGCCGCCAGTGAAGGCTTCGTCGGGATTTTCGATGATCGGCGTGATCCAGAGTGCGCTGAAGCCCATCTCGCGAATGTAGTCGGCATGGTCGAGCAGGCCGCGGAAGTCGCCGCCCAGATAGCCGATGTTGCCAATCACCCCATCGCAGGCCGGCAGCGGTATGTCGAAGGTCTTGCGAGCACCGCCCTGATCGCGTTGATCGTTGCTCGGATCACCGTTGACGAAGCGGTCGGTGACCACGAAGTACACCGCGTCGCTGGCGAACGGCTCGAGCGTGCCGTAGTAGTCGGTCGGTGCCGCTGGCGGTGCTGGCGCGACAGTCGGCGGGACAGGTGCATCACAGCCTGCTGCAAGCAGGGCGACAAGGGCGGTCAAAAGCAGGCGCATCGGGGTGGCTCCGGCAGGAGGCGGGCAGGGCCGCCGTTTAAAAGTGGACAGCGGCATCAGTGAGCAACGGCCATCGGCCCGGGCGCCGCCGTGCGCGGTTCGACCACGCGGAACAGGCACAGCGCGCCGATGATCAGACTGGCGCCGCTGATCATCAGTGCGAAGATCGGCTCGCTGTCGAATACCAGCCTCAGGGTTGGGCCCAGCAGGGTGGCGGCGACGATCTGGGGAACGACGATGAACATGTTGAAGATACCCATGTAGACGCCCATCTTGTTCGGGTCCACCGAGCTGGCCAGCAGGGCATAGGGCATCGACAGGATGCTGGCCCAGGCGATCCCGACCAATGCGAACGAGCCGATCAGGTATATCGGCTCCGGCACGTGGGCCATCGACAGAAAGCCCAGCCCGCCAAGAGTCAGCGACACGAAGTGCACCAGCTTGCGGTTCACCACCCGGCGCGCGGCATAGAAGCTCAGCAGCAGTGCCACCGCCATCGACGACAGGCCGTAGTTGCCCATGTAGGAGCCGACCAGGTCGGCAGCGTTCTGGAATGCGGCGTTGGCGCTGTTGAATGCCTCTGCCTGCGCCGCGACGCTCATGTCAAACGCGCTGGGGTCGGGCGCCGGAGCCTTGAAGACATGGTCGGTCAGGGCTGGCGTGGCCATGCTCCACATGCAGAAGAACGACAGCCAGCTGAAAAACTGGACCACCCCGATGTTGAACATCTGGCGCGGCATGTTGAAGACGCTGTGCAGGATGTCGCCGACCAGGTTGCCTTCCGCGCGCTCCCGTTTAAAGCGCTCCATGTCCTCGGGCGGATCTTCGCTGGTGGTGAACACGGTGATCAGGATGCTGACCAGGAACACGAAGGCGCCGATGGCAAAGGCGATCTTGACCGAATCCGGCACCACGCCGGGTCCGGCAACGTTGGAAACGCCCATCTGATTGACCAGCCAGGGCAGGTTGCTGGCCACCCAGGTGCCGATGCCGATGATCAGGGTCTGCAGCACAAAGCCGTAGGAGCGCTGGCTTTCCGGCAGTTTGTCGGCGACCAGCGCGCGGAACGGCTCCATGCTGATGTTGATCGAGGCATCCAGCACCCACAGCAGGCCGACCGCCATCCACAGCGTGGGTGAGTGCGGCATGGCAATCAGAGCGATGGAGCTCAGGATGGCGCCGATCAGAAAGAATGGACGCCGGCGGCCCAGGATCGGGTGCCAGGTTCGATCAGACAGGTAGCCAATCACCGGCTGTACCAGCAGACCGGTGATCGGCGCCGCGATCCACAGCAGCGGCAGGGAGTCCTTGTCGGCGCCCAGAGTCTGGAAGATCCGCGACATGAAGCCGCCCTGCAGCGCGAACCCGAACTGGATCCCGAGAAATCCGAACGACATGTTCCAGATCTGCCAGAACGACAGTGCGGGCTTGTTTGACATGGCTTCCTCCCAGAAGTCGGGGTCGCAGCGGCAATCGCGCTGTAAAGACCCAATTGGGTCGCCATTCTGGCGAGGCAGCCATGGTATCCGGCCGCCTGCGCTGGTGACCTGGCTGCATACGTATTCATGCACGGCGCCTTTCAATCAGGCGCAAACGTCACGACGGATTGCCACGGCGGAGTTCTCGCCGCCGCGTGATTGCGTCACCATCAGCGCTCTCTTCCAAGCCACCCGTATCGCGCAGTGAACGCCACTGAAGTCTTTCTGATCGCGATGACGATCATCTTCACCGTGCCGTATCTGGTCTGGCGGCTGGGCCGCACCGAGTACTTCGCGCCGCTGGTGGTGGTGCAGATCATCACCGGCATCCTGCTTGGACCGGGCATTCTCGGCGCGTGGTTTCCCGACTATTACGCGTTCGTTTTCAATCCGGTTACCGTGCACAACCTGAATGGCGTCGCCTGGTGGGCGGTGATGATCTTTGTCTGGATCGCCGGCATCGAGCTCGATGTCGGCAAGGCGTGGCAAAACCGCGGCGAAACCGGCGTGACCGCCGGCCTTGCGCTGGTGGCACCGCTGCTGTTTGGCGCAGGCGCGGCGCTGCTGATGCTGGGCTGGAGCGACGGCTGGATGGGCGACAAAGGCACTCGCTGGCAGTTCGTGCTTAGCGTGGGGATGGCCTGTGCGGTGACCGCGTTGCCAATCCTGATCCTGTTCATGGAGAAACTCGACATCCTGCGGCAGCCGCTGGGACAGCGGGTACTTCGCTACGCCAGCCTTGACGACATCGCCATCTGGGGCGTCCTCGCCTTGATCCTGCTCGACTGGGAGCGCGTTGGCAGGCAGGCAGGATTCCTGGTGGGCTTCGTCACGGTTGCGCTCCTTTTTCGCCGATTGATGGAGCGCATTGAGGAGCGCGACCGCTGGTATGTCGCCCTGATCTGGCTGGCCGTTTGCGGATTCGCCGCCGACTGGGCGGGCCTGCATTTCATGGTCGGCGCGTTTCTTTCCGGCGTGGTGATCGAAGGCCGCTGGTTCAACCAGGCGCGAATGGATCTGCTGCGCCATCACGTGCTGCTGGTGATCATGCCGGTGTTCTTTCTCAGCACCGGGCTGCGCACCAACTGGGCACTGGGCGGTACGGCGGTCTTCGTCGCCGCAGCGATCCTGCTGCTTGCCTCGGTGGGCGGCAAGCTGGCTGGCGTCCACCTGGCCGGCCGCCTGCTTGGTTGGCCGAAGGGGGAGGCCTCCGTCATCGGCTGGCTGCTGCAGACCAAGGCGCTGATCATGATCATCTTCGCCAACATCCTGCTCGACAAAGCGATCATCAGCAGTGAGACGTTCACCGCACTGCTGCTGATGGCCGTTGCCAGCACCATGCTGAGCATCCCGCTGGTGACACCGAAGCTGCGGCGGCTGATGGCGGGCTGAGGCCGTGTTCGTCAGCCTGACGAACTTGTCGCCGTCCGGTTGGCCGGGCTGCCGTGCAGACGCCAGCTGATCCGGGTCCACTCGGTAGCACCCGACTTGGCACCCCTCACCAGCCATTGATCGCGACCGCCCGCACCACCCCAGTGCGTGCGCGCCGAGCCTTCACTCTGGCCACGTCACTGGCGATGATTGCGCAAAAAAAACCCGCCGGGGTCACCGGCGGGAAGGATTGCGCAAAGTGTCGCAGACGTCAGAAGCGGTAGTTGACGCCGAACAGGTAGTTGCGACCGTATTCGAAGAACTGCCGCGGCCGGTCCTCGATGTCGTCGAAGTTGGAGCGGAACGGCTCGTCGCCGAGGTTGCTGACCTGGAACAGGATCGACAGGTTCTTCAACGCGCCCGACTGAATCACATAGCCGAGCTGCAGATCCAGCACCGACTCTCCCTCGAAGAAGATCCGCGTGCGGTCACCGCCAAAGCCCTGCACCTCACCCAGGAACTGGGAGCGGCTGCGGCGGCTGGCGCGGGCCGAGAAGCCGTACTTTTCAAAGTAGACCGTCGCGTTCGAGGTGTACTTCGAGAAGCCAGGCAGCGGGCCGGCGGTCTCCGGGCCAGCCGGCTGGATGCTGGTGCCGCTGTCGGTGTATGACGCCTGCAGGCCGAAGCCTTCAAGCGGTTCCCACAGCATGTCAAGCGGCACCGAGATCGCATACTCGAGGCCTTTCAGCGTGCCGCCTTCGCCGTTGGCCGGCGCGTTGACTTGGCCCAGCGTGCTGGTTGGGATGAACTCCGGTGGCGTGCCCGGCGGAATCGCGAGGCCAGCGAAGTCGAAGGGCACATCCTGGCTGAAGATATAGGTGCGCAGGTCCTTGTGGAAATACGCCGCCGAGAAATAGCCCTTGCCGCCAAAGTACTTTTCGTAGGACACGTCGAGTGCGTTCGCTATCCACGGCCGCAGGTTGGGGTTGCCGCCTCCGCCGGAGAAGAATGGCCCGGGGAAGCCGGGCGCCCCTTGGCGATTGATGCCGTAGCCGGTGCTGGCGCGCAGGTCATCCATACGCGGGCGCGCCAGCTGGCGGGCAGCACCGAAGCGGACCACCTGATCGGCCGGTAGCGAGAAAATCAGGTTCAGGCTGGGCAGGTATTCGCGATAGTCGTCGCCGCCTGCGATCGGGTCGCCAATCGGGTTGCCTTCGTACGTCGCGAAACCGTCCGAGGATTGATCGGTGTCGAGCACCTGAACGCCGACGTTGCCACGCACAGGAACCGATCCAAGCTCAGTATCGATATTGGCCTGCACGAACAAGGTGGTGACCGTCTCATCGACGCGCCAGTTCTTGTTGGCGATGTCGCCATTGAAATTGGGCGGCAGATCGTAGAGCGAGCCAAGCGCGCGACGTGCGTCGAAACCGAGAATTCCGGGCAAGCCAGCGAAGGCGAAGCCCTGTTCACCGCCGATCAGGTCCGCAGGAATTGTCTGGACCGTGCCGTCGCGACAAACATTCAAACAAAGAAAGTTCTCGTTGGATGCGCGACTCTTCTTACGGTCGGTGACATTGAATCCGAACTCGACCGAACTGATGAACCCGGCGTCGAAACTACGCTCCAGGTCAACCCGCACCGCCTTGAGGCTGTCATTGACCTCGAAGTCCTTGATATAGCCGTCCTGACCCCAGCCGCCCGGATCGGTCAGGCGCAGGATCGAGGGATCGGCGTAGTCCAGACCGAAGTCGAAATCGAAGAAGCCATCCGGATTGAACTGGATGGCGATGCTGTCGGACAGGCCCGGTGCGAGGCCGGCATAGGTTTCAAGAATGCGCTCCTCGCGCTTGGCGTCGGAATAGCTGAGGTCGGTCTTCAGCTTCCAGTTGTCGCCAAACTTGAACTCCTGATTCCAGCCAAGCGCGAACAGATCGTCCTGTGCGCCGTTAAAGTCATTGCGCAAGACCGGGCGGAAATTGTTGAAGGTGGCGGACGTAGTGGTGCCGGTGGCCGGGTTGACGGTGGAAGTCACCGGATTGCCAGCCGAGCCCCACACCAGGCCAAACTCCATGCCGCGCTTGAACTCTTCTTTGTCGAATTTGGAGTAGTAGACGTCGAGGATGGTGGAGTAGGAATCGCTGGGGCGGTACTCCAGCGCGCCCATGAAACCGTCGCGCTGGTTGTCGTTCTCGAAGTCATACAGCTTGCCGCCGCCGAGGATGCCGTCGGGGTAGCCCCAGGCCTCGAACTGGTGGCCCTGCGAGGGGTTGTTGAGGCGCGCGTAGCCAAGCGCCAGTCCGATTGTGTTGTCGGCGTACTGGTCGATGTAAGACAGGCTGAAGCGGTTGCCGTTTTCCTTCTCGTCTTCCAGGCGGTGCTGGTCAAGGCGAGCGTTGACGGCGATGGCGCGGCCGGGGAAGTTCAGTGGCCGCACGGTCTGCAGATCGACGGTGCCGGACAGGCCCTGACCGATCAGCGAGGCATCCGGCGTCTTGTAGACGATCACCTGATTGACCAGCTCAGATGGATACTGATCGAACTCGACGCCGCGGTTGTTGCCGAGGCTGACCTGCTCGCGACCGTTCAAGGTGGTCGAAGCAAAGTCGCCGGCAAAGCCGCGGATGTTGATCTCCTGCGCGCGACCGCGATCACGCTGAGCGGTCAGGCCCGGCAGGCGCGCGATGGAGTCGGCGATGCTGGTGTCGGGCAATTTGCCGATGTCTTCCGAGGAGATCGCCTCGACAATGGACGAGGAGTCCTGCTTGGTTTGGATGGCGTTCTCGATGCCGGCCCGGATGCCGGTGACGACGATCTCGTCGAGCGCTTTGGCCTCTTCCTCTTCGTCGGTCGTTTCGGCGTTGGTTGCTTGCGCATAGGCGCCGGCAGACATCGCCATCAGCGCTGAGGCCAGCGCCGCGCTCAGCATGTTGCGCTTCAGGTTCAACATATCCCCTCCCACGGGTGATTGCTTTCAATGTCGATCCCGGGGCAGCGCTGAAATGCCGTTTGCCGCGCCTGGAACCGTTCAGCGTGCGGGCGCAATTTAACGCCTTCGCAACGTTTGACGATGGTAGCGGCAGGCTGTTCAACAGTGCGGAAGCTGCATACGTATTCATCCCGCGCAAGCCTCGGAAGTACCTCAACAGCCGCTTCCAGGTGAAATAGTGAGCGACCTGCGGCGGCAGCTGTGGCGCGGCGTCGCCGGCCGACAGGGCGCCTGCAGCGTCGTCGAGACATCACTCGGGAGTCGTCAATGCCGCATCGTGTGGGTCGTGGGCGTCTGCGTACCGCGTTGATCAGCGGGCTGCTGCTGACCGTCAGCGCGGCGCCGCTGTGGGCGGAGCAGTCGGTTGTGCAGCCGCAGGGCGAACTGCATGTCGCCGCGCCGGACTGGCGCGACCAGATCATCTATTTCCTGATGATTGATCGCTTCGCCGATGGTGACCCCGGCAACAGCGATCAAGGCGCGGGCGAATTCGACCCGTCGGACCGGCGGCGCTACAGCGGGGGCGATCTGGCGGGTATCGAGCAGCGGCTGGACTATATACAGGGGCTGGGCGCGACGGCGGTCTGGATCACGCCGCCGGTGGCCCATCAATGGTGGGATGGCAGCGTGGGTTACGGCGGTTATCACGGCTACTGGGCGCAGGATTTTTCGGCAGTCGACCCGCACTTTGGCGGCCTCGACGATTATCAAGCGCTGTCGCGTGCGCTGCATGCACGCGGGATGTATCTGGTTCAGGACATTGTGCTCAACCACACCGGCAACTATTTCCGCTACACGCGCAGCTGGACGCCGGAGGATCCGGCCAAGGGCTACCGCTCGAACCGTCAGTCGCTGCCGACCCCGGCGCCAACCCAGTGGCCGTTCTCGCTCAATGACCCGCGCCGCAAGGAAGACCGCGAGGCGGCCATCTACCATTGGACGCCGCGCATCGTGGATTTCAATGTTCCGGAGCAGGAGCGCACCTTCCAGCTCGCCGACCTCGACGACCTGAATACCGGAAGTCCAGTGGTCCGCCGCGCGCTGCGCAAGAGCTACGGTCACTGGATTCGCGACGTCGGCGTGGATGCATTCCGGCTCGACACCGCCTACTACGTGCCGCCCGAACTGCTGCGCGACTTTCTCGATGCCGATGATGCTGTCGATCCCGGCATGGTGGCGGTTGCCAGGGCCACCGGGCGCGCTGACTTCTTTGTCTTTGGCGAGGGCTTTGGCATTGATCGTCCCGGTGAGGACACCCAGATGCGCAAGATCGAGCGCTACGCGACCGAGACCGACGGCCGGCCGCTGCTGCCTGGCATGCTCAATTTCCCGCTGTATGGCGCGCTGAACGACGTGTTCGCGCGTGGCCGTCCGACCGCCGAGCTGGCCCAGCGCATCCGGCAGGTGATGGCCATTCACCGCGATCCGCAGCGCATGCCGACCTTTGTCGACAATCACGACGTGGATCGCTTTCTGGCCGGCGGCAGCACAGCGGCGCTGCAGCAGGCACTGCTGGCAATCATGACGCTGCCGGGCATTCCGACCATCTACTACGGCACTGAGCAGGGCTTCACTCAGCCGCGCCAGGCGATGTTCGCCACCGGCTACGGCGCCGGCGGGCGCGATCACTTCAACAGTGAGGCGCCGCTGTACCGTCTGATTGCCGAGCTCAGCGCCCTGCGGCGGGCGCACCCGGCCCTTTCGCGCGGCACGCCCGAGGTGCTGCGTGACAGCGCGACCGGCCCCGGTGCGCTGGCATACCGCATGGATGGCGTCGACCGATCGGCGCTGCTGGTGATCTTCAACACCGCTGACCAGCCCATGCTGCTGGACAATCTGGACGCCGGCCTGGCACCGGGTCAGCGGTTGCGCAGCCTGTTCAGCAGCGCCGCCGCCGGCAGCGACCAGCATGCCGATGCGGCTGGCGGTCTTACGCTGACGCTGGCGCCGCGCAGCGGACAGGTCTGGCGGATCGAGTCAGAGAGAGCGCCGGTGCAGCCGCTGCCTGACGGCCTGACGCTCGCCGTCAAAAGGCTGGCCGACGGCCGACTGTTGGCGCGCGGCGAGGCGCACGGGCTGGCGCAGGTCAAGCTGGTGCTGGATGGTCAGCTGGGCTCGGCGACCGCGGTTGAGGTTGCACCGAGCGGACGCTTCAGCGCCGAAATCGACACCCGCAGCCTGCTCGACCCCAACGTCGAACATCGCCTGGTGGCGTGGGCGCCGACGCCGGGGTCGGTTTCCGAGCCCGCTGGCTTCCGCGCTGCGCCGGACTGGACACTGCTGCACGAAGCATCCGATCCAGCCGGTGATGATCGCGGCCCAGCGGGTCGCTACGGCTATCCGACCGATCCCAGCTGGGGTGACAACCGGCAGCTGGACCTGCTCGGCGCGCGCGCCTTTGCGGCGGGCGGCTCACTGCGGCTGGAGCTCGACATGCATCGCGTCACCCAAAGCTGGAACCCGGCCAACGGCTTTGACCATGTCGCCTTCAGCATCTTCATCGCGCTGCCGGACCGCGCCGACGGCGTCGCCGTTCTGCCGCTGCAGAATGCGCGCATGCCCAACGGCCTGCGCTGGCACTACCGCCTGCGCGCCCACGGCTGGAGCAACGCCATGTTCACGGCGGAAGGTGCGAGCGCCAGCAGCGACGGCCAATCCAGCACGCCCGGCGCTGAAATACGGGTGGACCGGGATCGCAACGCGGTCAGTTTCCTGATCCCTGCCAGCGCACTTGGGAGTCCTGCCGACCTGCATGGCGCCAGCATCTACATCACCACCTGGGACTATGACGGCGGCTATCGCCGCCTTGAGCGGCGCGGCGATGGCCACACGTTCTCCGGCGGCGATGGCGAGCGCGATCCGCTGGTCATGGACGACATGCTGCTGCGGCTGCCGTCGGCTGCTCCGTTGAGCGACGCCGCTACGCCGCCGTCTGCCGACAGGTGAAGAAGCCATTCAAGGTCAGGCGCCCGCGGGTGGGGTCGTCGCTGAGCAACTCCGGCCGCTCAATGTCGCCCGAATGAAACTGCATGCCGTCGTAGAAGATCGCCCGGTTGAATCGCGCCGGCACGCTGGCCACTTTCTCGAACCAGTCGTTGGAGGCGGTCGGGTAGGCCGCGCTGATCCCGTACGTCGCGGCGAATGCGTCGCGGTCGAGCGCGCCGGAGTCGTGCACCAGCCGCGCCGTATCGAGCGTGCCGCGTCGCGGCCGGTAGAAGCCAGTGCCACCCAGCAGCGGGTCATCGAACAGGTACAGCACGCAGGCGGCGACGCAGCGTCCCGCTTCGAGCGCCATCCGGTCGCGATGGCAGATCCACTGGGTCGGCGCCAGCTGCTCCGGCGACAGCGTGACCAGTGACAGGCGGCTGTAGGCGCGCAGGGTGCGGCGGCCACCCAGCGGGCGGCGCGCGTGGATGGCGAAGAAGGCATCCAGCGCGGCGCTGAAGGCATCCGGCATGCGCAGCTCCGGGCCGGGGAACGCGTTGTTGCCAGACCGCCGGAAATGCTCGCGCTGCGCCACGGCCACCGCCACCAGACGCTGCGGTTCGCGCAGCACATCATCAAACACCAGGCAGCTGCGTTCGCCGTCCAGCGCTACGACCGATGGCGTGGGATTGGGATTGAACATCGGCGGCGATCAGGCCCTGGAGACGAGCCGCAGATCGTAGCCGGCGGCACGGCGCTTGGCGATGCGCGTGAAGCGCTAGCCCGAATGTTTCATGAATCTCGTGCGGACAAGAGACAAGCGAGGGCGCGCGAGTTTCATGAAACATTCGGGCTGGACTGGAGGGCTGATGATCACGGTGACCGTTCGGCTCGACGCCCCGAGCCTGGCGGAGGCGCTGCTGACCTGCGTAGCGCAAAGGCTGCGGGCACCCCACGAGCACCGACTGTGCGTCGAACGCGGGTCGATCACGGACAGCATCGCGCCGTTCGAGCACGGACAGCATCGCGCCGGGCGGCGCTCCTACAGCAGCGTGGAGACATCACGCCAGCGGGTCAGCTTTCAGGCCGCCTGCGATTGTGCGGTGGCGCAGTTGCGGGCAATGAAGGCTTCGTGGGTCGGCATGGCCTTGACGCAGTTGGCGATGACGCTGCGCACGCCCTCCACGTGTTCGCGCACCGACTGCTCGCTTTGGACGTCGACCAGCGGGTGATAGCCGCGCGGGCTGATGCGTTGGCCATGCATGACCTGGATCCAGCTGGGCTCGGCGAACAGTTCGACGCCGTCGCGGAACACCCGGCCGTTGGTGCGGAACAGTTCAATCTTCTCGCGCAGCGAGTCCGGGATGGACATGGTCCGACAGTAGTTCCAGAACGGCGTGTCGTCGCGCTCGGTGGCGTTGTAGTGCAGGATCAGGAAGTCGCGGATCTTGTCGAACTCGAAGTCGGAGTGGGCGTTGAACATGTCGATGTCGGACTGATCGAAACCGGCGTGCGGATAGAACGCCGTGAGCCGCGCGATCGACGATTGGATCAAGTGGATGCTGGTCGACTCCAACGGCTCCATGAAGCCGCTGGCGAGACCGATCGCGACGACGTTCTTGTCCCAGAACTTGTTCCGCTTGCCGGTCGCGAAGCGCAGGATTTTCGGCTCCATCAGCGCCTCGCCTTCGAGATTCGCCTTCAGCGTCGCCACCGCCTGGTCCTCGCTGATGAAGGCGCTGGAGAACACATAGCCGTTGCCAACCCGGTGCTGCAGCGGGATGCGCCACTGCCAGCCGGCCTCACGGGCGGTGGAGCGCGTGTAGGGCGTCAGCGGGCCTTGGGACTGGCACTGCACGGCGGCGGCGCGGTCGCACGGCAGCCAGTGGGTCCAGTCGGTGTAGCCGGCCTTCAGGGTCTGCTCGATCAGCAGGCCGCGAAAGCCCGAGCAGTCGACAAACAGCTGGCCTGCAACCCGCTCGCCGCTTTCCAGCTGCACTGCTTCGATAAAGCCGCTTTCGGGGTGCTGCTCGACGCTTTTAACCTTGCCCTCGGTGCGCACCACGCCGCGCGCTTCTGCGAACTCGCGCAGATAGCGTGCATAGAGGCCGGCGTCGAAGTGATAGGCATAGCCGATGTCGGCCAGCGGCGACTTGGGTCGATCACTGACTGCCGGCATGAACTTGTTGGCGCGGGCGGCGAGGGTGTTGATCGAATATTCGTCCAGGTGACCGGCCTGGCCGGCCTGATGCATTTTCAGCCAGTAGTGGTAGAAGGCGATGACGCCGAGATCCTGGCCGATCTTGCCGAAGCCATGGATGTAGCGATCACCCAACCGGCCCCAGTTGACGAACTCGATGCCGAGCTTGAACGACCCCTTGGTGCGGCGCACGAAGTCGTTTTCGTCCAGCTCAAGCGCATTGTTGAACACCTTGATCAACGGGATGGTGGCTTCGCCGACGCCAACTGTGCCGATCTCTTCGGATTCGACCAGACGGATCGAGTAGTCCTTCGAGAGCACCTTGGATAGGGCAGCGGCGGTCATCCACCCGGCGGTGCCGCCGCCAACGATGACGATTTCGCGGATTCGGTTGTCGTGCATGGGAGCGGTCCGGAGGTTGATGTGAAGGGTTGATGTGGGTTTGGATGTGCGGTGGCTAGGGAGCATCGCGCCGAGCGGCGCTCCTACAGAGGCATCGGACCGATGCATCGGTCCGAGGTATCAAGACAGAGGCATCGGACAGCGGTATCGGACAGCGGCATCGGACACAGGGCATCGCACGCATTGTAGGAGCGCCGCTCGGCGCGATGCGCTTTCCCGCGCAGACCAGACGCTCAGCACCGGTCGGCAGGCTTAACCGCCCTGCGAAGGCGGATCCTCCAGGACGTAAACCAGCGCCGTCCGTGGCGGAATAGTGAAGCTGCCGGTGGCGTTGTCAAGGCGGCCATCGCGCAGCGGCCGGCTGTCGGCGGCCGACTTGCTGCGCTGCACCGGATGCAGCTGATACGGCTTGCCGGCCTCACTGGGCAGGGTCAGGGTGTGCGTCCGGGTGTCGACGTTGATGAAGTAGAGCAACTCGCGGAAGCCGGCGCCCGGATAGCCGGCGCCGTCCAGATGGCCAACCTGCACGGTCGCCAGCTGCGCCGAACCGGTGTTCAGAAAGCGCAGGCGCTGGGTGACGTCAGCGGCGCTGCGCAGCCGGAACAGGGTCGAACTGGCGCGAATCTTCAACAGATCGAGGAAGGCATCCCGCGTCCAGCGAATCTCAGCGGCCGTCGGCTTGATCGCCGGATTGGCCAATGCCGGCCCCATCAGGCTCCAGTTGCTGCCGTTGTCACTCTGTGGCGGCAGGCCGGTGCCGAAATAGTTGTCCTGCAGACTCCAGTCGATCCGGTTGAACCAATCGCCCGAGTCGTAGCTGTTGCGGTCCATCGATTTGCTGCGCAGGATTTCGATGCCGGCGTGGTAGTAGGCGATGCCCTGGCTGAAGGCGACCACCGCTGCGCCCAGGATCTGCGCCCGGGCGCGGTCTTCGCGACTGGTGTCCAGCGGCAGCTTGAAGGCGTGGATGTCGAACAGAGTCTGGTTGTCATGATTCTCGACGTAGTTGACCACCTCGGACGGCTGACTGACGTAGCCAGCCGGCTGGCCGGCATAGTCGATCTGCTCCAGCCGAACGGTCTGGCTGCGGTAGTCCTGCAGGCTGAAGCTGCGCAGTGAGCCGGCCAGTCCGACCCGGATCATGTCCGCGGCGCGCAGCAGGTCGGTTGCCGTGGTGCGCCCTTGCGCCTGCGCGTTCGGCGCGTAGTGCAGGCCGTTGATGTAGCCCTGACGGCGCAACAGGTCGGGGCCGTTGTCGCAGCAGCCGCCGCCGCGCGCCGCATCGCGGGCGCGATCGCTGAACGTGGCGATGCCGCTGCCGTTAAGCGACAGCTGCGAGGCCTGTACAAAGCGCCGGCCATCGGCGACCTCGCCGAAGTTCCAGCCTTCGCCGAGCAGTTCGACTCGGCGGCCGGTGGCGGAGTCGACTTCGGCCTGCAGTGTTTCCATCACGGCCCGCGGCTGATGGCCCATCAGATCAAAGCGGAACGAGTCGATGTGGTGGTCGCGGGCCCAGACCACGGCAGAGTCGATCATCAGCCGCGCCATCATCCGGTGTTCAGTGGCTGTGTTGGGGCAGCAGGTGGATGTCTCGATACTGCCGCTGCCGCTCAGCCGGTGGTAGTAGCCGGGCACGATGCGATCCAGGACCGACTTCAGGTCCTGTCCGCCGGCGCTGGTGTGGTTGTAGACCACGTCCATACCCACCCGCAGACCCATGCTGTGCAGCGCCTGAACCATCTGGCGAAACTCCAGAATGCGGACTGCACCGTCCCGCGCATCGCTGGCATAGCTGCCTTCGGGCGCCGTGTAGTGCCAGGGATCGTAGCCCCAGTTGAAGCAGTCGCTACTGCGCACCGCGCCGACCGCTGCCTGCTGGCTCTCGCTGTCCGGGCCGCCGGTCGGGCTGGGGGTGACGCAGCCGATCTCCGGCACTGTCGCCAGGTCGAACACCGGCAGCAGGTGCACGTCGGTGACGCCCGCCGCTGCGAGTGAGGCGAGGTGACGCATCCCAAGGCTGTCGGTTTCGGTAAAGGCGCGATACTTGCCGCGGTTGGGGCTGCTGACGCTGGCGTCGTTGACGGAAAAGTCACGCACGTGCAGCTCGTAGATCACCAGATCAGTGGGCGCGTCGACACGGGCCAGCCGCAGCTTGCTGTCCCAGCCCGGTGGCTTCAGCGCCGGATCCGCAAGGTCGACGATGAAGCTGCGCCGCGAGTCCGCGCCCAGGCTCAGCGAGTACGGGTCGGTGACCCGGTTGCGCACGATGCCGACGTTGCGCACGTGGACGTCGACGAGATAGGTGAAATAGTGGCCGCGCAGGTCGCCGGCGACGCTGGCGCTCCAGATGCCGGTGGCGTCGTCGCGGGTCAGGCCCTGTATCGATGTCGCCGGGCCGCTGTCGTCAGCGTGCAGACACAGCGAAACCTGCGCGGCAGTTGGCGCCCAGATCCGAAACGCGGTGCTGGCGGCAGTCGGCTGTGCGCCCAGCGCGGGCGAATCGGCTGCGCTGGCGTAGCGGTCATCCAGCGCCCCGGCGATCTGCGCGGTGCTGGCATCGCGCACGCGGCCAGCGCTGTCCTCGTGAACCAATACCAGCTGCCCGCGGTGCAGGCCGTCGAGTTGTGCGACATCGCCGCCATTCACCGCCAGCACCACGCCGATCGGGACATGGCTGAAGCGGGCCGCATCCGGGAGTGCGGGCGCGGCTGGCAAAATCGACAGGTCCAGCCAGCCGTCGGCGCCGGATACCGGCTGTCCTACGCGGCGGACGATCTGCGCGGTGCTCGAGTGATACAGGCGAAAGCGGCCGCTGCTGTCGGGACGCGGCCAACGCAGGGTTTGCCGGTTCAGCCAGACCGCCCGCGCGTCGATGCTGGGCTGGGCCGGGACTGCACTGAGGGACTGCGCATGACTGGCCGCGTCGCAGGCCGCAATGCCGGGTGTGCCGATCTGTGCCTGCGCCGGCGCCGTCAGCGCCAGCGGCAGGAGCAGCGCCAGCCAGGTGGTTGGACGGCTCATGTCGCGCTCCGCGCAAGGCTGCCGCCCAGCGCCTTGTTGATCGCCAGCATCACCAGCAGGGTGGCCGCCAGCGTGATCGCCATCAGATGGATGTAGTGCAGCGGCGACCAGGCGAAGGTGAACACGGCGTACAGCAGGGCGCCGAACAGAATGCCGATCTTGACCGCCGCTGCGCGGATGCCGACCAGGAATATCGCCGCGAGGAACGCCGCCAGCACCGGCATCGAGTACAGGCCGTTGAGCTTTTGCAGGGTGTCGATGATGCTTCTGGCGTTCTGGAACAGCGGCACCATCGCCAGCGAAACCACGGTGAACACCACGGCCACGCGCTGGCCGATAGCCTTCACGTCGGCCTTCGGATTGACTCGCGCCAGATGAATGTCGCAGGTGTAGAGCGCCGACGCCGAGTTGAGGCAGGAGTTGAAGCTCGACAGGACGGCGCCGGTGATGACGGCAGCAAACGCGCCTGACAGCCACGGCGGCAGCACGTCACCGACCAGCCGACCGTAGGCGGGGTCACCGACATCGCCGTACAGCTTGTAGGCGATGATGCCCGGCAACACCACGATGAACGGAATGACGAGCTTGAATGCGGCCGCCGCGTAGATGCCCTTTTGCGCTTCGCGCAGGGTCTTGGCCGCCATTGCGCGCTGCGCGATCACCATGTTGGTGCCCCAGTAGAAGATGTGGATGAACACCATTCCGGTGAGCAGGGTCGTCCAGGGAATGTCGGACTCGCTGCTGCCAATCAGTGACCAGCGCTCGGCAGGCACGCCGGACAGATCCCAGTCGACTGCCGCCAGCGCATAGAGCGTTACCGCCGAGCCCAGCACCAGCAGTCCGATCCCGTTATAGGTATCGGAGATGGCAATCGCCCGCAAGCCACCAAAGGCCGCGTAGAGCAGCCCGCCCAGCGCAAACGACGCGGCGATGACCAGGACCGGCGCATCAATGGCAAACATCGACTTCATGAACACCGATCCGGTGTAGAGCACCACCGGCAGCAGGATGAACATGTAGCCGAGCATGAACAGCACCGAGACGATTTGCCGCAGGGTGGGATCGCCGAGGCGACGCTCCAGCAGTTCGGTCGTGGTCGTGCAGTTGTACTTGTAGTAAAGCGGCACCAGCACGTGAGCCAGAATCAGCAGTCCCACCGCCGCGCCAAACTCCCACCACGCGACCAGCATCATCTGCGCCCCGTTCATGCCGACGATCTGCTCGGCGCTAAGGTTGGTCAGCAGCAGCGAACCGGCCACGAACGGCCAGGTCAACCCGCCACCGGCCAGGAAGTAGTCCCGCGCGCTGTCGCTGCTGTGCACCGCGTGGCGGCATTTCCACCAGGTGACGACCGCCACCAGCGCGGTCAGCGCGGCGAAAACGGTGATCTGAATCGCGTTGGCGTTCATAAGCTGTGCGGCCCCTCGCCGAATGGCGCCGGTCGCGGCGCCGGCGTCAACCTAATCGTAATTGGCGGGGGATGCATTGGGGGCTGGGATGAATACGTATGCACGGAGGGTGTTGTCGGTTGATTCGGCTTCTCTGGCCTGTCCTGGCGTTTTCGCACGGTTTCGTCCACCGCTGACCGAGCGCAGCGACGGGCGGGGCATAGCCCCGGAACCGACGAAACCTCGCGACAACGCAACCTCACGCGAGAGACGCAAACACCCGTGCATTCCGGCCCTCGCCGCAATCGCGAAGTCGGGCAGCCGCCAGCCGAAAGGACGAAATCCACGCAAAGCACCCCTGTAGGAGCGGCCCTGGCCGCGATGCGCTTGTTGCAACCGACAACGTCAAAAGCATCGCGCCGGGCGGCGCTCCTTCACCGGACAACACCGAGCCTGCGGCGTTTCCCAGGCGCCGGCAAACACCGAGCCTGCGGCGTTTCCCAGGCGGGCTGCGGTCAGCGCGTTGGCGAAACTAAAGAGAAGTGACTCGGCCGCCGCCGACCGAGTGCAGGCGGGACCCAACCCCGGGACCGACGACATCCCGCGGCATCGCAACGACAGGCGAATGAAACCAAGCCAATCCCGCTTCGCGACTGGCCTGGCTACCGCGGCCAAACCCAGCGAAAGCTAACCCGCAGGTTTCATGAACTCGCGCGATGGCGCGCGAGATTCATGAAACCTGCGGGTTAAAAGTCTCTTTGCCCCAGCGGATGCACGCTGACCTCGTCCACCACCACCGTCTCCGCCTGCTCGATCACCTGCAGCACCAGCGCCGCCAGCGTTTCGACCTGCATCGCGCTGCGCGGGTCGCGGCTGCCTTCGGTGCCGCCGCCGAAATCGGTGTCGATGATGCCGGGGTTGATCAGGCTGACCCGGATACCGTGATCCTTGACCTCCCGCAGCAGGGAGTGGCTGAAGCCGGTCAGGCCGTGCTTGGAGGCCACGTAGGCGGCCATGTTGGCCAAGGGTCGGCGGCCGAGGTCGGAGCCGATGTTGATGATCTGGCCGCTGCCCTGCGCCAGCATGCGCGGCAGGACGGCGTGGCACAGCTGGATCGGGGCGGTCAGATTGACCTGGATGATGTCGCGCAGCTGCGCATCGGTATGCTCGCTGAAGGGCAGGTAGGCGCCGATGCCGGCGTTGTTGACCAGTCCGTCGATTTGACTCTGCTCCGCCAGCAGGCGGGCAACGCTCTCGGTGACCTGCTGCGGGTCCGCGAGGTTGATCGGGCAGGGCACGATCTGACCGCCGGTCGCCGCCGCCGCCATCTGCGCCAGCCGGCGCGCGTCGCGCGCGAGCGCCAGCACCCGATGGCCGCGCGCCGCGAGCTGCAGGCACAGCGCGCGACCCAGTCCGCGGCTGGCACCGGTTACGAGCCAGGTTTGCATGCTGCGTGTCTCCGGGTAGACCGGCGATCGCCGTGGAGCACTGCACGATGCCACGGGTGCTGGCCGCTGGCGCGGCGTTCGATGTCAGCGGTGTCATGAATACGATTGCAAGGACGCCAGTTGCGTCCGCCACAGGGCTAAAGTCGAAAACGTGCGAGGACGACTGCGCCTAGAGGGGTGTGGCCGGTCGTTTCCTCACCCCATGACGCCACTGCAAAGGACGGCCCGCCGCGTGCAAATCCCATCCAGCGAGACCACCGCGTCCGCGATCCCCGTCGCGTCTGCGACCTTGATCACCACCTTCCGGCGCTGCTATCAGAGCGAGCTGGCGCAGGCGGTGGAGCCGGATTCGGCGGATGCCGCACTGCGCGCCGCAGCCACCGCCTGTCGGCAGCTGCTGGCCGACCGCTGGGCCCGCACGCAGGCGCAGGACGCGGCGCGCGGCGCGGGCGCACGCTGTCGCCGCGTGCACTATCTGTCGATGGAGTTCCTGATGGGGCGCGCGCTGGGCAATGCGCTGTCTGCGCTGGGTCTGGAGGGTGAGCTGCGCTCGCTGCTGGCAGAGCAGGGTCTCGACCTTGGCCGCGTGCTGGAGCGCGAGCCGGACGCCGCGCTTGGCAATGGCGGTCTGGGACGGCTGGCGGCGTGCTTTCTTGATTCGTTTGCCGAACTTGGCCTACCGTCGTTTGGCTACGGGCTGCGCTACCAGTTCGGGATGTTTGCGCAAGCCATCCAGGACGGTCGCCAGATCGAGGCGCCAGATGACTGGATGCGGCGCGGCGAGCCGTGGGTCGTGCCGCGGCCCGACGTGGCGTACACCGTCGGCTTTGGCGGTCGGGTGCTGGCGACAGCCGGCGGCGGGCGGCACTGGGTGCCTTCCGAACGGGTGCTTGCCCAGGCGCACGACTTCATCGTTCCCGCCCACGCCAGCGAGCGGGTGTCGACCTTGCGCCAATGGCATGCCAGCGGCGCCGAGCCGATCGATTTCGCCGCCTTCTGCCGCGGCGACCATGCGGCGGCGGGACGCGCCCGGCATTCGGTGGAGGCGCTCAACTGGGTGCTGTATCCGGACGACAGCACCGAAGCCGGCCGCGAGCTGCGCCTCAAGCAGGAGGCGCTGCTGGTCAGCGCCTCGCTGCAGGACCTGCTGGCCCGCCACCTGCGCGAGTCCGGCAGCCTGCACGACCTGGGCCTGCGCAACGCCATCCATCTCAACGACACCCACCCGGCGCTGGCCCCGGTCGAGCTGATGCGGCTGCTGCTGGACCAGCACGGAATGGCATGGGCTGATGCCTGGGCGATCACCCGCCAGGCGGTGTCCTACACCAACCACACGCTGATGCCGGAGGCGCTGGAGACCTGGCCGGTGCGGATGTTCGAGCAGCTGCTGCCGCGCCATCTGGAGATCATCTATGCGATCAATCAAGCCTTTCTTGATGACGTCCGGCGGCGCCAGCCGGGCGACGATGCGCTGGCTGCGCGGGTATCGCTGATCGATGAGCGCGGCGAGCGGCGGGTGCGCATGGCGTCACTGGCGGTGGCCGCCGCGCAGCGCGTCAACGGGGTGGCAGCGCTGCACTCGGAGCTGATGGTGCAGACCATCTTTGCCGACCACGCGGCGCTGTTTCCGGCGCGTTTCCACAACGTCACCAATGGCGTGACCCCGCGGCGCTGGCTGCAGCAGGCCAACCCGGCGCTGTCGAGCCTGCTCGACCGCCACATTGGTCGCGGCTGGCGGCTCGACCTCAGCCAGCTTGCGGCGCTGGGCGACCATGCGGAGTTGATTGAGTTCGGCGCCGAACTGCGTGCCGTAAAGCGCCTCAACAAGCGGCGCCTGATTGATCTGGTGCGCCGCGAGCTGGGCCTGGTGATCGATCCCGACAGCCTGTTCGACGTGCAGATCAAGCGCATCCACGAGTACAAGCGCCAGCTGCTGAACATCCTCCACGTGGTGGGGCGCTACCAGGCGATGGTGGCCAATCCGGCCGGCCCCAACGGCGCCGGCTGGACGCCGCGCACGATCATCATTGCCGGCAAGGCGGCCTCCGCTTATCACACCGCCAAGCAGATCATCCGTCTCGCCCATGATGTCGGCCGGGTGGTCAACTCGGACCCGCGCATCGGGTCGGCGCTGAAGCTGGTCTTTCTGCCCAACTACGGGGTGAGCCTGGCGGAGACCATCATTCCGGCGGCCGACCTGTCCGAGCAGATATCGACTGCCGGCACCGAGGCCTCGGGCACCGGCAACATGAAGTTCGCGCTCAACGGGGCCTGCACCATCGGCACTTGGGACGGCGCCAACATCGAGATGGCGCAGGCGATGGGGCCGGAGAACATGTTCGTGTTCGGTCTGCGCGCCGAGCAGATCGTCGAGCTGAAGGCGCTGGGCTATGAACCCGGCCTGTGCGCACAGCAGAATCCAGCGCTGCGGCGGGTGCTCGACAGCATCGCTGGCGGTGATTTCAGCCCGTCTGAGCCGCAGCGCTATCGCGAACTGATCGATGGCCTGCTGACCCAGGACCGCTATCTGCTGCTGGCCGATTTCGCCAGCTATGTCGACGCGCAGCGGCAGGTCGATGCGCTGTTCCGCGAGCCAGCCGCCTGGGCGCAGCGGGTCGCGCGCAACATCGCTGGCATGGGCGGCTTCTCTACCGACCGCACGGTGGCCGAGTACGTCGCGCGGGTCTGGTCGGTGGCACGGGCGCAGGAAGTCGCCGCCGGATCGCGCCGCGCTGTCCATGCTTGAAAGCGCCGTCATCGATGCGCTGCTCGCGGCCCGGCACGGCGATCCGTTCGCGGCGCTCGGGCTGCACCCGCATGCGGGTGCGCTGTGGCTGCGCGCCCTGCTGCCCGGCGCCGCGCGGGTCGAAGTGCTGGATGCGGTCTCCGGTGTCCGTCTGGCCACGCTGCCGCAGCGCCATCCCGATGGCCTGTTTGATGGACGCATTCCGCGCCGCCGCAAGCGCTTTGACTATCGGCTGCGGGTGCAGTGGGGCGACGGGCTGACCACGACGCTGGTTGATCCTTACGCGTTCGGTCCGCAGCTCGACGATGCCGCGCTGCTCGCGCTGCGCGACGGCAGTCTGTTGCGGCCATGGCAGGTGCTTGGCGCACACCCGACTGTGGTTGCCGGCGTGGCCGGCGTGCGCTTTGCGGTGTGGGCGCCCAATGCGCAGCGGGTCAGCGTGGTCGGCAGCTTCAATGGCTGGGACGGTCGTCGCCACCCGCTGCGGCTGCGCCACGCGGCGGGCGTCTGGGAGATATTCATTCCGGAAATCGGCATCGGCGAGCGTTACAAGTTCGAGCTGGTCGACGCGCACGGTCAGCTGCTGCCGCTGAAGGCCGACCCGTACGCGCGGGCAACGCAGCTGCGGCCCGACAACGCCAGCTGCGTCGCGGCGCTGCCAGCGGCGCGGGCGCTGTCGGCCGGTCGCGCCGCGGCCAACCAGCGGGCGGCACCGATCAGCGTCTACGAGGTTCATGCGGCGTCCTGGCGCGGCGCATCGGCCGGAGGCTTTCCTGACTGGGCCGAGTTGGCGGCCAGCCTGCCGACCTACGCGGCCGGCCTCGGCTTCACCCATATTGAGCTGCTGCCGATCAGCGAGCATCCATTCGATGGCTCCTGGGGCTACCAGACGCTGGGCATGTTCGCGCCCAGCGCCCGGTTTGGTCCGGTGGAGGAGTTCGAGCGCTTCGTCGACGCCTGTCACGCCTGTGGACTGGGGCTCCTGATCGACTGGGTGCCGGCGCACTTTCCGTCCGATCCGTTTGGGCTGGCGCAATTCGACGGCACCGCGCTGTACGAATACGCCGACCCGCGCGAGGGCTTTCATCGCGACTGGAATACGCTGATCTACAACGTCGGCCGCACCGAAGTGCGCAGCTTTCTGGCCGGCAGCGCGCTGTACTGGCTGGAGCGCGGCATCGACGGGCTGCGCGTCGATGCGGTGGCATCGATGCTCTATCGCGACTACTCGCGCCCGGCCGGCGAGTGGCTGCCGAACGCGTACGGCGGGCGGGAAAATCTGGAGGCGATCTCGCTGCTGCAGCAGATCAATCGTGAGGCTGGCCTGCATGCGCCTGGAGCGATCACCGCTGCCGAGGAGTCGACCGCCTTTCCCGGCGTCTGCACGCCCACCGATGCCGGTGGCCTGGGCTTCCACTACAAGTGGAATATGGGCTGGATGAACGACACTCTGCGCTACATCCAGCAGGATCCGATCCATCGACGTTGGCATCACGAGCAGATCCGCTTCGGGCTGGTGTATGCCTTCAGCGAGAACTTCATCCTGCCGATTTCGCACGATGAGGTGGTGCACGGCAAAGGCTCGATGTTGGGCAAGATGCCCGGTGACGACTGGCAGCGGTTTGCCAATCTACGCGCCTACTACGGCTTCATGTGGGGCCATCCGGGCAAGAAGCTGCTGTTCATGGGCCAGGAGTTCGCCCAGAGCAGCGAGTGGAATCACGAGCTGCCGCTGCCTTGGGCGCTGCTCAACGATTCGCGCCACGCCGGCGTGCAGCGACTGGTGGGCGATCTCAATCGCCTGTACCGCAACACCAGCGCCCTGCATCGGCGCGACTGCGAAGCGACCGGCTTCGAATGGATCGAGTCGGAGGACGCCGATAACGCCGTGTTTGCGTGGGTGCGCTGGGATGACGCCGGTGGCTGCGCCGTGGTGGTGTGCAACTTCACTCCGGTGCCGCGGCCGAGCTATCGGATTGGCCTGCCGGGCGGCCAGCGGCCATGGCGCGAAGCGCTTAACACTGACTCGATTCACTACGGCGGCAGCAACCTTGGCAACGGCGCGGCGCCGATGGCGACGGAATCGATCAGCGCCCACGGCAGGGCGCACTCGCTGGCGTTGACCCTGCCGCCGCTGTCCGCACTGTTCCTGCTGCCGGCATGAACATTCTTCTGCCCATCGCGGTTGAGCGGGGACGGGCCTATCCGCTCGGCGCCCACGCGGTCGATGGCGGCGTCAACGTGGCGGTGTTTTCCGGGCATGCCCAGCGCATCGAGATTTGCCTGTTCGACACCGGTGGCGTGCGCGAGCTGCGCCGCTATGCGCTGCACGGGCCGCTGGACGGCGTCTTCCATGGATTTCTTGCCGGGCTCGGCGTTGGGTTGGTCTATGGCCTGCGCGCGTATGGGCCGTATGCGCCGCAGGATGGCCACCGCTTCAATCCGAACAAGCTGCTGCTCGACCCGTGCGCACGCGAGATCGTTGGCCACTTTGTCTGGTATGACGAACACCATGGCTACAGCCTTGGTCACCCCGACGGCAACCGTTCGTTCGATGACCGTGACAATGCGGTCAACGCCCTGAAAGCGCGGGTGGCAGCGCCGGATTCGACCGCGCCGGCGGCCCGCAACCGCCCGCATCGCCGGCTGGCCGACGTGGTCGTCTACGAGGTCCATGTCAAAGGGTTTACGAAGCGGTTGGCCGGCGTCCCGGCGGCGCTGCGCGGTACCTACGCGGGACTCGCGCAGCCCGCCGCAATCGCCCACCTCAAGGCGCTGGGAGTCACCACGCTGTCCCTGCTGCCGGTGCACTACAGCCTCGACGAGCCACAGCTGGCGCAGCGCGGTCTGGCCAACTACTGGGGCTACAACACGTTGGGCTTCTTCAGCCCCGACCCGCGTCTGGGCAGCCGGCGCGACGATCCAGCGGCGCTGCGCGAAGAGTTCCGCCAGATGGTTGCCGAGCTGCACGAGCACGGTCTGGAGGTCATCATCGATGTGGTCTTCAACCACACCGCCGAGGGCGCCGAGGCCGGACCCACGATCAGCTTCCGTGGCCTCGACAACGCCAGCTGGTATTGGTTGATGGCCGATGATCGCAGCCGCGGCGAGAACTACAGTCACTGCGGCAACACGCTGGCTGTCGCCCACCCGCGGGTCACCCAGTTCATCCTCGACTGCCTGCGTTACTGGGTCGACGTGATGGGCGTCGACGGCTTCCGGTTTGATCTGGCGCCGGTGCTGGGCCGCAGCAGGCAGGGCTTTGATCCCAATGCGGCGTTTTTTGTGGCCCTGCGACAGGACCCGCTGCTGGCCCAGGCGCGGCTGATTGCCGAACCCTGGGACGGCGGTCCGGATGGCTATCAGGTCGGCCGCTTTCCGGGCGCTTTTCTGGACTGGAATGACCGCTTCCGCGACGCCACACGCAGCTACTGGCTGCAGCGTGGCGTGACCCGCGGAGAGTTCGCGCGCCGTTTCACCGCGTCCAGCGATCTCTTCAATCACGGCGGCCGGCGACCCGGCGCCAGTCTCAACTTTGTCAGCGCCCATGATGGCTTCACCCTGGCCGATCTGGTCAGCTATTCGCGCAAGCACAACGAGCACAACGGCGAGGGCAATCGCGATGGCCGCGACAACGAGCTGTCGGCGAACTTTGGCTGCGAGGGGGCGACTACCGACGCCCACATCCTCGACACCCGCCGGCGGGTGCGGCGTGCCCTGCTGGCGACGCTGCTGCTGGCGCAGGGCACGCCGATGCTCTACGCCGGTGACGAACTGGGACACAGTCAGGACGGCAACAACAACGCCTACTGCCAGGACAGCCCGCTGGGTTGGATTGACTGGCAGCACGCTGAGCCCGACACCCTGGCGCTGGTCGTCGAGTTGCTCCGACTGCGGCGCAGCGAGCCGCTGCTGCGTCACGACCGCTGGTTCGCGACGCACCCCGCAGGCGCGGGCGAGGCCGCCATCCTCTGGCAAAGCCCGGCCGGTGCGCCGCTGCAGGTAAAGGACTGGAACGATGCCAGCGAGCACGCCTTTGCCTGCCAGCTGCTGCCCGCCGATCCGCACGCGCGTCGTTTGCTGCTGCTCTTCAATCCCGACGCCAGTCCGACCCGCTTTGGTCTCGGCGGTTCCGGCTGGCGACTGCTGCTGGACAGCAGCGCCAAGGCCGCTCCCGCCGACCTTGCGGCAAACGATCCCGTCGGCAGCTTTCTCATTGCACCCGCCCGTTCACTGCTGCTGCTGAGCAGCGATCCACCGTCCGAGACCCTCCAATGATCGACCTGCACCAACGCAGCGCTGGCGTACTGCTGCATCTGACTTCGCTGCCCGGCCCGCACGGCGTCGGTGATTTCGGACCCGACGCCTACCGCTTTGCCGACTGGCTGGAGTCGGCCGGACAGCGGGTTTGGCAGTGGCTACCGACCAATCCGATTGGTCCCGGCAACTCGCCCTATCAGAGCGTGTCCGCATTCGCCGGCAGTTCGCTGATGGTCGCGCTGGAGCCGCTGGTGGACGCCGGCTGGCTGCCGCCGCCGCGGCTGCCGGCGCGCGGCTTCACCCGCCAGCGGGTCGATTTTTTGCACGTCGCGCCGTGGCGCCTGGAGCAGCTGCGGCTGGCCGAGGCGGGCTTCCGGGCGCACGCCGATGCCGACAGCCAGGCCGCGTTCGCCGCCTGGTGCGTCGGCCAGTCCGACTGGCTGGCCGACTACGCGCTGTTCATGGCGCTCGAAACCGCCCACGCCGGACAGCCATGGTGGAGCTGGCCAGCGCCACTGCGGGATCGAGATACGGCAGCGCTGCGCGCAGCCGAACGGCAGCATGCCGACGAAGTGGGCTTCTGGTCGTTCGTGCAGTGGTGCTTTGACAGCCAGGCAACGGCTCTCAAGCGCTATGCCAACGCGCGTGGCATAGCGATCATGGGCGACCTGCCGATCTTCATCGCCCACCACAGTGCGGACTGCTGGGCCCGCCCTGACCTGTACCTGCTGGATGAATCGTGCCAACCAACCGTGGTCGCCGGCTGCCCGCCGGATGCGATGGCTCCGAGTGGACAACGGTGGGGCAATCCGCTGTATCGCTGGGAGCGCATGGCCGCCGAGGACTACGCCTGGTGGACGGCCAGGCTGCGCCGCGCGCTGCATCAGGTCGACGTGTTCCGCATCGACCACTTCCGTGGCTTTGCGGCGTACTACGAAATTCCCTCAAGTTGCCCGACCGCCGAGCAGGGCGAGTGGATTCCCGGCCCCGGCCGACCGCTGTTTGACGCCATCGCACGTCAGCTGGGCAAGCTGCCGATCGTCGCTGAGGACCTCGGCCTGATCACGCCCGACGTGGTGCAGTTGCGTGACGGGCTGGGCTTCCCGGGCATGAAAATCCTGCAGTTCGGCTTTGGCTCGGACGCCAATGACGAGTTTCTGCCGCACAACTGGGGCCGCAACTTCGTCGCCTACAGCGGCACCCATGACAACGACACCGCGCGCGGCTGGTGGGACAACGCCAGCCAGCGCGAGCGCGCCTATGCCGGCACCTATCTTGCCGCCGGCGAACACGACATCCACTGGGCGATGATCCGCGCCTGCTGCAACTCGGTGGCCAACGTGGCGATCTTTCCGCTGCAGGACGTGCTCGGGCTGCCCGCCAGCCACCGCATGAATACGCCCGGGACCATGAATGGGCACAACTGGGTGTGGCGCTTTACCTGGGACATGCTCGGCACTGAGCCGGCCCGCGTGCTGGGCATGATCGCCGCAGGCAGCGGTCGCGCCGGGCTGGAGAAGCTCGATCTGCCGTAGTTGATCCAGCGAGACAGATGTCCGCTTCAATCAAGGGCGAGCTGCGAGCCCGCTGCTGGTTGCCTTCGCTGAGGTGATGGTGGAAACCTCGCAGCTGACGCAGCTCCTGCGCGGGTATGTTCGGTGATCAGCGGGCCTGCAAACGAACCCCGGCAGAAGCCGGGGTCGTGGAGTCGTCGGGAGGCGGCCGTGTTGGCCGCCTCCGCCGGTTCGGAACCGACCCGCACCGATCAGAAGGTCAGGCTCCAGCTTTCGATGTAGCCGGTGTCGCCGCTGGCATTGTCGTTGACGCGCAGCTTCCAGATGCCGTTGGCGGCTTCGCTTGACAGGTTGACCGGGAAGGTGGCGATGACGTTGTCGGTGCTGCCGCCGCTGCGGTTGTGGACGGTGTAGATGCTGCCGTCCGGGGCGACCACGTCGACCTTCAGATCACCCTTGTAGGTGTGGATGATGCGCACCGCGACCTGCGTGCTGCTGGATGCGTTGCCGCTGCGGCCGCTGATGGTGATCGGACTGTCGACCGTGGCGTTGTTGTTGATCGTGTAGTTGGCGGTGTTCTGGTAGGTGGTGCCGGCTGGCGGCGGCGTGGTGGTGCCGCTGCGGTAGCCGGCCTTGCTGGTCACGCCGCTGCTGGCGGGGTCGAGCCAGTTGCTCAGACGGGTGGCGCTGCTGCCGCCGCCGGTCCACGACACCGACAGCTTGCCGTAGTAGTCGGAGAGGTTGTTGCCGCAGGCGGCTGATCCGCCGTGCAATTGGCCGACCAGCAGCTTGTTCTGGTTCCACAGGCCGGAGCCCGACGAGCCGCCCTCGGTGGTGCCGACATCCCAATCGATCACCCGCCAGTGGGTGCTGCCGCTGCCGCCGCCATAGGCCGTGGTTGTGAGCGCCTGGTTCTCGACCGAGATGCGCATCTCGTGACCCTGCGGATGATGGATGCCGACCGCCGAGCTCGGGGTGCTGCCGCCGCGATCCCATCCGGAGTAATACGGATTGGACGCGGTGGGCACCGCCGAGTTCAGCTGCACCAGGGTGAAGTCGCTGGCCGCGCGGGTGGCGCGCAGCGTCGCGCCAGACTGCGAGTGACTGGCGATGCTCTTGTTGATTGGCGTGCCGCTGGCGGTCGAGCCGACCGTCCTGCAGGTCGCGCTCTGGTAGTTCCAGTAGACCACCATGGTGCTGGCCACGGTCTGCGTGCTCAGGCAATGGTTGGCGGTCAGAAAATACGGCGTGGTGCTGTTGGCGGTGTTGGCCAGCAGGGTTCCGGTGCAGACGAAGGAGCTGCCGCTCTGGCTGAAGGTGTATTGGCCGACCGCGTCGATCTGGTCGCGCCAGGCGTTGCCGGTAGCGCAGATGGTGTCGACGTTGCACGAGCCGGATTTTGACAACCCATCGGCGCCGTCAAACAAACCGCGATAGCCGTGGGTGACCGAGGCCAGTTCGAGTTCGACCAGATGCTTCTGCCTGGCGTCGACAATCACCTGCAGGGTGACGTTCTCGCCGGTCACGTACGGTGACCAGAACTCGCCGCCGGTGACCTGGCTGGCGTCGATATGGCGCTGGTTGGCTTTGCCGTCGCCGCTGATGACCAGCGTGGCGCTGGACGGCAGTGCGAGTCGGGAGAAATGCAGATCGATGCTGCGTGCGGCCGGCGAAGCGAGCTTCAGCGTCCATCTGACCTGGCCTTTGGATACCTTCGACCAGCTGCCCACGCCGGGTGCGCCCAGCCGCATATTGCCGACCGCAATCTGGATGCCGTAGCGGTAGGCGCCGCCAATCGACTTGGCGTCCTCCAGCGCGAGCTTTGCAAGGTCCGGCGATGGCAGCACCGTCACATCACCCGCCTGAAAACCCGCGTCTGCGGTTGCGGGGCGTGCGACCGCGCTCCCGAAAAGACACAGCGAAATCGCAGTAGCCAGTGCAGCAGCAACGACAGGACGCATTTGCAGCTCTCCCAGGATGGACCAGTGAAGCGACGCCCGAACGTTCGCGCGCCGCCGGACTGCCCGTCACCCGCGGCGCCGCATTGGCGCGGTCGGCGATGGGAACGGACACATATGGACAGGTGGCGGAAGAGGTGTCGATGTGATCGGTTGCCGATCCGGCTGCATGCCATCGATGCGCGCACCGCGAGTGCGGTCACGAGCAGGTATGCAGATGTGGGCCGATGCGCTCGCGTCTCCCATGCGCGAACCCAAGCCGCAGCTTACAACGGGCGTGGACACCGTCAATCTGGCACTGCACCATTCTGGGCCGGGGCTGACCCAGGCAGATGCAACCCGCCGTGGTAATGCGGCAGGATCAGGGTGCTGGCGGAGTTTGGGGCTGCATCACGTAGGGATAGGGCAGCAGGCGATCGGTTTCTTGCTTGACCACGGCGTAGCACTCGCAGCTGAGCGTTTCGAGTCGCGGCCGGTCGAGCACGGTGATGTGACCCCGCCGGTAGTCGATCACGCCGAGCTTCTGCAGTTTCCCGGCGGAGTCGGTCACGCCTTCGCGGCGCACGCCCAGCATGTTGGCGATCAGCTCCTGGGTCATCACCAGCTTGTTGCCTGCCAGCCGGTCCAGCGAGAGCAGCAGCCAGCGGCACAGCTGCTGGTCGATCGAATGGTGGCGGTTGCAGACCGCGGTCTGCGCCATCTGGGTCAGCAGGGACTGGGTATAGCGCAGCATCAGCATGGTCAGCTCGCCGTGCCGATTGAACTCGTCCTTCAGCAGCTGGGCCCGCAGCTGGTAGCCGCTGCCCGCGCTTTGCACGATCGCCCGGCTGGGCGTGCTTTCGCCGCCCATGAACAGCGCCACGCCGACCATCCCCTCGTTGCCGACCACCGAGATTTCGGCCGACGAGCCGTTCTCCATCACGTAAAGCAGCGAGATGATCGAGTCGCTTGGAAAGTACACGTTTCGCATGGTGTCGCCGGACTCGTAGAGCACTTTGCCCAGCGGCAGGTCAGCCTCAACCAGCAACGGAAACAGGCGCCCCTGCACATCCGGCGACAGCGCCGCCAGCAGATGGTTCTGGGCCGGTGACGGTAAGGTTTTCTGAGTTGGCATCATTGGATCGACCTTCTTATTCAGGGCCAGAATACTCCGTTGCCGGGCCACTTCGTTCGATGACGGACAGAGGCAGCGTTCTGCTTTCGCCTTGCCTCGGCTGACGGGAACCAGCGCGGTGGCGGGTTTCACTCATCCTGCCAGCCGCCTGTTTCATGACGCTCAGTCGCTCTTTACTTGTCGCCTGTCCGCGCAAGCCGCTTTCCGCCGTCGGTCGCACCGCCCGACACGGCGCTGCGTCGTAAGATCGCTTGTGCGGACACTGTTCTGCGCGATCACCTGGAAACTCATGAAACATACGGACCCGGCACGCAGGTCCGGCTCCCTGGCGCGACGCCGAGCGTCGACGCGGGTGCCGAACGCGGCGTCACCGGCAGAATTGAGGCCTCGGACTGCAGGTACTTGGCCTCGAAGGTGGCCGATGGCAGCGGTCGGGAGTATAGGAAACCCTGCTGTTCATCGCATTTGAGCAGTCGCAGCAGACGCGCCTGTTCCTCGGTTTCAACGCCTTCAGCAACCACGTCGAGATTCATCGAGTGGGCCAGGCTGATGATGTTTGACACCAGCGCGAGGCCATCCGGCCCGCGCGTCATCGCACTGATGAAAGACCGGTCAATCTTGAGTTTGTCTGCCGGTAGGCGTGACAGATAGCCCAACGACGAGAAGCCTGTGCCGAAGTCGTCGATGGCGATACTCACGCCCATCTCGCGGATTGCTCGGAGGCTGGCGATGCTGTGCTGCACGTCTTCCATGATGACGCTCTCGGTGATTTCCAGCTCCAGCCCGGCGCCAGCCCCGTCGGCGCCAGCCAGTGCCTGCCTGACCTCGACGGCGAAGTCGCGATGGCGCAGCTGCAGCGGCGACACATTGACCGCGATGCGGATCGTGCGCAGGCCCGCCTTGCGCCAGCGCAGAAAGTCCGCAACTGCCTGGTTCAGGGCCCAGCGACCGACGTCATGGATCAGCCCGGTTTCTTCGAGGATCGGGATGAATTGACCCGGCGGAACCAGTCCGGTGCGCGGGTCGTTCCAGCGTATCAGGGCTTCGGCACCAATCACGTGGAGCGTGCTGACGTCGACCTTGGGCTGGTAATGCAGCTCGAACTCGTCGCGCTCGATCGCCTGGCGAAGCTGGTTCTCGAGGGTCAGCTTGGCGGCGACGGCGGCGGTCATCTCTTCTCGATAGAACAGATAGCGCTGGCCGCTGCCTTTGGCCTTCTTGAGCGCGGACTCGGCGTTTTTGAACAGCGTTTCAGCATTGATGGCGTCGGTCGGAAACAGCGCCACTCCAAACTTCGCGGCGATTCGGAAGCTGCTTCCGTTCAAGGGGAACGAATCCATCGCGAGGCCGGCTGTCATCCGCTCCAGCAGCCTCGCCACCTCGCCCTCGTGCGACTCGTCGCGCACCACGACGGCAAACTGATCGGCACCGATGCGCGCCACCCGGTTGCTGTCGCCGACGGCATTCGAGAGCCAATTGGCGAACTGGCGCAACAGTTCGTCGCCAGTCGCCTGGCCCAGGCTGTCGTTGATGTTCTTGAACCGCTCAATGTCGACCAGCACCAGGCCAAGCCCGTCGGTGCCGTCGGTGCTTCCACGCATGAACTGGGCGACCCGCTCGAGGAACAGTCCCCGGTTGGCCAGTCCGGTCAGCACGTCGTAGTAAACGAGGTAGTCGAGCCTTGCACCTTTCTCGATCTTTTCGTAGGCGACAGCGACGTCGCTGCTCATCTCCTCGAACAACCTCACTTCATCGTCCTGAAAATAGTTGCGCTGTTCAGAGAACAGTCCGAGGGTGCCGATCACCTCGCCGCCAACAATTATCGGAAACACGGCGATCGACTGCACGCCGATCGCTGCGTAGCTGGCACCCATCGGCACCGCGGGGTCATTGATCGTATCGTTGACGATTACGGCCTGGCGCGCACTCACCGCGCGTTGCGTCAGGGTTTGCCGGCTGCCCGCCCCGGATGTCAGCAGCTCGCTGATAAAAGCCAGCAGCTGCGGATCCTTGCTTACCGATGCGACTGGCACCAGGGCCTGCTCAGGTCCTTGAACCGCACACACCATGGTCATGCGAAACCCACACTCGTCCACGGCGATATGGCAGACCCCCTGAAACAGCTCGGCGTGGTCGCGGGCGCGGGCGTTCAGCGAGCTGACGTGGCCGAGCACGGTCTGCACCCGGCTCAAGCGGGTAATGCGCAGCTCGGCCATCTTCAGGTCGTGAATGTCGGTGAAGGTTCCAAACCATTTGGCGATGCCGCCCTCGGCGTCGCGCAGCGGCAGGGCGCGGGCAAGCATCCAGCGAAACTCGCCATCCCTTCGACGCAGGCGATACTCCATCTCGTAGGCTTCGCCACTGGCGGTGGCCGTCCGCCAGTGCGTCAGCGCCTCGGGGCGATCATCGGCGTGCAGCGCGGCCTGCCAGCCGTCGCCTGCGCTGTCGGATTGGCTGAGGCCGGTGTAGTCGAGCCAGCGCTGGTTGAAGTGGCTGAGCAGTCCGTCGGCAGCGGCGGTCCAGACCAGCTGCGGCAGCGACTCGGCGAGGGTCCGAAACTCCGCTTCGCTGGTCTTCACCGCGCGCTCGGCGCGCTTGCGCCGGCTGAGATCAACATCGATGCAAAACACTTCGATAGGGCTGCCGGGGATCTCGACAATCGCGTGGCTGGACAGTACGGTCACCGGCTCGCCGTCTTTGCGCCGCAGGGTGAGCTCTTCGGCGGGAATCGGCTGGCCGCTGTCGGCCATCTGCTGCATCGCCGCACGCATCCCGTCGTGCATCGGCTCGGGGATGACCAGATCGAGCAGGTTTTGTCCGACCGCTTCCTCGGCGCTGTAGCCGTAAAGCACCTCGGAGGCCTTGTTCCAATAGCGCGTGGTGCCGTCCAAGGTGTAGCTCTGCACCGCCACGGAGTCCACGTTTTGCAGCAGGTTGCGAAAGCGCTGTTCGCTGTGTCGCAGCGCCTGGGCTGCGATGGTGCGCTCGCTGATGTCCTGGCAGCTGCCGACGGCCCTGGCGGGCTTGCCCCGGGCCGCCTCCAGCATCTGCCAGCGTTCCTCCACGTGGCGCACTTCGCCGCCTGACCGCAGCAGCCGGTGTTCGATGCAGTGCGGCGCGGTGGTCAGTTTGGAGCGTTGGAACGCAGCGTCCACGCGTGCCCGATCATCCGGATGCAGCAGCGCGAGAAATGCCGGATGGGTTGGTTGGAAGGTGGCCGGATCGGTGCCAAAGATCCGATGGGTCTGCTCCGACCAGATCATATTGCCGTTCGCCAGGTCCGTCTCCCAACTGCCAACCTTGGCTAGCTGTTGCGCCTCCAGCAGTCGCGAGCGTTCAATCTCGAGCTGCTCGGCCATTTCGCGCTGCGCGCGCTGATGCTGCTGCAGCTCGTTGGCCAATCGGTTGCGCTCGGACACGTCGCGTTGGATGGCGCCGAAGTGGGTGACGGTCTGGCTGGCGTCGCGGATTGGCGTGACCTGCCATTCGACCATGTAGCTGCTGCCGTCCTGCCGGTAGTTGGTCGTTTCGCCCCGGAACACCTCACCGCGTGCCAGCATCAGGCGCATCCGCGCGAGAACCTTCCTGTCGGTGAGCGGGCCCTGCAGGATACGCGGCGTCAGGCCAATGATCTGGTCCGCGCGGTAGCCGGTCATCCGCTCGAAGGCGGGGTTTACGAACACGATCCGGGGTCCAGGTGGATCGAGCTGCGCATCGGTGATCAGCACCGACTCGGCCGACTGCAGCACGGCTGAACTGAGCAGGCGCAGCGCCTCCGCGGCGTGGTTGCGCTCGTCGATGTCCTGTTTGAGTGCGCGATTGGCTTCCTCCAGCTGCAGCGATTTGCTCTCCAGCTTACGGATCAGCGTTTCGCTGTAGACCTTCAGCAGCTCCGTTTCATCGCCGGCCGTTGGGTTGGGCAGCTTCGATGCGGCTGCCGCGACATTGGTCTGGGCCGCGCGGATGCGCGCCAGGAAGTCCACCGGTTCGGCTGGCTTGAGAATGAAGGCGTCAGCGCCCAGGCCCAGTGCAAGCTGCTCGTCCTCTGCCTCGGTATAGGTTGCCGTGTAGACGATAAAGGGGATGCCCTTCAGGCAGCCGTCGGCTTTCCAGTGACGAAGAAGGGTGTAGCCGTCCATCACTGGCATCAGCAGGTCGGCGATGATCAGGTCAGGTGGGAAATGACGGCCTTTGACCAGTGCTTCGGCGCCGTTCCGCGCCGTCTCCACTTCGCAGCCGTTGGCCTCCAGCAGGCTGCGCAGGTAAATGAGGTTGGCTTCGTGGTCGTCGACGACCAGCACACGCGTCATTGCGTTCCCTCTGCAGTGGGCGCAGGCGGCAAAAATGCGCTGATTTCGTGGATGAAGGTTTCCGGATTGATCGGCTTCCCGATGTAGCCGTCGCAGCCTGCGGCCAGCGCGCGCTCGCGGTCACCGCCCATGGCGCAGGAGGTCACGGCGATGATCCGCGTGGCCGCCAGACACGGCGCTGCGCGCAGATCGGCAGCAACCAGATAGCCGTCGCGTTGCGGCAGCTGGATGTCGAGCAGGATGCGCTCGGGAAGCAGCTGCTGGGCGAGCTGCACGCCGCGGCTGTCGCCGCTGACCGGCTGCGGCAGCATCCGCTGGCTGGTCGCCTCCACCATGCCGGTCCAGGCCATGCTGAACTGGCCGAATTCAACCAGCGCGTCGCAGACCTTCTGCAGCCGGGCCGGGCGGGTTTTCTGCCACACGATGGCCTGATCGATCTGGCTCAGCGCAGCGTACCGGCGGCGCAGGCGGGCGAGCTTGCGCTCGTTCTCCCGCTGCGCGGTGATGTTGCGCGAGATTCTCGAGATGCCGATGCTGCGACCGACGGCGTCGCGGATGGGCGCGGCCGAGCTGGAAACGATCAGCCTGCGTCGGTCCTTGCGCAAGCGGCAGGATTCGAAGTGGGAGACGTGCTCGCCGCGCAGTATGGCCGCGACCAGCGCGCTATCCTGGAGCAGAAATTCTTCCGGCAGCAGCGCACTGAGCGAACGGCCGAGCATTTCTTCGGCGCGGTAGCCGGTCATGCGCTCGGCACCGCGATTCCAGCTGCTGATGAGGTTGTCCAGAGTGGTGCTGGTGATGGCGTCCTCGCTGGATTCCACGATTGCTGCCAGGTGGCGCGACGCCGCCTCGGCTTCTCGCCGCCCGCCCATGTCGCGGATGCAGGCGATGAGGTTGCCGTCGGGTAGCGGATTGACCAGCACTTCAGCGTCGAACTGCGAGGCATCCTTGCACCGGCAGCGCCAGGCGCGCTGGTAATCCGCGTGCCCGCGGATGGCTGCCAGCGCTTCAGCGCTGCCGTCGTGCTCGATGGTGATCAGGATATCGCGGGCGTGCAGGCCAACCAGTTCATCGTGGGCATAGCCCAACATGGCGCACATGCGGGGGTCGGCATCGAGATAGGTGCCGTCGCGGTCAGCGATCAGGATGCCGTCGGCGGCAAACTCGAAGACGGTTCGGAAATAGGCCTCGCCAGTGGATTGCAGCTGCCCGGTTTGAGCGCTGGCCGCTGCACCCGCCATCCCACGCTCGCCGACCGTCTGCTCCGGCCTGCTCATGTTGGCCGACAGCCTGACGCCGTGTTCTGGTTGCAGCCTGCAGCCATGAACCGGAACCGTTGCCTGATGCCTGATGCCTGGTGGCGCACTGGCGCGCCGCCGCGGAGCGATGCTTTCAGGCTGCGCCGCTCGGCGTCGAAGGTCTACCTTCGCCTGCCGCCCGCGCCCAGCGTTGCCGACTCGGGCGAAAGGGAGCAGTTGACGCGCCCTCTGGCGCGACACAGGTGCAGTTTTGGGCATCGCCGGGTCATTCTCTGGAAGCGCCGTAGTGGCTCCGATGCAGTGAAGGTGTCGCCACAGGGCGATACTTCGCACCCCCTGTTTCCCGTCGGTCCAGGGCAGCCGTATCGAGGCGGGTGCGGCGCCGCAGCGCGGCTACCCGCGCAGGCCGCTGCGGCCCGATGCCCGGTGCGCGCAGCGCCGGACGATCCAGCGTCACGCCCTCAAAGTAACGGGTTGGCTGGCGCTGGCTGGCTGGCTGGGCCGGCAAACCAGCGCAGCCGCAGCTGCTTCTCAAGCTCCAGCACGACCAGCAGAGCAACGCCGATCCCGGTCACCGCGAGTCCGGCGGTCAGCGGAACCCACCACGCCGCGGGCCTGGCCGCTGGTAACCAGTGTCCCGCTGAAGGCCAGGCAGTCGCGATCACCCAGCGGCGCCGCGGCGGCCGCTTCGGAGACACCCTTGTCGGAGGGCATCGATTCGCCTGTAAGCAGCGCCTCCTGCACCTGCAGGCCGTGGACCTGCAGCACGCGCAGGTCGGCCGGCACCTTGTCGCCAGCCTCAAGCAGGACGAGGTCGCCGGGCACCAGCGTCTGGGCATCAATGCCCTGGCGTACACCGTCCCGCAGCACCGCAGCGCGTGGCGCCAGCAGGTCGCGAATGGCCGACATGGCATGCTCGGCCTTGCCTTCCTGCAGAAAGCCGAGAACCGCGTTTGCCAGCACCACAGCGAGGATCACCGCCGTGTCCACCGCGTGCCCGAGCAGCGCGGTTGCCACCGATGCCAGCAGCAGCAGGTAGATCAGCAAATTGTGGAACTGGCGCACAAAGCGCATCAGGCCGCTGGGGCGCGCGGCCGCCGCGAGCCGGTTTGGGCCGTACTCCAGCAGCCTTCGTGCGGCCTCGGCGGCGCCCAATCCTTGCGCAGTGCTGTGCAGTGCTCGCACTACGGCGGCGGCGCTTTCGGCATGCCAGGTGCGGGCACTGACGGCCGAGCCGGGGTTTGCTTCTGCGGCGGCGGGAGCGTTTTTCACGGCCTAGCTTGGGCCGCACGGGCAACCCACGCAACCGCCGTCAGGCAGGAAATTCAGTCTGCTGAGCGGCACGATCAGCGCGTGCCGATCCTGCGTGCCAACCTGCCGGAGGTGCGCATCCGGGTGGTCAGCGTTGTCGACCTGATGCGCCTGCCGCCGGCCAGCGAACACCCGCACGGCCTGACCGATGCGGAGTTCAGTGCACTGTTCACCTGCGGCCGGCCGGTGATCTTCGCTTTCCACCGCTACCCGGCGCCGATCCGCCGGTTGACCTATCGCCGGGTCAATCACGGCAACCTCCGCCTCCGCGGCTACAAGGACGAGGGCACCATCAGGACGCCCTCCGACATGACGGTGCTGAACGACATCGGCCGCTTTCATCTGGTCATCGACAGGCTGGCACGACTGCCGCAGACCGGTGCCGCGGGCGACGCGCTGGCCGCCGCGCTGCGGTCCCGGCGTTTGGCGCACCGCGCGTACATCGACGAGCACGGTCAGGGCCTGCCGGAGATCCGCAGCTGGCGGTGGCCGGGTCAGTTGAATGCGACACGCTGGGCGGACCTGGCGGTGCGATTGTGGCCGCTGGACTACTTCGCCTCGAACTGGCGCGCAGCGATGCCCGGCGCAGGTCGCGCGCCTGCAGTGCGCCGCCGCAGCGCCAGCGCCGCGCCGCTGAGCACTGCCAGCAGACCGGCGCCTGAGAGCACCAGCAGGGCAACCGACGTGCCGGTGCGATGCACCAAGGGTAGCGTCGCGTCCGCCGGCGGCGCCGGCAGCGCCGCCGCTGGCGTTTCCGCATCGGCAGCTCCGGCATTCAGATCAGTCAGAATCAGGCGGGCGTGCTGGTCGGGCGGCGCGTCCAGCTGGCTGAAGATTTCACGCTCGCCCTCCGGTACGAACAGGCTGAGTTTCTGGTAGCGCCCCAGTTCAGAGAACTGGTAGGCGCTGCCGCCCAGGGTGATTCGCTGACTGGCAGTCGGCCGCAGCGTCACCTGGCCGATCAGACGGTCCTGGGTGTCGAGCACCTCGGTGGTGAACGTCCCGGTCTCAGCCGCACCGACAAAGTTGGTTTCGAGTCGCGCCCAGCGCTTGCCGCCGGCGCTTACAACCTCACGGCAGCCGTCCGCCAGTCGCGGGAGGGCGCGCAGAAGCTCGTCATTCCAGCGGATTGCGCTGCAGCGCGGCTCTACCCGGGCCGGGTCGGTGGGTGCCCGCGTCGCGTCCGGCTTTGCGTTGCTGCCGCCAACGGCCAGAAACAGGCCCATCAGCGCCGAAACGGTGATCGCCGCAGCGCGCCAACCTGTCTGTCTGTCCAGTTGCAGCGGAAGCGGCGTACGACATGGAGTCGCTGGTTGCGGGCGAAGGGGCGTTTTCATCTGCTGTCCTGGCAGGGTTGGACGTTACCGCAGAGTATAAAAACGCTCGATTCCGGCAGTCGGTGCGCTGCCGAACCCAGTCGCCTCGCGAAGCAATTTCGCGGCTGCCGCACCCTCTCGTGTGAGCGGAGGCTGGCAAGTGTGAGCGGAGGCTGGTCAGCTCGACTGCGCGACCACCCGCAGGCTCACGTCCACCCGGTGCGGCTGCTGGTCGTCAATCAGCTGGATGCTTGAGCCATCCTGGGCGACGCCGTCGAGGTGAATGTCAGTGCCGGCGGTTTGCGGGCCGGCGGGATCGTGGCCGACGCGCTGGGTGACAACGATCCGGTAGGTGGTCGCACCGAATCGGTAGTCGACCGCAAAACCGGGCCACGCGTCGGGCAGGCACGGGCTCAGCTGCAGGCGGTCCCCGAGGCGGGTGATGCCGAGCAGCGACTCGACAATCAGCCGGTAGGTCCAGCCGGCCGATCCGGTATACCAGGTCCAGCCGCCGCGACCGGTGTGCGGGGCAATCGCGTAGACGTCTGCGGCGACCACGTAGGGCTCGACCTTGTAGGTCGCCAGGCCCTCGCTGCTGCGACCGTGGTTGACCGGGTTGATCAGGTCAAACAGCTCCCAGGCGCGTCGCCGGTCGCCCAGTTGGGCGAAGGCCATGACCGCCCAGATCGCGGCGTGGGTGTACTGGCCGCCGTTCTCGCGTACGCCCGGCACGTAGCCCTTGATGTAGCCGGGATTGAGGGTTGAGGTGTCAAATGGCGGGTCGAGCAGCTGGATCAGGCCGTCTTCGCGACGCACCAGATGCCGGTCCAGCGAATCCATCGCCTGGCGCGCGCGCTGCGCGTCGGCGGCTCCTGAAAGCACGGACCAGCTTTGCGCGATGGAGTCGATCCGGCATTCCTGATTGGCTGCCGAACCCAGCGCGGTGCCGTCATCGAACCAGGCGCGACGGAACCACTCACCGTCCCAGGCGTGCGCAGCGAGATTGTCGCGCAGGCGGCTTGCCTCCAGCCGGCAGCGCTCCGCGAAGGGCAGGTCGCTCTGGCGCTCGGCCACCTCGGCGAATGACTGCAGCACCGCGTGCAGGAAGAAGCCCAGCCAGACGCTCTCGCCCTTGCCGTGGATGCCAACCAGATTCATGCCGTCGTTCCAGTCGCCCGAGCCGATCAGCGGCAGCCCGCGTTCGCCCATCCGCAGTCCGTGCACGATGGCCAGCTTGCAGTGCTCGTAAAGGTTCGCCGTGCGCTCGGAGCGCCCCGGCAGATCGTAGTAGGACTCCTCGTCGGGATTGAGTGCGCGGCCCTCCAGGAAATGCACCTGCGCGTCGAGCACGCTGCCATCGCCGGTGCTGCGAACGTAGCGACACACGGCCAGCGGCAGCCACAGGTAGTCGTCCGAGCAGCGCGTACGCACGCCGCGGCCGGCCGGCGGGTGCCACCAGTGCTGTACGTCGCCCTGCGGGAACTGGCGTGCCGCGCACAGCAGGATCTGCTCACGCAGCAGCGCGGGACGGGTGTGGACCAGCGCCATGCTGTCCTGCAACTGGTCACGGAAACCGAACGCGCCGCCCGACTGGTAGTAGCCGCTGCGCGCCCATATCCGGCAGGCCAGCGTCTGGTAGAGCAGCCAGCCGTTGGCGAGCACGTTGAGCGCTGGATCGGGCGTGGCCACCTGAACCGCGCCGAGCGTGTGCTGCCAGTGCGACCGCACCTGTTCAAGCGCGGTGCGCGCGGTGCCGCGTCGGCGCAGTCGCAGGGCCAGGGCGCGGGCCTGTTCGAGGTCGCCACCGACGCCCAGCCGGAACACGATCTCATGCTCCTGTCCGTCGGCCAGATCGAACGCCACCTGGATTGCCGCGCAGGGGTCGATGCCGGCGCCGAGTTTGCCGGACAGCTTGGCTCGCAGCAGCGCGTCGGGCTGCTGCAGGCTGCCGTTGCGGCCGAGGAATTCGGTGCGGTCGCCGGTCAAACTTCGGTTAGGGTCGTCAGCGTCGAAGAAGGCAACCCGGCTGGAGAACTCGGTGCTGTAGGCATTGCGCGCGAACACGGCGCCGCTGGCCGGATCAAGCTCAGTGACCACATGCATGGCGGATTTGGTCCGCAGATCCCCCAACACCCACTCGACGTAGCCAGTGGCCGAAAGCCGTCGACGTCGGCCCGAGCCGTTGCGCACCTTGAGCACCGAGAACTTCACTGCGTCCACCAGATCCACGTAGACCCAGAGTTCCGAACGAATGCCGCCGGAGGTGTGCTCGAACACGCTGTAACCGAATCCATGCCGGGTCAGGTACGGCATCGCGCCGCCGGCTGGCTGCGCGGCAGGCGACCAGTAGTGGCCGCTTTCCTCATCGCGCAGGTAGAACGCTTCACCGCCGCTGGCGCCGACCTGATCGTCGCTCCACGGCGTGAGCCGGAACTCGTGGGCGTTTTCGCCAAAGGTATAGCCGAGCCCGCTCTCGGTCAGCACGGCGCCAAAGCATGGGTTGGCGAGCACGTTGACCCACGGCAACGGGGTGCTCTGCGCCTGGCCGCTGACGATCAGGTACTCATTGCCATCGGCGCTGAAGCCACCCAGCGGATTGCGAAGGATGAGGTCGGCCGGCAACTCCAACGCTGCCGCTGGCTCCGGTCGATGGCCGCGCAGCGGCAGCAGCGCGGCGACGCGCTTGTCCGATAGCGCCTTGCGGCTGACCTGTTCGGTCAGGCTGCCGTTGCCGTCGCTGATGATTACCCGCGCCACCGCCTGCAGCAGGATGCGATCTTCGCTGGCGATCTGCTCGGCGAAGCGCACAAAAATCCCGCCCGGACGATCGATGGTCTGCGCCTCGCTGCCGGTCGACACCAGGCTCATGATCTGGTCCTGCAGGCGCTGCCGATACCCGATGTGGTCCTCGTTCCAGATCACCAGGTCGACAGCCAGGCCCTTCAGCCGCCAGTAGCCGTGGCACTGGATCAGCTTGCGCGCAAGGTCGATCTGCTCGGCATCGGCAATCTTGAGCAGCACGATCGGCAGATCGCCCGAGATGGCATAGCCCCACAGCCCCGACTGGCCGCGATGGTTCTGCTGCAACAGGGCGGCGCTGGCGCGCAGCGCGCTGTTGGCGTAGAGCACGTGGCCGGCCAGTCGCCGGTACAGCTGGGCGTCGGATTCGGTCGCGTTGATCTGCCGCAGGGTCACGCCGCTGTGGGTGCAGGCGAGGTCGACGATGCGATCAGAAAACAGCCGGTCCTGATACTTGTCGATCAGGCTGAGCGCTGCATCGCGTTGCTCGGCGACCCCAAAAACCCAGTCCAGTAGCGCGGTCTCGTCGGGATCCAAGGTGAGGCGGCAGCGGATCGCGACGATCGGATCGAGCACTGACCCTTGCGTCCCGGACAGCGCGCCGGGTTCAGCCATCGCCAGCGGGTTCGCCAGCGTGCGGCCACGGCCGATGAAGCGCAGTCGGTCGGTTTCGAACGACGTGGCCTCGACCTCGGTGCCATTGATGGCCAGCAGGTGAAACATCCACGGCGTGGTTTCGTCAGCCGAGCGCGGCCGCCGCGTGCACAGGATGGCGCGGCGGCCGCTGACGATCTCGGTCTGCACGAACAGGTTGCCGAACGCCGTCTGCACTGCATCGGCAGCTGGCGCGGCGAGCACCACCTCGGCATAGCTGGTGATCTCGATCGTGCGTCGCCGCCGTGAGCGGTTGTTGATCCGGATGCGGCGCAGCTCGACGTCATCGCGCGGCGACACGACCACGTCGCAATGGGTCTCGATGTCGTGGTCGCGGCGCCGGTACTCGGCGCGGCCTTCGGAGAACACCGCTTCGTAGGCGTCGGCAGGCGCCAGCACCGGCTGGTGGGCGGCCGACCAGAAGGCGTTGCTCTGCACGTCGCGCAGGTACAGGAAGCTGCCCCAGTGATCGCGGGTGCTGTCCTCACGCCAGCGGGTCAAGGCCAGATCCTTCCAGCGGCTGTAGCCGCCACCGGCGTTGGTCAGCATGACGTGATAGCGGCCGTTGGACAGCAGCTGCACTTCGGGAGTTGCCGTCTCTGCGCCAATTGGCGCGTGCACCGACGGCGTCGGTGAGTCGAAGAATGCGCTGCCTTCGGATTGCTCGCTGAGCTGCCAACGGAAGATCGAGGAGCGCGGAATGCGCTCCTGCAGCAGCAGCAGCGTGGCCTGGAACTGCGGATCGGACTCGAACCGCCGCTGCATCGGGCGCTCCAGCAGCAGGTGCGCCACCGACAGCAGAAACATGCCCTGGTGATGCGCCATGAATGACCGCACGATCGCCTGGGTCTGGCCACGCAGCAGGCGCGCGGGCGTGTAGTCGACGGCTTCGTAGAAGCCGTACTGGCCCTCCAGCCCGTCTGCTGCCAGGCGCTGCAGATTGCGGCAGGCCGCCTCGGGGTCGACCATCAGCGCCAGGCCGCTGGCATAGGGCGCAACCACGGTGTCTTCTGCCAGGCCGCGCTTGAGGCCCAGACCGGGTACTCCGAACGCGTGGTACTGGTAGTTCAGCGCGGCGTCCACGGTGTTATAGCCGGACTCGGAGATGCCCCACGGCAAGCCGGTCTGGCTGCCGTGGGCGATCTGGCGGGCGACGGCGGCACGGCAGGTCTGGTCGAGCAGGCTGCCCTCATAGGTTGGCATGACCAGCATCGGCATCAGGTACTCGAACATCGAGCCGCTCCATGAAACCAGCACCGGCTCGCCGCCGGCGGTGGTCAGCAGGCGGCCGAGCGCGAACCAGCTCTCCTGCGGCAGCTGGCCCTGGGCGATCAGCACGAAGGTGCCCAGCCGCGCCTCCGAGGCCAGCAGATCATAGAAGGCGGTGTCGCGTCGGTGATCGTCGACGTTGTAGCCGATCGCCAGCAGATGCCGACCGCTGTCGTAAAGATGCCCGTACTCCATGTCGGCAAAGCCGGTCGCCAGCTGTGCCAGCCGCTGCACCTGTGACAGCCGGTCGCGGACCTGCTGCAGGCCCAGCTTCACAGACGCGCGCAGTTCGCCGTCCCGGTCAGCCCGGTGGCCGTCGTCAAGCCCGGCGCTGCGTGGGTCGAGGCTGGCCAGCAGCGCGGTGGCATGGCGTTCGAGATCGTGCAGCGATGCCGACGCGGAGATGCCGGCGGTAGCGTCGCGCCCGTCCGTACCCGACGCGTCGGCCAGCCATGGAGCAAGCAGCAGCAGGTCCTCGATGACGTCGCGGCACTGCTGGTGCAGCGCGAGCGCCCAGTCAATGCCGTTGCTGCCGGCGCCGAGCGCAGCGCTGGCGTGCAGGCGCGCCGCAACAACCGCGACTGACTGCAGCGAATCGAACAGCTCGCCGAGCGTCGCCGGCCGGTGCGTCCGCCACGCCGTCAGCCGTTGCTCCAGGTCCCCCAGAATTACTGGATCGGCTGGCGAGGCGTCTTCAGCCAGCGCGTCGCGCACGATGTCGAGCGTGTCAGCCAGCCCGACCGCCAGGCCGGCGCTGATCACCGGTTGATCGGGCAACGCAAGCAGGCCGGCGCGCAGGGTGAGCAGGTGGCCGGCCAGATTGCCGCTGTCGACCGTGGACACGTAGCGGGGCGCCAGCGGCAGCAGGGTCTGGGTGTCGTACCAGTTGTAGAAATGCCCGGCGTGGCGCTCCAGGCCTGACAGGCTGTGGAACGTGTTGGCGGTTCGCAGCAGCAGCCCTCCGCTGCTCAGGTAACCGAAATCATGCGCCGCAAGATTGGCCAGCAGGCTCAGCCCGATATTGGTCGGCGAGGTGCGATGCGCCACGGTCGGGCCAGGGTCCTCCTGCACGTTGTCCGGCGGCAGCCAATTGTCACCGGCCACGACAAAGCGATCAAAGAACGCCCAGGTCTTGCGCGCAGTGCGGCGCAGAAACTCCACCTGCGCGAGGTCCAGCTCGACCTGCCGCCGGCGCAGCGGAAGGTTGAGCCGCCAGACCAGGACCGGCGCCGCAAGCCAGGCGGCCAGAATCAGCGCCGCAGCCGGCAGTGCCTCCGGGTTCAGCAAGGCAAGGGCGAGCGCGGTTGCCAGAGCGGTCGCTGGCGCCGCCCACATGTCTCCAAGGACGGCGCGAAACCGATCGCCGGTGCGCGCCGTACTGTCACTGCTCGACACCCGCCACTCGAGCAATCGGCGGCGCGACACCAGCGTGCGCCAGATCGAGCGCCCGATCGCATCTAGATTGCCGAGCGCCTCATGCGGCAGGCAGGCAAGCTGGAAGCCGACCTGCGCCAGCTGTTGTCCGACCGACTTGCCCAGCGCCGCCAGATGCTGCTCAAGCAGCATCTCGTCTGACCAGCGGAACAGATTCTGCAGCGCGCTCAGCAGCGGCTGCAGCAGGACGATCCCAAGTACCGCAAGGGTCCACAGCGCGGGTCGAGCTCCCAGCAGCCAGCCGAAGATCAGCAGCAGCAGGAGCGCGGCCGGCACCAGGCTGCGGCGGAGGTTGTCCAGGATCTTCCAGCGTGACAGATCCGACAGCGGATTGGGCACGCCGCGCGCCTGCACGCCCGGCACCCGCGGCAGCATCCACGATGCAATCTGCCAGTCACCGCGAATCCAGCGCTGGCGTCGGCTGACATCGGCCCCGTAGTGCGCCGGGTAGTCCTCGTAAAGATGCACATCGCTGAGCAGCCCAGAGCGCGCGTAGCAGCCCTCGAGCAGGTCGTGGCTCAGGATGCGGTTGTCCGGCAGACGCCCGGCCAGTGCGCGCTCGAACGCATCAAGGTCATAGATGCCCTTGCCGATGAACGAGCCCTCGCCGTAAAGATCCTGATACACATCCGAAACCGAGCGGGTGTAGGGATCGATGCCCGCTTCGCTGCCAAACAGCTGGGCGTAGCGGGAGCGATTGGCGCCCGACAGGCTGGCGGCCATGCGCGGCTGCAGGATGCCGTAGCCGGCTATCACGCGCCCGCATTTGGCGTCGAACTGCGGCCGGTTGAGCGGATGAGCCATGGTCGCGATGAACTCGCGGGCGGCGTCGCGCGGCAGTTGGGTGTCGGTGTCGAGGGTGATCACATAGCGGGTGCTGGCCAGCGCCCGCAGGTCGCCAACAATCAGCGCGAAACGTTCGCCGAGATCACCACGCAGCGCGGCATTGAGATCGCCCAGCTTGCCGCGCTTGCGCTCATGGCCCATCCAGATGCCGTCAGTCGCGTTCCAGCGGCGCGGCCGATGCAGCAGAAGAAAGCGGTCATTGGTGGTGCTTGGGTACTTGGCATTCAGGCCCTCGATGCCGGCCTGAGCGCGCCGCAGCAGCGGCGCGTCAGCGGGCAGGGTCTCGGTTGCCGCATCGCGGAAGTCGGTCAACAGGATGAAGTGCAGATAGCTGTCGCGATTGCCCAGAAAGCGCACCTCGAGCGCCTCGACCAGCGCATCGACGCCGTGGGCGTCGGTGATCATCGTCGGGATCACCACCACGCAGCGCATGTCGGCCGGCAGCCCGTTGGAGTAGTCCATTCGCGGTAAAATCTGCGGGGAGCTGAGCTGGGTCGCCAGCCAGTTGACCAGCGCACAGGCCAGCTGGCTGCAGGCGACGACTGCCAGCGCGCCCAGTGTCACCAGCGCTGGTCCGGTCACCCCGCCGCTGCTGGCGATCCACAGCAGTGCGGTCGTGGCCAGCGCCGTCATGCCAACGATGGCGGTCAGGTGCATTGCCAGCGGCAGGTGTCCCAGGCGTCGCTGCAGGGCGCGATGCAGCGGCAGCCGGCGCGCTGCAACGGCCGCCTCAAGCTGCGTCAATCCGCGGTCAATCAGGAAATAGCCAACATGCGCCGAAGGTGCCGCGCTGTCTGAGCTGGCGGCGGCCCGCTGCGCCAGGGCGACGGCGGTGGCGGCGACCACAGTTTCGGATTGCGCACTGCGCAGGGCGATGCCAGCGACCACATGGCGATAGCGGTCGCGGGTGGCAAAATCCATCGCCGGATAGTAGCCGCTGGGGTCGTGACGCAGGCTCTGTTCAACCTGGCTCATCGCCTCGACAAACACCCGCCAGTCGAGTGCCCCGAGCGAGCGCAGTCCGCCGATGCTGTTGCTGATGGACACCTGATCGGCCGCCTGCTGCTGATTCTCGGTCAGCACCATCTGCTCAATCGTCTGATTGGATTCGGCCAGCCGCTGGGCGATCCAGGTCAAGGGCAGCGCCAGCGCCGGACCGTGACCCTGCAGATGCCGCGCAAGTTCGGCGACGAACGGGCTGGCCATGGGCGGATTGGAGCGCGCCATGTCGGCAATCACCAGAATCAGGCCCTTCGGATCGCGTTCGGCGACCTCCATCATCCGGTTCGCCCAGTCCAGTGCGGTATCGATCTGGATGCGTGCCGCGGTAAGCCGTTCGCTGACCCGCCGCAGATTCTCGATCAGCGCCAAGCGCAGCATGATCGGGACTGCCCACAGCTCACCAAGCCTCAACGGCGTCACCGACTGATAGGCGGCCACGAAGCGGCTGACGGTCTCGGCATCGATCCTGCCATCGCCATGCGCAATGGCCTCCATCGCCAGATGGAACACCCGCGGCATTCCGGCTGACGGACCACCCGCGATGGTTGGCAATTCGCGGCTGTAGCCTTTCGGCAGATGCATGCGCGCGGTGCGGATCTGCTCTTCGATCAGATAGTAGTTGTCGAGTAGCCACTCACCA
>JBBRBN010000016.1:0-57698 GCA_038205755.1 Lysobacterales bacterium | reverse complement strand
GCACCCAGCGGATTGTCGAACCGGTGGCGCAGTTGGGTGCCGAGCTGGATCGGCGTGGCGGCGCCAGCGTCGGCGGCGCGCTGCCCTTGCTGGCAAAGATCGCACCGCTGATCGCCGGCAGCGGCCGCTTCACCATCGAATCACTCGACTATCGGTCCGGAACGCTGGAACTCACCGTCAGCGCGCCGGACGTCGCCTCGCTCGACAGCCTGCGGGCGAGCCTGGCGGGATTGCCGCCGCTGCAGGTGGAGTTGACCTCGGCGCTGCCGGGAAGCAACGGCTATGAGGGCCGGCTGCGAATCCGGGACAGCGCGTCATGAAGGACTGGTGGCAAGGACTTGCGGCCCGCGAGCAGCGAACGCTGGCTCTCGGCGCCCTGCTGGCGCTGCTGCTGCTGGGCTATGCGCTGCTGTGGCTGCCGCTGGAGCGCAGCCGCGCGGAATGGCGGACGCGCGCCGCTGCGGCCGACGTCAGCCTGAGCTGGATGCGCGACGCGGCGCAGCGGCTGCGCGCCGCCGGCCCGGCCCAGGCTGCAGCGCAGCGCGATGGTCGATCACTGCTGGCGGTGGTCGATGCTGGTGTACGCGAGGCGGGTCTGGGTGGCGCCCTGCTGCGCGTCGAGCCGGTCAGCGCCGGTCAGGTACGGGTGTACTTCCAGCAGGCCAGCTTTGACGCGCTGATGGACTGGCTTTACCAGCTCGACACCTCCCACGGCATTCGCGTGACCGAGCTGTCGGTGCAGCGCAGCGCCGGCGTCGGGCTGGTCGATGCGCGACTTGCGCTGGACGCACCAATCCAACAATGAACATGAACCTCGCGAACTCTGCGCTTCCAGTCCCTGTCATTCTCCGACCCCACCCGGACTACTGATGAAAGCGCTCAAGATCCTCCTCATTTTGTTGCTGCTCGCGCTGCTGCTGGCGGCGGGCATGCTTGCGCTCATGCCGGCGAAATTTGCACTTGGCATGGCCGGCGAACGCCTTGGTCCACTGACGCTGGGCGACGTTTCTGGAACCGTGTGGCGGGGCCGGGCGGGCTCGCTGGTCGCCCATGGCCGGCAGCTGGGGGCGCTGGATTGGAACGTGCATCCGCTGGCGTTGCTGCGTGGCCGGCTGGATACCGATCTGAGTCTCAAGGGCGCTGAGTTCGAAGGCAAGACATTCGCGAGTCTTGCCGGGACCACGTTGAGGCTGCGCGACACTGCGTTCAGCATGGATGCCCAGCGGCTGCAGCCGGCGGTGGACATTCCGGCGCTGCAGCTGCGCGGCAAGGTGGAGATAATGCTGGTCGAGGCCGAGCTGATAAGCGGATTTCCGCGCCAGCTCAAGGGCGAGGCGTACTGGCGGGATGCCGCTGTGTCGGGCGCCGCCGAGGCGCTGCTGGGCACGCTGAGTGCACGCTTCCAGAGCGCCGCCGATGGCGCAATCATCGGTAGCGTGCAGGATGACGGTGGTCCGCTGAGCGTGGAGGGCCAGTTCCGCGCTGCGCTGACCGGCTACCAGGCGGACCTCGTGCTGACGGCGCGCGATGGCAATCCGCAGGTCATCCGGGCGCTGGGCTATGTCGGTGAGCAGCAGCCGGACGGTTCGTCCGTGCTGCAGATTCGTGGCCGCCTGCTGCCGCTGCCCTGAGCTGCCGCATGTCCCCCTCTGAGCAGAGCTTTCTTGACGCCGCGCTGAGTGTCGCGGTGAATGCCGCAGACGCCGCGGCGGCGTTGATCCAGCGCTACTACGCCGGCGGCTTCAGCGTTGCGCTCAAGGCGGATTCAACCCCTGTCACGCAGGCCGACGTCGAGGCCGAGCGCTGTATTCGTGCGCTGTTGCTGGATGCGTTCCCCGGTCACGCCATCCATGGCGAAGAAGAAGGCCGGCAGGGCGACGGCGACTTCCTGTGGCTGGTTGACCCGATCGACGGCACCAAGGCCTTCGTGCGCGGCTACCCGATGTTTTCGACCCAAATTGCGCTCATGCATCGCGGCGAGCTGGTGCTTGGCGTGAGCTGCGCTGGCGAGTACGGCCAAACGCTGTGGGCGCGGCGCGGCGGTGGCGCGTTTCAGCGCGACGCAGCGGGTCGGGTTCGCCCCGTCGCGCTGGCTGAACTTGCGGTTCCGTCGCAGCGGGCGCTGTCCACTGGCAATCTCAAGTCGCTTACCCGCGGACGCGGCTGGGCGGCACTCGGGGCGATCATCCAGGGCATCGGCCGCATTCGCGGCTATGGCGACTTTCTGCACTACCACCTGCTGGCCCAGGGCAGCATCGACGCGGTCATCGAGTCGGACGTCAATATTCTCGACATCGCCGCGCTGACGGTGATCGTGCGCGAAGCCGGTGGCGTGTTCACCGATCTGGACGGCGCTGAGCTGGACCTCGAAACCCGCAGCGTGCTGGCGGCCTCGGCGGAATGGCATGACGAATTGCTCACACACTTCAAGGGCTGGCGCCATGAGTAAGCTTCCCACCATCCACGCGGTCGAAGAGCTGGACTTCGGCGGTCGATTCAAGGTCGAGCGACTGGATCTGGAGTTCTCGAACGGCGTAAAGCGGCAATACGAGCGCATGAAGCCGCGCGGAAGCGGCGCCGTCATCGTTGCGCCGATGCTCGACGCGCAGACCATGCTGTTGATCCGCGAGTACGCCTGTGGCGTGCATCGCTACGAGCTGGGGTTGGTAAAGGGTCGGATTGATCGCGGCGAGAGCGTGCTTGAAGCCGCCCAGCGCGAGCTCAAGGAAGAGGCCGGCTACGGCGCGCACAAGCTGACCGTGCTGCGCGCCATGACGCTCTCACCGACGTACATGAGTCACGAGACTTGGCTGGTGCTGGCCGAGGATCTGTATCCCGAGCGCCTTCCAGGAGACGAGCCCGAGGAGCTCGAAGTGCTGCCCTGGAAGCTCGACTCACTGCACGAATTGATGCTGCTGGACGATTGCTCGGAGGGCCGATCACTGGCCGCCATGTTCATCACCCGTGAGTACCTGAGGCAGCGCGCATGAGCCAGAATCTCCCGGTGGCGCCGGTGATCGAACTGGTACGGCAGGCCGGGCGCGCCATTCTTGCCGTCTATGCGAGTGACTTTGCGGTCGAACACAAGGATGACCGCAGCCCGCTGACCGCCGCTGATCGCGCTGCGCACGACGTGTTGGACGTGGGGCTTGCAGCACTGCCGGAAGGCCTGCCGGTGCTGTCAGAGGAATCCGCGACGATCGACTGGGAGGTGCGCCGCGGCTGGACCCGCTACTGGCTGGTCGATCCGCTGGACGGCACGCGCGAATTCGTCAAGCGTAATGGCGAGTTCACCGTCAACGTCGCACTGGTCGACAACGGCGTGCCGATCTTTGGCGTGGTGCATGCGCCGGTGACCGGCGAGCTGTGGTGGGGCGGAAGTCAACTGGGTGGCTTCCGGCGCGAGGCCGACGGCACCGATACGCCGCTGCGCAGCGCGCGGCCAGCGCCCGACCGGCTACGCGTCGCCGCCAGCCGTTCGCATCTGGACGAGCGCACGCAGTCGCTGCTTAACCGACTTGGCACGCATGACCGGCTGGGGCTGGGGTCATCACTCAAATTCTGCCGGCTTGCGGAGGGCACGGCCGACGTTTATCCGCGATTTGGCCCGACCAGCGAGTGGGACACAGCTGCCGCCCAATGTGTGCTTGAAGGCGCCGGAGGCTGCGTGATCGACACCGACGGCCAGCCGTTGCGCTGCAATCAGGGCGCGAGCCTGCTGAACGGCGACTTCCTGGCGCTGGGCGATCCGGCCCTGCCGTGGCGGAACTGGCTGGCATGAGCGAGCGCGGCGATGTGACCGCGCTGCTTGGGATCATGGCGCGGCTGCGCGATCCTGATGGTGGCTGTCCGTGGGACCAGGTGCAGTCGTTTGCAACCGTCGTGCCCTACACGATCGAAGAAGCCTATGAGGTCGCCGATGCGATTGATCGTGGCGATCTGGACGCACTCAAGGACGAGTTGGGCGATCTGCTGCTGCAGGTGGTGTTTCACGCCCGGATGGCAGAGGAAGCCGGCGCCTTTCGCTTTGCTGACGTAGTGGCAGCAATCTGCGCGAAAATGCTGCGCCGGCACCCGCACGTGTTCGGGGCTGAGGTAATCGCCGATGCGCAGCAGCAGACGGTGGCGTGGGAAGCGCACAAGCGCCGTGAACGCGAAGCCAGCGACGACGACCGCAGCGCGCTGGCGGGCATCGCCCGAGGCCTGCCGGAGTGGCAGCGTGCGCTGAAGCTGCAGAAGCGCGCCGCTGCGGTCGGTTTCGACTGGCCCGGGCCGGCGTCGGTGATCGCGAAGCTGCATGAGGAAATCGACGAGGCCCGGGTCGAGTTCGAGGCGCTCGCCGACGATCCGGGCAATCCCGACCTGCAGGCGCGCCTTGAGGATGAAGTCGGCGATCTGCTGTTCGTTGCGGTCAATCTCGCACGCCACGCCAAGGTGGATCCCGGCACCGCGCTGCGCCGCGCCAATGCCAAGTTCGAGCGCCGTTTTCGCGCCATGGAGCAGATGGCGGCGGCCGACCGCTGCGAGCTTGCTGCGCTCGCGCTTGACGCCCAGGATCGCTATTGGGATCGTGCCAAAGCACGGGAGCGCGCCGGTGCGACGACAGTGGCGGAGGACAGTCCGTGACCCACAGCAGATTTTCCAGTTTTCGCGAGTTCTATCCCTACTATCTGGGCGAACACAGCGACCGCCGTTGCCGGCGGCTGCACTTCATTGGCACCACCCTCGTGGTGGCGTGCATCGCGCTCGCCGTTGTGGTCAGCCCGTGGTGGCTGATCGGCATGCCAATCGCCGGCTACGGCTTCGCCTGGATCGGACATTTTGGCTTTGAGAAGAACCGTCCAGCAACCTTCAAACACCCGCTGTACAGCCTGATGGGCGACTGGGTGATGTACGCCGACATGGTGCGCGGGCGCGTCACTTTCTGAACGAACGCGGTGAGTGGCGCGAACCTTCACGCCCTCCGGAGTGCTCTGACACTAGCGTATCCCCACACAGTCAAGGCTTGCGTCCCATGCGTCGTCGAGAAGCGGTTCACCTGCTGGCCTTGGCCAGCCTACCTGCATTGCTGTTGCGCACCGTACCTGCGTCGGCCGAGGAGTCCACCGTGAGCGTTGATCTGGTTGATCCAATCCAGCCGTTGAATAAGCCGCATGCGCAGTGGAAGGGCGTGGTTTCCGACGCAAGCTACAAAGTGCTGTTCGAAGAGGCCACCGAGCGCGCCGGGTCCAGTCCGTTGGACAAGGTTTACGCCGACGGCACCTACGTGTGCGCCGCCTGCCAGCTGCCGCTGTTTGACAGCAGCCACAAGTTTGACAGCGGCACCGGATGGCCGAGCTTTTTCACCCATATTCCCGGCCGTATGGCCACCAAACGCGATTTCCGACTGGTCTGGCCGCGCACCGAGTACCACTGCATCCGGTGCGGCGGGCACCAGGGGCATGTATTCGACGATGGCCCCAAGCCAACCGGTCAGCGTTGGTGCAACAACGGGATCGCCCTGGCCTTCGTGCCGCGGGATGAGCCACTGCCGGCGCTGCGTTCATGAGCGCGACCGCGCGCTCCCGGCTGGGGCTGCTGGCAGCGCTGGTCGGCGGTTTCGTACTGGCCTGGACGGTTCTGCCTGCGCGCGCCCTCAAGGCGGAGGAGGCGGTAAGCGTGGCGCTGACGGAGGTCGCTTATGCGACCTTTGCTGGCGGCTGCTTCTGGTGCATGGAAGGTCCATTCGATGCGCTGGATGGAGTGATATCAACGACCTCCGGCTACGCCGGTGGCAAAGAACCATCACCCACCTACGAGCAGGTCGCCGGCGGCCGCACCAGCCATGCAGAGGTGGTCCAGGTCGCCTACGACCCGGCCCGCATTGGCTACTCGCAGTTGGTTGACGTGTTCTGGCGCAACGTCGATCCGTTCGCGGTCAACCGGCAGTTCTGTGACGGCGGGCCGCAGTACCGCAGTGCCATCCTTTTCCACACCGACGAACAGAAGCAGGTCGCCGAGGCATCCAAGGTCGCGATGGCCGAGCGTTTTGGGCAGGCAATCGCCACCCAGATTGCACCGGTTGGCAACAGCTTCAGCCCGGCTGAGGACTACCACCAGGACTACTATCTGAAGAACCCGTTGCGCTACAAGTACTACCGGAACGGCTGCGGTCGCGATCGCCGCCTCGAGTCCATCTGGGGCGCGCAGGGAGGCTGAACCGCGCTGGCTCGACCGCTGCGGGCTCAATCCAGAGGGCACCCCGATGGCCAGACCACCAAGGTAAGTAGCCGCCCGGTGGGTGCGGAAAATGACGTCTCCGGGCACCGGGCCGACCAGCCCGCCAAGATCACCTGGGCAAGATCACCTGGGCAAGCTTACCTGGGCGAGATCACCTGGGTGACGACCTCCTCGATGGACGTCAGCTGCAACGTGCTGTGGACAGCGTGGCCCATCTGCTTGGCGGGCACCCGGAGCGCTTGCTCGAGCCGGGCGAGGGGACGGCTGCTGGCGATAACCGTGTGCAGAGGCACGGTTACCACCTTGCGCTGACCCTGCGCGGCAAGCGTCATGAAAACGGTGGGGAAATCCGGGAGGAGGATCGGCGTCAGGTAAGCGGACAGCTGCGGCCTGCCCATGCGGTGGGATCAGCCATGCAGGAAGCCCCATGCAAATCGCAAGCCGGGGCGCGCCAGCCACCGCTTCACGAGCACCTCACCTGCGCCGAGCTACCTTCACGTTTGTGATTCACACATGGGAATGGACATGAAGCTGCGCGAAGAATCGAATGGATTGATCCTGCTGGTTGAAGACAACCGCAACATCTCGGAGATGGTCGGCGAGTATCTCGAGCGACGAGGCTTTGGCGTCGACTATGCCGGTGACGGCGTCGATGGACTGCGGCTGGCGATCGAGAACAGTTACGACGTCATCATCCTTGATCTGATGCTGCCGCGGCTGGATGGGCTTGAGGTATGCCGCCGCCTGCGCCAGGAAGCGAAGACGCCGACACCGGTCCTGATGCTGACGGCACGCGATACGCTGGACGACAAGATTCGCGGCCTCGAAGCCGGCGGTGACGACTACCTCGTCAAGCCGTTTGCGATCCAGGAGCTGGAGGCCCGCGTGCGCGCCCTGATCCGACGCGACCGTCGGCAGGTCAGCGCCGAAGTGCTGAAGGTCGGCGATCTGGTGCTGGACACCGCCACCCTGAGGCTGACCCGTGCCGGTCGCGACCTGCAGCTGTCGCCGATCGGTCTCAAACTGCTCACCATCCTGATGCGCGAGTCGCCACGCGTGGTCAGTCGGCGGGATATTGAGCGCGAGATCTGGAGTGATTCGCTGCCTGATTCGGACACGCTGCGCAGCCATCTGTACAACCTGCGCAAAGTCATCGACAAACCGTTCCAGGCGCCACTGCTGCACACCATCCACAGCGCGGGCTATCGGCTGGCCGAGCTGGAGACCGAAGCGGCGCAGAAGAGTGCATGAAGCGGTGACGCGCGCGGCGAAGTTTGAAAGGCCGGTCGCCGGCCCCGCGCGCAAGCGCTTCTGATGAGCGCCGGCAGCGGCCTGCGCCGAAAGATCTGGGTCGCCTTCGTCCTGCAGGCGACAGCGATCAGCTTCGCGACCTTGCTTGGCGTTTACGGTGCCTCGGCAGTGCTGAGGGACGTGCTTATCCAGCGTGCGCTGACCAACGAGGCGGCGCACTTCTGGGCGCAGCGCGAACTTGACCCATCGTTGGGCCTGCCCAACACCTACAACATGCGCGGATTTTTGCTTCCTCCGGGCGGGGAAAGCGCAACCGGGAATCTGCCGCCCACGCTTCGCGACCTGGCGCCCGGCTATCACGCGCTTCCGCAGATGGCCGGCGGCGCGCTGGTACTGGTTGAACGGCGGGAGCAGGGTACGCTCTATCTGGTGTTCGACCAGGAGCAGGTTGAGGCGCTGGCGTTCTGGTTCGGGGCAGTACCGCTGGTGTTCGTGTTGATCGTCATCTACGCCATCGCCTGGTTCACCTACCGGGTCAGTCGACAAGCCGTGTCGCCGGTCATCTGGCTGGCGGGCATCGTGCAGCGTTGGGACCCGAAGAAGCCCGATGTCGAGCTGCTTACGCCGCATTCGCTACCGGTCGATGTCGAGGGTGAGGTGCTGGTGCTGGCGAACGCGCTGCACACGTTTGGAAGCCAGATCGGGCATTTCATTGAGCGCGAGCGAAACTTCACTCGTGATGCCAGTCACGAGTTGCGCACGCCGTTGACCATAGTCCGCATGGCTTGCGATCTGCTGCTGGAGGACGGCGATCTCGCCCCTCACGCGACTCGCTCGGTGAATCGAATCAAGAGCGCCGCGCGCGATATGGAAGCACTGATCGAGTCGTTCCTGATCCTGGCACGCGAGGGCGACACCGGCTTGCCGGAAGAAGACTTTCTGGTCAATGAAGTGGTTCGCGAAGAGGTCGACAAGCTGCGGCCGCTGCTTGAGGGGCGACCGGTCGATATGGTGATCGAGGCGCCGGTGGCATTCGCCCTGCACGGGCCGTCGCGCGCGCTGGCGGTGATCCTGTCGAACCTGCTGCGCAACGCCTGCCTGTACACCGAGAGCGGGCGCATCGTGGTTCGGATTGGCGCCGACCGGGTCTGTATCGAGGACACCGGCCCAGGCATGAGCGCCGACGAACTGGGGCGGATATTCGAGCCGTTCTATCGCGGCGGTGACCGCAAGCGTGCCGGACACGGAATCGGCCTGACGATCGTCCATCGACTTAGCGAGCGCTTTGGCTGGCCGGTCCATTTCGACAGTACGCCGGGGGTTGGAACCCGCGCATCCATCAGTTTCCCGCACCCGCAGCCAATCGACGGCTGAAGCATTGATGGGGCCTCCAAGAAGGTCGGTACGGCGTCGATTGGCGCCGACGCTCTGTTCACCAGACCCGGTGTGCGGTGATTGCGGCGCGGGCCCGCCGTCTGGATTGCACCGCCGCCCGCGCCTCATGTGCTCGCGCGTGGGCAGAGCGGCAGCGGCGATCTGGTCAACCTGACGCCGATCGGCATCTGCTCGCTGCCGGCTGCCGAGTAGGCATTCGTTCGGGTTTGCGTTTTCCTGTCTGAACCTGCGACGTGGAGTCGGTGCCGGCATACTCGATGGCACCGATTCTTCAGGCTGAAGCCAATGCGAGCCGTTACGAGACTGATCTGGAGCGCGCTGATGGTGATTTCTCCGGCCCTCGGGGCGGTTGAAGCGTCTGGCGCTGGAGGACTCGCCGCACTTCAACGCCGGACATGGCGCGGTGTTCACCGCCGAGGGCCACAACGAGCTCGACGCGGCGTTGATGAACGGTGCTGATCGGCGCGCCGGATCGGTGGCTGGGCTGCGTGAGATTCGAAATCCGATTCTGCTTGCGCGCGCGGTGATGGAGCGCTCGCCGCACGTCATGCTGGCGGGCGAGGGCGCGCAGCAGTTTGCCGACAGCGTCGGCATGCAGCGGGTCGACCCCGGCTACTTCCGCACCGAGTTTCGCTGGCAAGCATTGCAGCGCGCAAAGGCGGCCGAGTCAGCGGGGGCAGTGATTCCTTCCTCGACCTACTTCGGCACGGTGGGGGCGGTCGCGCTTGATGTCCACGGGAACGTGGCTGCAGCGACCTCGACTGGCGGCATGACCAACAAGCGTTGGGGACGTATCGGCGACGCGCCAATCATCGGTGCCGGCACCTGGGCCGACGAAGGCTGCGCAGTGTCGGCCACCGGGTGGGGCGAATTCTTCATCCGTCTTGCCGTCGCCCACGACATCTGTGCCCGCCATGCCTACGCTGGCGCTGCCCTGGCCGACGCGGCCGACACGGTCGTAATGCAGCGCGTGCCGGCGTTGGGCGGCGACGGCGGGGTGATCGCCGTCGATGCCAAGGGCAACATCGCCATGCCGTTCAATACGACCGGCATGTACCGGGGCTGGGTGCGCGGCAGCGGCGCGCGCAGCACGGCCATATTCCGAGAGGCGGCTGAAAAGTGATCACGCTTCACGCCTGGTGCCGGAACGGCGGCGCTCGGCGCTGCTAAAATGCCCGGCCTGCCCGGCAGGCAGTGGCCTGCCGGCAGCCGTCCATCACCCGCTCAGGAGCGTCACCACCCATGGCTATTCGAATCGCCATCAACGGCTACGGCCGCATCGGCCGCAATGTGCTGCGCGCCATCCACGAGTCAGGCCGCACTGGCGAGTTCGACGTGGTGGCAGTCAACGACCTTGGCGACGCCGAAACCAACGCCCATCTGACCCAGTACGACACCGCCCACGGTCGCTTTCCGGGTACGGTGACGGTCGAAGGCGGCGATCTGGTCATCAACGGTGACCGCATCAAGGTGTTTGCCGAGCGCGATCCGTCCAAACTCCCGTGGGGCGAGCATGGCGTTGACGTGGTCCTTGAGTGCACCGGCCTGTTCACCACCAAGGCCAAGGCCGGCGCGCACCTCGTTGGCGGCGCCAAGAAGGTCATCATTTCGGCGCCAGGCGGCGCGGATGTCGATGGCACCTTTGTGTTTGGCGTCAACCATGACCAGCTGCGCGCCAGCCACACGGTGATATCCAACGCCAGCTGCACAACCAACTGCCTGGCACCGCTGGCCAAGGTGCTGAACGACAAGGTAGGCATCGTTCACGGGCTGATGACCACCATCCATGCCTACACCAATGATCAAGTGCTGACCGACGTCTTCCATTCGGATCTGCGCCGCGCGCGCAGCGCGACGATGAGTCAGATTCCGACCAAGACTGGCGCAGCGGCGGCGGTTGGGCTGGTGCTGCCGCAGCTCAACGGCAAGCTGGATGGCTTTGCCATGCGGGTGCCGACCATCAACGTGTCGGTGGTCGACCTGACCTTTGTTGCGGCGCGCGCGACCAGCAAGGAGGAGATCGACGCCGCCGTCAACGAAGCGGCCAACGGCGCGCTGGCCGGCATCCTCGGCGTCAATACCAAGCCGCTGGTGTCGGTCGATTTCAACCATGATCCGCGCAGCTCGATCTACGACGCCACCCAGACGCGGGTCATGGGCGGCACGCTGGTCAAGGTGCTGGCCTGGTATGACAACGAATGGGGCTTCTCCAACCGCATGCTCGACATGACCACGGCGCTGGTCGCAGCCAGCTGATCAAACCGGTCAGCGCGGCGGTGACTCCGCCGCGCTGCTGCAGGTAGTTCTGCGGCAAAGCGCGTGTCCGCAGCGCATCGCAACGTCACCCGGTGGCGGCGCGTCGGAGTCGGTCATGGATCGCCTGCCACGGCGGCTCGCTGGGCGGAGTCTCGACGCGCAGGGTCTGCGCGCCGCTGGCGTCCAGTTCGCGCAACGCGGCATAGAGTCCCTGCGCGTAGCCCACCGGGTTGCCCGGCAGCGCAATGCCTGACAGCCCCGCTGGCAGTGAACCGATCGCCAGAATGGCTGCGTCGGCGGCGCCGTCGCCCAGCGCGCTCCGTGGCCACAGCTCCAGCGGCGTGCGTGGCGCATAGTGCCGATCCAGCGCACCGGGCACGCGCGGCGCGCCATCCGTGCTGCCTCCAAGGTCCGAAGACAGCCCCAGCGTCTGTGCGCTGAGCATTCCAAGTCGCAGGACGCGCGGCGGCCGTGCGGTGAAATCGACGATGGTGCTTTCGATTCCAACGGCGCAGTCGCCGCCATCGAGAACGATCGGCAGGTCGTCGCCAAACTCGGCCACAACATGCGCAGCGCGGGTCGGACTGATGTGGCCGAAGCGATTGGCGGAAGGCGCGGCGAGACCGCCGTCGAACCCGCGCAATACCGCGCCCGCCAACGGGTGCGAAGGGATGCGTACGGCGATGGTGTCCTGGCCACCGGTGACCTCAAGCGGCACGTCGAACTCGCGCTTGAGGACCAGGGTAAGTGGCCCCGGCCAGTGCTTCTCGGCCAGCCGCCAGGCGGCGTCCGGGATATCGCGGGCAAAGCCGCCCAGGTGCTGCAGCGACGGCAGGTGCACGATCAGCGGGTGATTGGCCGGGCGCCCCTTGAGCGCAAACACCCGCCCTACCGCCTGCGGGTTGCGCGCATCCGCAGCGAGTCCGTAGACGGTCTCGGTTGGGAGGCCGATGCACTCACCGCGACGCAGCGCAGCAACTGCGCTCGCGATGGCTACCGGATCGATGTGGAATGCGCTCATCCGTGGAGTTTAGCCCGCGCGTTTCATGAATTCGCGCGATGACCGCGCAGGAGGGTGTTCGCACACGGGATTTTCCGAAGGAGCGTCGTATCGGGCCCTACGACCGACTGAGGTAGTTCCGTGCGCGGACAGAGACAAGCGAGGGCGTGGGAGGTTCATGAAACATGCGGGTTAGCTGGGTGCTGCGCTCGAGGTGCGTTGCTGGCACGCCCACGGAGCCTGACAATGCGGTTCTCCGCCGGGTACCCGCGCGCCCAATTCAGGAAACCGCATGGCCATCCTTCGCATGACCGACCTCGACCTCAGCGGCAAGCGCGTGCTGATCCGGCAGGATCTCAACGTGCCAATTGCCGATGGGCAAGTCACCTCTGATCAGCGCATCGTGGCCTCACTGCCCACCCTGCGGATGGCGCTCGAACGCGGAGCAGCGGTGCTGGTGACCTCGCATCTTGGTCGGCCTACCGAGGGCGTCTGGAGCGCCGCCGACTCGCTGGCGCCGGTGGCGCTGCGAATGTCCGAGTTGCTTGGCTTCGAGGTGCCTCTTGTACGTGAGTGGATCGATGGGGTGGAGGCCCAGCCGGGCCAGCTGCGGTTGCTTGAGAACTGCCGGATGAACCCTGGCGAAGCCAAGGACGACCCGCAGCTGGCGGCTCGCTATGCGGCGCTGTGCGACATCTTCGTCATGGACGCATTCGGAACGGCGCATCGGGCGCAAGCCAGCACCCACGGGGTGATCCGGGCGGCCAAGGTTGCCTGTGGCGGACCCTTGCTGATGGCGGAGCTTGACGCACTGGCCAAGGCGCTCGAGGCGCCGGCACGGCCGCTGCTGGCGATCGTCGCTGGATCCAAGGTGTCGACCAAGCTGGCGCTGCTGGCCAACATGGTCGCTCGGGTCGACCAGCTGATTGTCGGAGGCGGGATAGCGAACACTTTTCTGGCGGCCCGTGGACTGCCGGTTGGGAAGTCCCTTTGTGAGAGCGATCTGCTCGACACCGCGCGCGCAATTCTGGCCGACGCCAAGGCGCGCGGTGCCGAGATTCCGCTGCCGACCGACGTCATCGTCGCCTCAGCATTTGCCGCCGATTCGCCCGCCACGATCAAGCAGGTGGGCGATGTGACGGGCGACGACATGATTCTCGACATCGGGCCGGCGACTGCCGCCCACTACGCTGGCCTGCTGGCGCGGGCCGGAACGGTACTGTGGAACGGGCCGGTCGGTGTGTTCGAGTTCGATGCGTTCGGATCAGGCACGGCCACGGTTGCTCGCGCGATTGCCGATTCACCGGCGTATTCGATCGCCGGCGGTGGTGACACGCTGGCAGCGGTCGAGAAATACGGCGTCGCCGAAGGCATCTCCTACATCTCGACCGGCGGCGGCGCGTTCCTCGAGTTCTGCGAGGGCAAGGTGTTGCCGGCAGTGGCGGCGCTGGAGGCGCGCGCGGCCGGGTAGGCGCTGATCAGGTCGGCGCGTCCGCTTGCCATTCGCGGGCCAGCAGCCCGAACACGGCGGAATGCTGGATCTCGCTGCCGCTGCAGAACCGCTCACGCAGCAGCCCCTCCGGCTGGAAGCCCAGCGCCCGCAGCAGTCGCTCCGAGGGCAGATTGCGCGGCTCGATGTCGGCCTCCACCCGATGCACTTTCAAGCTGTCAAAGGCCCACTGCATGGCCATGGATACGGCCTCGCGGGCGAGGCCCTGACCTTGTCTCGCCGGCATCAACGCATAGCCGACGGCAACCCGAAGGTGTTGCGGCTGAATGTCATACAGCGTGCAGGTGCCAATCATCGAATCGTCAGTACGGTCAGCGATGATCCAGTTCAGCAGTTCGCGCTTCATGAAGCCGTCAACGATGGACTGGATATAGACAATCGCCTCGGCGCGCTCGACCATCGGCGCGCGGCTCCAGTAGCGCATCACGTCCGGATCTGAAAACAGCGCAAACAGCGGGTCGATGTCTTCGGCCTGCGGCGCGCGCAGGCGCACCCGATCACCCTCCAGCCAGGGCAGACCGTCAAGGTTCTGCAGGTGATCAGAGATCGCAGCTGCGCGGTCGGCAAGTCGCATATGGGGTGTCCAAACCGGTGCCGGCGATGTGCTAGCGTGTCGCGCAGTCTATCCCCGCCACCTACGTCAAACACGCCATGATTGCCACCACGCGCCGGACCAAAATTCTCGCCACGCTCGGGCCGGCGTCGGATCCTCCCGGCGTCATCGATGCGTTGATCAACGCCGGGGTCAATGTGGTGCGATTGAACTTCTCGCACGGCACCGTCGATCAGCACGCCCAGCGCGTCGCCAGCGTCCGCAACGCGGCGGCCCGGGTTGGTCGCGAAGTTGGCGTGCTGGCCGATTTGCAGGGACCGAAGATCCGCATCGAGAAGTTTGCCGAAGGCAAGGTGATCCTGACCGCCGGCCAGCCATTCGTGCTTGACTGCCGAGCCGACGCGCCGGAGGGCACTGTCGCCAGGGTCGGGGTGAGCTACCTCGGGCTGCCGAATGACGTGAACGCCGGTGACACCTTGCTGCTCGACGATGGCCTCATCGCCCTGCGGGTCGATGCGGTGGAGGGCGTGGAAATCCGCACCACCGTGCTGACCGACGGCGCGCTATCCAATCGCAAGGGCCTCAATCGGCTCGGCGGCGGTCTTTCGCTGGGTGCCCTGACAGACAAGGACCGGGAAGATATCCGGCACGCGGCGGCGCTGGGCGTGGACTTCATGGCGGTCAGCTTCTGCCGCAATGCCGAGGACATGCACGAGGCGCGCCGACTCGCCCGCGAGGCCGGCAGCGATGCTCACATGGTGGCCAAGATCGAGCGCGCCGAAGCGATCGAGAATCTCGCCGAAATCATCGATGCCTCGGACGTGGTGATGGTGGCGCGCGGCGATCTCGGCGTGGAAATCGGCGACGCCGAGTTGCCGGGCCTGCAGAAAAAGATCATTCGCGAAGCGCTGGAGCGCAATCGCGTGGTGATCACCGCCACCCAGATGCTGCAGTCGATGGTCGACAACCCCATTCCAACCCGTGCCGAGGTGCTGGACGTGGCCAATGCCGTGATCGATGGCACCGATGCGGTGATGCTGTCGGCCGAGTCGGCGTCCGGCCTGTACCCGGTAAAGGCAGTGGAGGCGATGACCCGCATCTGCCTCGGCGCCGAGCGGCAGTTCAACCATGACACCGATTTCGAGAAGGCCAAGCGTGGGCTGAGTCGCACCGATGAGGCGATTGCCATGGCGGCCATGTTCCTGACCGAGCACATCAAGGTGCGGGCGATCGTCGCAATGACGGAGTCGGGCGGCACTGCCTGCTATCTGACCCGTTTCCGCTCACCGGCGGCCATCTACGGCCTGTCGCGGCACGCGCCAGCGCGTCGACGGATGGCGCTGATGCGCGACGTGTCGCCAGTCGATTTCGACTCCCGCGGACTGGCGCCGCGCAGGGCCGCGCGCGAAGCCGTGCGGCACCTCTTTCAGCTCGGGCTGCTGGCCGAGGATGATCGCGTCATCATCACCAGCGGCGACCATATGGAGCAACACGGTGCGACCAACACGCTGCGACTGCTGAAGGTGTCCAAGGGCGGCGTGGCAGAGGGGCTCGGCGAGTTCTGAGGTCTCATGGCCGGCACGCTGACGATTCTCGGCACGCTTGGAGATTGCCACTCGCAGGAGCTCTCTGCTTGATTGCGGGCCGAGGGTCGAGCTACACTCTCGCTCTTTATTGTCCAGAAGGCGCCCATCGCGGGCGTCGTGGGCGCTTCGATCAGGATGCAGAGCATGAAGGCCGATATTCACCCCAAGTACAAACCCGTCGTCTTCCAGGACCTGTCTTCGGATTTCTCGTTCCTGACCCAGTCAACGCTGGGCAGCAAGGAAACCGTGAAGTGGTCTGACGGCGAAACCTACCCGCTGATCAAGGTCGAAATTTCGTCGGCCTCGCACCCGTTCTACACGGGCAAACACAAGATCATGGACACCAGCGGCCGGGTCGACAAGTTCCGTCGTCGCTACGCGCAGAAGTAACTCTCAGCGGGGCGCTCAGCAGCAGGCTGAGGTTGCGCGCGCTGCCTGAGTGGTCGGCCGCAGCGGCCAGCGGTTGCTACAGTTCAAGGGACACCCCAGCGGCCCGGAATCCCCGGGCCGTTTGCATTTTGCGTCGCTGGGCACCGGTCGACAACACGCCGACGGACGGTTCGCGTGTGTGATAATCCCAGCCGTTCAGCGGGCGTCAATGTCTGACGCCGAGGCGCAAATGCCGGCGACCGTCCAAACCGGTCGCGGCTACCGGATGTCAGTGATCCACCGGTTACGAGTTTGCCAAGTCCATGGTCAGCAGGTCAGCGTTTTCGCGCCAGCTGTCTTCACGTCAGCGTTTATCAAGCCAGGGAGTTCGCCGTGTCCGTCAGCAACAGTGTGATCTTGACTGATTCCGCCGCAGGCAAATCCACCGAATTGCCGGTGGTGTCGGGTGCCATGGGAGCGCCTGCTGTCGACATCGGCAAACTCTATCGCGATACCGGCTACTTCACCTTCGACCCCGGATTCGTCTCGACCGCCAGCTGCCGGTCGGCGATCACCTACATCGACGGCGATGAGGGCGTGCTGCTCTACCGCGGCTACCCGATCGAGCAATTGGCAAAGCACTCGAGCTTTCTCGAGGTCGCCTACCTGCTGATCAATGGTGAGCTTCCGGATGCAAAGCAGTTCGACGGCTTCTCTCAGGAGGTCACCCATCACACGATGATGCACGAGGCGTTCAAGTCGTTCTTGAACGGCTTTCGTCACGATGCCCATCCGATGGCGATGCTGTGCGGGATGATCGGCTCACTCGCGGCCTTCTACCACGACAATCTGGACATGGACGACGCCGAGCAGCGTCGGCTGGCGGCGGTTCGCCTGATTGCCAAGGTGCCGACCATCGCAGCGGCGTGCTATCGCTACTCGATCGGTTGGCCGAGCCGCTATCCGCGCAACAATCTGGAGTACGTTGATCGCTTCCTGCACATGATGTTCGAAGTGCCCAGCGAGCCCCTCAAGCTTCCGCCGATCGCCGCCAAGGCACTCGACCTCCTGTTCATTCTGCACGCCGACCATGAGCAGAATGCGTCGACATCGACGGTGCGCTTGGTAGGTTCCACCGGCGCCAATCCCTATGCCTGCGTCGCTGCCGGTATCGCGGCGCTTTGGGGGCCGGCGCACGGCGGCGCCAACGAGGCGGTGCTGAAGATGCTCGAAGAGATCGGGACCGCCGATCAGGTTGGCAAGGCGGTCGAAAAAGCCAAAGACAAGAACTCCGGTTTCCGGCTGATGGGCTTTGGCCACCGGGTGTACAAGAATTTTGATCCGCGCGCGACCATCATCCGGGAGATGTGCCACCAGGTTCTTGATGAACTCGGCGTGCACGACCCGCTGCTGGATGTCGCCATGAAGCTGGAGGAGGCCGCCTTGAAGGACGACTACTTCGTGCAGCGAAAGCTCTATCCGAACGTCGATTTCTACTCCGGCATCATCTACAAGGCGCTGCGCATTCCAACTGAAATGTTCACGGTGATGTTTGCCATCGCCCGCACCGTCGGCTGGGTGGCGCACTGGCTGGAGCAGCAGAGCGATCCGGACGGCAAGATCGGCCGTCCGCGCCAGATCTACACCGGTCCCACGCCGCGCGACTACGTCGATCTGGGCAAGCGCTGAGGCGAGTCAGCCGGCGGCTCGGCAAACAGAGTCAGGCGCGTCACGCCGCTGTGCCCGACAGGGGCGGGCGGCGTGATTCGGACTTCGCTGGCTAGCAGTGGCGACATGTCCGTCGCGGGGGCTGCGGTTCAGTCGCTGGATCCGGTTGTGCCCTCAGCGATCAGGCGCTGCAGCTGTTTGAGGCTCGCCCGCGGCGCCGCCGGTTCGCCGGGCGGACCAAGCGGCGCAGTGCGCTGCAAATTGCTCGGGATGACTGTCAGCCTGAACTCCGCTGCCGCGCTGGCAAAGGTCAGCGTGGTGCACAGGCGCCCTGGCTGATTGCCAAACCGCAGGGTTTGCGCGCCGTCTCGAAAGGGGATGCCCCACTCGCCAAGAAAGCGGACCACAGCCTCCGGCTCGTCGGTGTAGACATGCAGGCAAACCGGCGAGTTGGCCAGTGGATTGCCGTCCAGCACCGCGCCGGTCAGGCGCGGCGAGAAGGGCTTCAGCGCCTGCATTGCCTCCACAGCGGCTTGTCGAAGCACTGCCAGCGTCTGCTGCGACGCCGGGCGACCGAACAGCTGCTGATGGTCCCGCAGCGCTTGCGCGATTTCGCTGTCCCGCGGCAGCTGCACGCGGTGGTGGATGGCATGCCGATCCACCAGCTTTTTCCGAGCCGACTCGAAATTTTCGACGCCGCTGTCGACCATCAGCCGGGCCGCTTCCGTCGCGAGGAGCTGCCGCTGTTGCTGGGTCCCGCGTCGGCTCGGACGCCTTTGGGTCACCGGTTCTCCCCGCTCAGAAAATGTCGAACGCCTCGCGCTGGTTGGCCGTATCGTCTCGAACGGTCTGTCGCTCCAGCCTGCCGATATCCTCAATCTTGAACAGCTCCGACAGGGCGCCGGGCGAACCCGGCGGAACCAGTCTCCCGCTGTCTGGGTCGATCAACGCTGTGGTGAGTCCATCGGGCAAGGCCGGCATACGCTCCGGCTCGCCCTCGAGCGCGACTTTCATGAAGTCGATCCAGATTGGGAGCGCGGCCCGCGACGCGAATTCCAGGTTGCCCAGCGAGCCGAAGTCATCCATGCCGACCCAGGCAACTGCGGCCAGTGCACCGCCAAAGCCGGCAAACCAGACGTCACGGTGATCGTTGGTGGTCCCGGTCTTGCCGCCCACATCGACGCGTCCCAGCGCCGCCGCCGCCCGACCGGTGCCGCGCTTGACGACGTCTCGCAGCAGCGAATGCACCAGATACGCGGTTCGAGGATCGATCGCGCTCGGCGCCAGCGAATAGGGCGAATCTGGCACCAGTGTCTGGCTTTCGGTCACGGCCACAGGTCCGGCTGCCGCCGGTCCAAGGTCGAAACCTTCATCCTCTTCAGAGCTGTGCTGAGCGCTGCCGCTGCCGCTGCCGCTGCGGCCAGGACACGCCGGACACGCACGTTCGGGAACGGCTTCAAAGAGCACCGCACCGTCGCGGTCTTCAATACGCTGCACAAACCAGGGCGTTATGCGATAGCCGCCGTTGGCAAAGACCGAATAGCCACGTGCCATGGCGAGCGGTGGCGTCGCATTTGAACCCAGCGCGAGCGAAAGATTGGCGGGAAGCGACTCCGGAGCGAACCCGAATTGTTCGATATAGCGCCGAGCAAAGCCAACACCCACCGCATCAAGCACCCGCACGGACACAAGATTTCTCGACGTGACCATTGCTTCACGCAGGCGCATCGGGCCGGCGAAGGTCTGATTGTCATTCTGCGGCCGCCAGCTCTTGCCGGCGTTGCTGTCGTTGAATACCACCGGAGCATCGAGCACGATCGACGCTGGCGTAAAGCCACGCTCAAACGCGGCCGCGTAGATGAACGGTTTGAAGCTGGAGCCAGGCTGACGCTGCGACTGCGTGGCGCGATTGAACTTGTTCAGAGCAAAGCTGAACCCGCCGGTCAGCGCGCGGACGGCGCCGCTGTCGTAGTCGAGCGCAACCACCGAAGCCTGCGCGCGCGGCAACTGCGAGAGCGCAAGCCCGCCGTCGACCGTCCTCGCCAGCCGCACCAGGTCCCCCGGCGCCAGAACATCGGCCGCTTTTGCTGGCGCCGGCCCGCGCGAGTTCTCGGTGCGATAGACGCGGGCCCAAGACATCGCCTCCAGGGCCAACTCGACGGATTGTCCGTCGGCCGTGCCGAGCGTCGCGGTTGTATCGGAAATCGAGAGTACGACCGCCGGCATCAAACCGCTGATGACTTGCCGGTCCCGCAGCGCCGCAACCCAGGCATCGGAGCCGGCCTCGGCAGCCAGCGTGACGTTGCCCTCGGCACCCCGCCATCCATGCCGCTGGTCGTAGTCGATCAGGCCTCTGTGAGTCGCCGTGTTGGCGGCTAGCTGCAGGCGTCCATCAAGCGTCGTCTTGATCCGGTAGCCGTTGGTCAGCGCCAGCTCACCGAAGCGCGCCACCGCCTCCTGCCGGACCAGCTCCGCAACCCACGGTGCATCGACCTCGACGGGCGGCTCGTGCGGCGCAGCAAGATCAGGTTGCGCGACCGCCGCGGCGTGTTCAGCGGCCTCGATGAAGCGAGTCTCAAGCATCCGATCCAAGACATAGTTTCGCCGCACCAGCGCGCGCGTCGGATTGACGATCGGGTTGCCGCTGGACGGGAACTTCGGAATCGACGCCAGCATGGCAGCCTCTTCAAGGGCCAGCTCGGCGAGCGCTTTTCCGTAGTAGAACTCTGCCGCGGCAGCGACCCCGTAGGCCCGATTGCCGAAAAAACTCTTGTTGAGGTACAGCTCCAGAATCTCGTCCTTGGACAGCTCGCGCTCCATCTTCAAGGCAAGGAAAATCTCGGTGATCTTGCGCGAGAAGGAGTACTCCGAGCTCAGGAAAAACTGCTTGGCCACCTGCTGTGTGATCGTGCTGCCACCGGGAACCCGGCGGTCGCTGGTGGTGGCGAGCAGCCAGACAGCGCGCAGAATCCCGCGCCACTCAATGCCAGGATGCTGGTAAAAGTTGGCGTCTTCCACGGCGATGAAGGCCTGCAAAACCCGCGGCGGAACCTCACCGACCTTGACCGGGTAGCGCCGCGTCTCGCCGAACTGTGCAATCAGCCGATCGTCGCTGGTGTAGACCGCAAGCGGCAGCTGCAGCCGCGTTTCCCGGAGGCTTTCCACCGATGGCAGCGTTGGCCAGATCAGCCAATACAGGACCGTCAGACCGCTGAGGCCCATGACGCCAATGAACAAGCCACCTAACAGGGCCAGCCGAAGCAGGCGTCGGAACAACCTCATGCAGAAATCCTGTCACCGGGACGGCGCTGTCGGCGCCCAAGTATAAGGGCCGGCCCGGAATTCGGGGCCGGCCGGAATCTCGCCCAAGCGGCAAAAAGAGGTCGAATTCGGGCAATCTGTGCGCTTCATCACGCTAGCGAGGGTGGGCGGCTGACGCAGATTGCGCATCGACTGTTGCCTTTTCGTTCGCAACAGGTATTTAATGTAGCAGCGCAGTAAGTGCTCGTAAGAGCCCGTGGGAAGGGGAGAAACCGTGGGACTTTTCGCATCCAGCAAGGCACCACTGATCGGCGTGGACGTCAGTTCAACTGCCGTGAAGCTGCTCCAGCTCAGTCAGACGGGCGGGCGCTTCCGCGTCGAACATTACGCGGTGGAGCCGTTGCCACCGAATGCCGTCGTAGAAAAGAACATCGTCGAGGTCGAGGCGGTGGGAGAGGCGATCAAGCGGGCACTGACCCGCTCTGGCGCACGGACCAAATTTGCTGCTGCGGCCGTCTCTGGCTCGGCGGTCATCACCAAGCTGATTCCGATGCCGGCGAATCTGTCGAGCGAAGAAATGGAGGATCAGATCCAGGTCGATGCCGCCCAGTACATCCCCTATCCGATTGAAGAAGTCAGTCTGGATTTCGAGGCGATTGGTCCGATCAAGGACAATCCCGAGATGGTTCACGTGCTGCTGGCGGCCTCGCGCACCGAGAACGTCGACGTCAGGGTGGCGGCGCTGGAGATCGGTGGTCTGACCGCAAGGGTCATCGACGTCGAAGCGTTCGCGATGGAGAACGCCTTCAAGCTGATCGCGGACCAGCTCTCGACATCGCAAGACGCGCTGATCGCGTTGGTCGATGTCGGCGCGACCATGACCACACTCAACGTCCTTCGCAGCAAGCGCAGCATCTACACGCGTGAACAGGTTTTCGGCGGGCGCCAACTGACCGACGAGGTCATGCGCCGGTATGGTTTGAGCTACGAAGAGGCAGGATTGGCCAAGCGTCAGGGCGGGCTGCCTGAAAGCTACGAGATCGAGGTGCTGGAGCCGTTCAAGGAAGCCATGGTCCAGCAGGTCAGCCGTCTCTTGCAGTTCTTCTATGCGGGCAGCGAGTTCAACCGGGTCGACCAGGTCGTGCTTGCAGGCGGCTGTGCGTCGATTGCCGGCATCGCACAAATGGTGGAAGAGCAGCTTGGCGTGACCACCATCGTGGCCAACCCCCTGGCCAGCATGTCCTTGTCCAACAAGGTGCAGGCGCAGTCGTTGGCGCAGGATGCTCCGGCGCTCATGATTGCGTGCGGGCTCGCGATGAGGAGCTTCGACTAATGGCGAAAATCAATCTATTGCCCTGGCGCCAAGCGCGCCGCGAAGAGCGCCAGAAGGCGTTTTATGCGCTGCTCGGCGGCAGCGCATTCCTTGGACTGGTCATTGCATTTGGCGTGATCAGCTTCTTCGATGGCAAGGTGGACAACCAGAACAAGCGCAATGCTTATTTGGAGGCAGAAATCGCTGCACTTGACGTCAAGATCAAGCAAATCGCCGATCTTGAGAAAGAGCGCGCCGACCTGCTGCAGCGCAAGCAGGTGATCGAGGAGCTGCAGGCCAGTCGATCCCAGATGGTGCACCTGTTCGACGAGCTTGTTCGAACGATCCCCGACGGTGTCCGGCTCAATTCGATCAAGCAGGTGGGGCAGCAGCTGACCCTTGACGGCAAGGCACAATCCAACGCCCGCGTCTCCTCCTACATGAGGGCGCTGCAGCAATCGGGTTGGGTCGCCAACCCCGATCTGAACATCATTCAGGCCGCTGGTTCTGATCGAAGCATGCCGTTCCAGTTCACGCTGAAGGTCAACCTGACCCAGCCCAAGAAGCCCGGTGCACCGGTGGAAGCGGAAGCGGCTGCGGTCGCGATCTCGGGAGCCTCGCTATGAAGGAATTCGACCTTCGCAACCTGGACTTCAACAATGCCGGGGCATTCCCAGTGCCGGTCAAGGCATTCTTTTGTGTGCTCTTGATTGCGGTAATTCTGCTCGGTGGCTGGTACTTCTTCGTTCGCGATCAGATCACCCAGCTTGAAGGGCTGGAGGTCAAAGAGCGGCAACTTCGGACAGATTTCGAGTTCAAAGCCGGCAAGGCTGCCAACCTCGAACCGCTGAAGCGGCAGTTGGAAGAGATGGCTGTGCTCCTGCAGCAGATGCTTCGTCAGCTGCCCAGCCGCAACGAAATGCCGGATCTGATCGTCGATATCTCGCAGACGGCGCTGGCGACCGGCATCCAGAACGAGCTGTTTCAGCCCGGGGCCGAATCAAGGAAAGAGTTTTACGCCGAGAAACCCATCAAGCTGCGGATGGTGGGTACCTACCATCAGTTCGGCGCCTTCGTGAGCGGTGTGGCGTCGCTGCCGCGCGTGGTCATCATGACGATGCATGACATCGTGCTGACTCCGCGGGTTGCCGACCAGGCTGGTCCAGCAGGTTCGCTGGTACTCGAGGGCACCATCAAGACGTACCGGTACCTCGATGAAGATGAAAGCGCGGGGGGCAAATGAACATTAGTTCGAGGCCGGGCACAGCGTTGGTTTCTCCAGTGAGAATCGCATCGGTGGTCATGTCGTGTGCGCTTCTGGCAGCGTGCTCCCCCGGGATGGGTGATCTGGAAGGCTACGTCGCCGAAGTGAAGGGCAGACCCGGGCCGCCACTGGATCCCCTCCCAGTCATGCAGCAGTTCGAGACCTTCGAATATCGCGCTTTTGACTTGAGAGACCCATTCAGCCTCCAAACCGAGGAGCAGGTCGCGCAGGGGGTAGGCGCTGGTCCGCGGCCTGACCCCAATCGACGGCGAGAGCTGCTCGAGAGCTTTCCTCTCGACGGGCTGAACATGGTGGGCACGCTGGGTGAGGGTGATGAGGTGGTTGCGTTGGTGATGGATCCGGCCAGCGTCATTCACCGCGTCGTGCAAGGCAACTATCTGGGCCAGAATGAAGGTCGGGTATTGGCAATTTCGGAAGGTCAGATCGAATTGACCGAGTTGGTTTCGGACGGCGCCGGCGGGTGGATTCCGCGTCAGGCTTCCGTGGCGCTAGACGAAAAATAGGCAGTTGGGGGAAAACCGATGATCGCGACCAAGCCGCATAGCACCCGCTCAACCGATTGGCCCATTGGGTTCAAGTCGATGGTGGGCCTGTTCCTCGCAGCAGTAACCCTGCCGGCGACCGCTGCCAACATCCTGCGAGATATCTCCTATTCGGCGGGTGCCGGAGGCACGGTGGACATCGTCCTGCAGCTGGACGGCCCTGCGTCAGATGCGCAGGTGTTCACCACTGAAGACCCTCCGCGCATCGCGATTGACCTGATCGACACCACAAATTTGGTTCCGACCAAGCGGATCGCAGTAGGAACGGGTGCAACCAGCGCCATCACTGCGGTCGAGGCGGGAGGCAGGACGCGGGTGGTGATCGACCTGTTTCAGGCCGTTGCCCATGACGCTCGCGCCGAGGGCAATCGGTTCGTTGTGCGGGTCCAGGGCGCCAGCAGTTCTCCGGCCAAGCTGATCGCAGAAGCCAACAACCCGGACCCCGCGAAGCGGCTTCCCAGCGCCGGAGTGCAGATTTCCAATGTCGATTTCCGACGTGGAGAGAACGGTTCGGGCAGAATTGTGGTGAGCTTCAGTGGCGAAGGCGCCGTCGCCGACCTGTCTGATTCCGGCGATGGGCTGGTGGTGGACGTCGCCAACGTAGGCCTTCCAGCCGCTCTCGCGCAGCGCCTCGATGTGACCGACTTTGCGACGCCAGTCCAGGCGATCGAAGTTCGCCCGACCACCAGCGGTGCGACGCTCCGAGCGACAACCAGCGGCCGCTATGAATCACTGGCTTACCAGACCGGGTCGGAGTTCGTGGTCGAAGTCACTCCGATTCAGGAAGAACTGGAAGCGACCGTCGGTGTTGGCACAGCCGGACTGCAGGTCGGCTACCAGGGAACCCCGGTAACCTTCAATTTTCAGGACATTCCCGTTCGGACCGTCCTGCAGCTGGTTGCCGAGGAGTCAGGTAGAAATATCGTGGCTGCGGACTCGGTCACCGGCAACGTCACCTTGCGTCTGATCAACGTTCCATGGGACCAGGCGCTGGCCATCGTGCTGCGCGCCAAGGGACTCGACCAGCGCGAAGACGGAAACGTCGTCTGGGTTGCGCCACAATCCGAGATTGCCAGCTACGAGCGGGCGATTGCGGATGCGCGCCTGGCGACAGAAGAACGTGCCAAGACGGTCACCGAGTACATCACGGTCAACTACGGCAGCGCCGAGGAGTTGACCAGCCTGCTCACCAGTGACGCCAAGCGTGCCGGGGGAGCCCAGGGCGGGGGAGCCCAGTCAGCGCAGCAATCCAGCGGTTTTCTCTCTTCACGTGGAAGCGTGACGTTCGACCGTCGAACCAACACCATTCTCTTGAATGACACCCCTGAGAAAATAGTTGAGATCAAGGCCTTGATCAACCTGCTTGATCGACCCGTCGACCAGGTGTTGATCGAAGCCCGTATCGTAATCGCCAACGAGAGTTTTCGCCGCGAGCTGGGCGCGCGGTTCGGCGTCAGTGGAGCCGACGAAGCGTCGAACGGAAACATCGTAACGACTGCAGGATCGTTGATAGGTGCGGACACGCTGGCCAACCAGGCTCTGCTCAATCGCATGTCCGGCCGCAGCACGGGTCTGCCGGTGGGTGTTCCAAACGCCGGTGGAGGCGGGATTTCTGTCCCCGGCTTAGTGAACCGATTGAATGTCAATCTGCCTATAGCAAACCCGGCCGGTGCGATTGGGTTCTCGATTCTCTCGGCTGACTACCTGATTGATCTTGAGCTGTCCGCGCTGGAGTCGGAAGGCAGAGGCGAGGTTGTCACCAGCCCACGGGTGATCACTGCAAACCAGCGCGAGGCAGTAATCAGCCAAGGAAACGAGATTGGCTTCGAGACGGTAACGGTGGACGACTCCGGCCGAGCGACATCGAACGTGCAGTTCAAGCCAGTCGAGCTGGAGCTCAAGGTAACTCCGACGATTACCCAGGATGGTCGCGTGTTCCTGGTCCTCGCAGTGAAGAAAGACGAAGTCTCCGGCCGCTTTGCCGGCTCGAATAACAATCTCATCCCGGAAATTGCCACGCGTGAGATCAGTACTGCCGTTCTGGTTGACAACGGTCAAACCGTCGTCATCGGAGGCGTTTACGAGTTCAGAAGCACGGACGACGTCAGCAAGGTACCGTTCCTCGGTGACGTGCCCATTCTTGGGAGCTTCTTCAAGACCAAGAGCAAAAGCACCGGTAAGGCCGAGCTGCTCATCTTCATAACACCCAAGGTCCTCGGCGTTGCAGGGAAGCAGAAATGAGACAGACGTTCGACACACGCCACCAGACTGCGCGCAGCGGGCCTGAAGCACGGAGAATATCGATGAAAGCGAGTGCCTATTTGAAATGTCTGGTGCTGTCCGCAGCCGCCGGCCTGTTGGCCGCCTGCGGCGGCGGAGGCAGTAGCGACAGCGATAGCGGCTTCACTCCGCAGGGAATCCGCGTAACAGCCACAGCCCAATCCGTGACCATTGCATCGGGCGCGACGACGGACATCGTCGTCCGGGTCACCGAGGCCAACGGCGCGCCGATCCGTGAGGGAACCGCTGTCAGCGCCTCGGTGAGCCCAGCCGCCAACGGGACGATCGAGGGTATTGCTGCTTCGGGTGCGTCAACCGGTGGACAGTCAACCACCGTCGGCGGAAACGCCAATTTTCGTTTCAGCGGCGCCGGTCCCGGCGGAGCAGCGACACTGACGTTCTCCGTCGCAGATCCGAACGCACCTGCCAGAACGGTAACCGCGACGATCGCTGTCAACGTCACGCCGCCTGTTGATACCTCGCTCAGAGTCACCGTGGAGCCGATCGCTACCAGTATTCCTTCACTGGGAGTGACTGACGTTGTCGTGCGCGTGCGCCGAGCCAACGGGACGCCGGTTGCCGATGGAACGGCAGTTAATGGCGTGGTTACACCGGGATCGGCAGGTACCCTGGTGGCGCTCAACGGCAACACCACGACTGGCGGCATCGTGAACTTCCGGTTTTTCGCCGGAGAGACAGCGCAAGTCGCTCAGCTTGTTTTTTCGGTCACCGACGCAACCCAGAACAATCAGCTGGTGACCGGCTCGGCCTCCATCACCATTACGTCTGGCAGCGGTTTCCTTCGCGTGACGGTGGAGCCTGTCTCATCAAGCATTCCGGCGCTAGGAGTGACTGACGTTGTGGTGCGCGTCAGGCGCGCAGACGGCACGGCGGTTGCGAATGGGACCGCGGTAAATGGCTTGGTCATACCAGGATCAGCAGGTACGTTGACCTCCCCTACTGGAAATACAACGTCCGGCGGCGTCGTGAACTTCCGGTTTTTTGCCGGAGAGACGCCCCAAGTCGCCCAGCTCTCGTTTTCGGTCACTGACACAACCCAGAACAATCAGCTGATTACCGGTTTGGCCGCTATAACCATCACGTCTGGCAGCGGGTTCCTTCGGGTAATTGTTGAGCCTGCCGCTTCGACGGTTCCCATCCAGAGCGTCTCAGACGTTGTGGTTCGTGTCCGCCGCGCGAATGGCTCTCCGGTTCCTGACGGGACCACCGTTACGGGTCTGGTTACGCCAGGTTCTGCCGGTTCGGTCGTAGGATTGCCTGCGGCTACTGGCCCGACTGCAACGACCACCGGCGGCGTAGCCAACTTCCGCTTCCTTGCGGGAAACAGTGCTCAGGTAGCCCGGTTGATCTTCTCCGCCGTGGACACGGAGCAAAGCAACGCCGTCATCACAGGCTCGGCCACCATCACGGTGGCCGGCGTCGACACCGCTCGTCTGCGGATTGAAGCAACGACGACCACGCTGCCCATCAACGCGTTCAACGTGGCTCCGTTCCTCGGATCGCCGTTCATGGCTGAAGTGACCGTCACGGTGCGGACGGCAAGCGGTCAGGCGGTCAACCTGCCGGACGGGATCCAGGTGTCTGTCAATCCGGTTGGCAACACCGGTGGTTTCACCACCCTGGATGACCCGACGACGACAGACATCAACGAGTTCCTGTCTCGCCTTGGCCAAGGCCCGGTGGATGTGGTGGCCGGCAAGGCTACGCTGTTCTTCCACTCGCTGAACTTCAGCGGGACCAGCACGTTGACAGTTACGTTCCAGGACCCTGAGAACCAGCAGGTCATCGTTGCAACGCAGGTCTTTACCATTGTCAGCGCCATATCCAACCTGCCGGCAGCGGTGTCCATCAGTTCGCCCCTCAGCCCGGTTTACGTCCAGGGGTCCGGCGGAAACACGTCCAGCCAGCTTGAGATTCTGGTGCGCGACGGAATCGGTCAGCCGGTGCCAAATCCCGTGTCCGGCAACAATGCGTTCAACAACGTTCGCATCGAGCTGCTCGGCAACACCAACGCAGGCGGAACTCGCCTGAGCGGTGTCAACGCCCAGGGACAGAACGTGCAGGGCACTCAGATCGCGCTGCGCACCGTCTCGGGCATCAGCGGCGTGTTGCTGACCAGCGGCACCCAGACCGGCAGTGCGCTCATCCGGGTGACGGCGGACCGCGCAGACAACAATGTGGACAACGGCATCAGCGATCCGGTGGTGGCTGAGCGCAGCGTGTTCATCTCCGATGGTGTGCTGTTCGATCTTGAGATCACGCAGCCTTTCGTGAACGCAATTCTGATCAACCCCGTTGATCCGACCGTCGTTGTGGTGCCCGGTCAGCCGACCATTCCGCCCCTGCCGGACGGTACCTACAGCATCACCGTTGGCGTCATCGCAACGGATCGTCTGGGCAACCCGGTCATTCCGGGCACGGCAATCAACTTCGGGCTGATAGACGAGCCGCAGGCCACCGGCAGTGGTGACTTCCTCATTGCCGGCACGGATGGAAATCCGCAGGAGAATGGCGTGCTCTTCACAGCACCGGGCGGGGCGTTCACTACGGCCGGCGGTGGGGTGGGTCCGGGAGACGCCGTGGTCATCCTCAGCGAGGACGACCCGGCAAACCGCGATCTTGAGGGCGCACGAGTGGTTCAGAGTGTCAATGGACCGACCTCACTGACGGTGCAACGGGCATTCAACCGCAACGACGTCACGGGGTCGACGTTCGACGCCGGCAACGTCCTGGACTACGTTATTGGCCGCGCGGCGGATGGCAACATCACCGCCAACGCGGTCACCAACGAGTTGGGCGTTGCACGCACCACCTTGAACTACCCGGTATCAAGGGTTGGCAAGTTCGCACTGGTGTGGGCGCAGGGCAACGGTGCGATCGTCTCCGGACAAGCGAGAACGGTGGCAGACGCTGAGTTCCTGCGCTTTGCCGGTGTTGCGCCGGCGACGCTGACGGTGAGTCCGTCCAGCATTCCAGGAAACACCACCACGCCGGTCACGATCTGCATCAGGGACGCGTTGAATGTCCCCATCGAGTCGGTGCAGGTGGGCTTCGCGTTTGCCGGATTGACCGGGCCTCAGGGCACCGTTGACGGGCAAACCGGCAGCGGTGTGGTGTCCGCGCTGACCGGCCGCAACGGCTGCGCGGTGGCGAGCGTCACGACGACGGGAGTCACCCAGAGCGGTGGCACGGTCATCTTCTCTGCAGTTGGTCAAACGGGGACGGTGACGATCGAGGTTGGCACGCTGATCCTGACCGCCAACCCGCCGAGCCTGCTGGGTGGTGGCGCGGTGATTACGCTACGGCTGGTTGACGCTGGCGGAAATCCGGTACCAGGCGTGCAGCTCACGGGCGCATGCACAAGTGCGGGTGGCGCAACGGTTTCGACGGAACCGGCCAACGGTACCACCGGAGTGACCAACGCCAACGGCGAGGCGCCATTCTCGATCTTCACCAACAACCTCAATCAGGCCAATGGGGCCGGGAGCGGAAGCTGTCTGTATCAGGTGCCGGGTGGAACCCCGAATGTCACGGTTCCGGTGCAGGGTATTGATTTGTGTCTGGCACCGACCAGCCCGCCGGCACCGGGGTGCGCAGCCGCGCAGTCGTTCACGCTTGCGATTGCGATCCAGGGCAGCGTTGGGCAGATCAGCAGCTCGCCGCCGGGCATTGCCTGCACGGCTCCGGTAGCCTCCTGTTCGGCCACATTCGCACCTGGAACGACGGTCAGTCTGCTGGCTACAGCGGGTCCGGGCGTTGTCGTGCGACCGGTCTTCAGTGGCGAGTGCGGTCCTCCATCGTCAGGTTCAGATGGCCCGCCGGCTTCTGCGACGGCAACCGTGCAGATGACCCAGACGCCGCGTATCTGTCAGGTTGTATTCAGTCCATAACATCCGAACGGGTCTTCGTCATGCGCGGTGGCTGCTCCGGCAGCCACTCGCGCATGACGTGACCCGAGTCGCGCAGGTTCGGCGACACCTCCAGGGAAACCGGTGGCTCTCACTCGAGTCGAACACGTAGCCGGACAAGTGGTGTTCCGCGAGGGCGACCCGCCCGACGTCGCCTATCTTGTGGAAGTTGGCGAAGTTGTCGTGACGGCCAACCGCAATGGGGTGTCCATCGTTCTCGGTGTTCTGGGCGCCGGTGAGCTACTCGGCGAAATGGCGATCATTGATGACGCTCCGCGAACGGCGACGGCCACGGCGCGCACCCACTGCGTGCTGATGACGATTGATCGCGCGGCGATATCCGAACGTCTGGAAAACACCGATCCAATCATTCGTGGCCTTCTGGAAGGCCAGATCAAGCGCTATCGGTCCGGCCTGGCGGCCATGCAGGGCCTGGCGCCGCCAGCGACCAAGGTCACCAAGATCCATCTGGGGAGTTCGTCCGAGCGGATCAGCGTGGACAAGTTCCGTCTGGAGTCAGAACTGCGCGAGGCGCTGGCGACCGGTCAACTCGACGTCAACTTCCAACCGCTGCTGGAAGTCGCGACGCAGCGGATCGCAGGCTACGAGGCGCTGGTGCGCTGGCCGCACCCCGAGCGGGGGGCGGTTTCACCCATCGAGTTCATCACCCTCGCCGAGGAGACATCGCTGATCAACCCGGTTGGCGAGTATGTGCTCAATCGCGCCATCGGTGCGCTGAGCAGGCTGTCCGAGGCCGGGCTGGATCCGCTGCCCTTCATTGCGATCAACGTGTCGCCCAAGCAGTTGATGGAGTCTGACCTGCTCAATCGAACGGTTGATCGCACGCGGGCGGCCGGGGTGCCGGTGAACCGGATCAAGCTGGAGATAACGGAGAGCCGGATGGTCGATTATCCGACCGTGCAGGCGCTTCTGTTGCGTTGCCATCGCGAAGGCATAGAGGTTTCTCTCGACGATTTCGGCACCGGGTTTTCCAATCTGGGCCACCTTCATGCGCTTGAGTTCGACACGGTCAAGGTTGATCAGGCGTTCGCCCGCCACATGATGACCTCGCGGCGCGCGATGGCGCTGGCCAAGTCGATCATCAACATGATCCACGCGCTGGATGCCGACGTCGTGGTCGAAGGCGTGGAGACCGAGGCGCAGATGGAAGTGCTGCGTTCGATGGGCTGCAGGTATGCGCAGGGCTACCTGATCGGTCGACCCCAGCCGCTAGGGGATGTGCTGGCTGCCTGGGCTCGCTAGGGTAACTGCCACGCGCTGGCGGCCAAATGCGGAACCTCCGGGCTCCTGCGTGGTCGCAAGCGGGCCAGCCACAGCGGAAGATCCATGGACGGACCTGAGTTCACCCCCGAAGATTCCACCAGTCTGCGTGCCGCGTTCACCGGATTGCGCGACGCACTTGCCGCCGCCGTGGTGGGACAGCCGGTATTGGTTGAGCGGCTTCTGATCGCGCTGCTGGCCGATGGCCATCTGCTGGTCGAGGGAGCGCCCGGACTCGCCAAGACCACCGCGATCAAAGAGTTGGCCAATCGCATTGAGGGTGACTTCCATCGCGTGCAGTTCACCCCCGATCTGTTGCCGGCAGACTTGACCGGCACCGAGATATACCGGCCGGAACAGGGCCGCTTCGAGTTTCAACCGGGCCCGCTGTTCCACAATCTGCTGCTGGCCGATGAGATCAACCGCGCTCCGGCCAAGGTGCAGTCGGCGCTGCTGGAGGCCATGGGCGAGCGGCAGATCTCGGTGGGCAGGACCACCTACCCGCTGCCACCCATGTTTCTGGTGATGGCGACCCAGAATCCGATCGAGCAGGAGGGCACCTACCCGCTGCCCGAGGGGCAGCTGGACCGCTTTCTCATGCATGTGCAGATCGGCTACCCACAGGCGGATGCCGAGGCCGAAATACTGCGGTTGGCGCGGGAACGCGCCCGCCGCGAAGCCACCGGGAAGACTGTCACCACGCAGTCGGTGCTGACCCAAGCGCAGATTTTTGGCGCCCGTTCGGAAGTTCTGGATCTGCATTTCGAGCCTGCGCTTGAGCGCTATCTGATCGAGCTGATTCTGGCGACCCGCGGCGCCTCCGACCATGGCGCAGACGTGGCCCGCCGCATCGCCTACGGCGCCAGCCCGCGCGGCTCGATTGCGTTGGAACGTTGCGCTCGTGCCAAAGCCTGGCTGGCGGGTCGCGACTACGTGGCGCCGCAGGACATCCACGACGTCGCCGCCGACGTATTGCGGCATCGGGTCCTGATGTCGTTCGAAGCGGAGTCCGAAGGCATCGACAGCGCGAGCGTGATCGCCGATCTGCTTGCGCGTGTGCCGTTGCCCTGAGCCGCGGACCTGCAGTGGGCGGCCCCCATCTCATGACCGGCAGCGGAACTGAGTGCGAGCTTGCAGAGCTGCTCGCGCTGCGGCTGCGCGCGGGAGAGCTGCGCGCCAGCGTCAATCGACGCAGCGCTGACCGCAACGCCGGGTCGCGGCATTCACCGTTCCGGGGTCGTGGCATGGACTATGCGGAGTCGCGCCTGTACGCCGCCGGCGATGACGTGCGACATATCGACTGGCGCGTGACCGCGCGAACCGGCAAGGCCCACACCAAGCTGTATCAGGCCGAGCGAGAGCGCATAACCGCCGTTGTCGTCGACACCTCGCCAGCGATGGCATTTGGAACTCGCGCCTGCTTCAAGCGAGTGCAGGCGGCCCGGATGGCGGCGCTGATGACCTGGTATGCGCAGACCGACGGTGATCGGCTGTGCGCGGCGTCAAGCGGGCCCGCCGCCGCCCTGGTGCCGCCCGCCGGCGGACGACGTGGCGTACTGCGCGTTTTGGCGGGATTGGTGCAGTGGTCTGGCGATCAGCCTGACGTCGCAGGGTTGCCGCTATCGACAACGCTGGAACGGCTCGGTCGGGTGCTGCGTCCCGGCAGTCACGTGCTGCTGCTGGTTGATCAGCGAAGTCTGGATGCGGCGGCCCTGCGCTCGTTGGGCCAACTGCGTGCTCACCATGATCTGCTGGCCGCGCTGCTGATCGATCCGATCGAACGCACGGCACCGCCGCCGGCGCGCTATCCGGTGTTGTCAGGCGGCCTTCGAAGCGTGCTTGGTCTCGAAACCACGCATGCCCGGCAGGCGTGGCAAGCGCACTTCGAGCACTCCTTGCGACACGCCCATGAGGGTCTGCGGCGTGCCGGCGTGCGGGCCCGCAATGTGGCGACCGATGACGACCCGGTTGAGTCCCTGCGACTGCTGCTGCGCGGGGTATCCCAGTCGCACGGTGCGGCACTCGGAGCGCTGCCTTGAGTGGGCCGGTGGAGCTGCCGCTGCGCGACATCCATCTGCCGATGGAGCCGGGCTGGTGGCCGCCGGCGCCGGGCTGGTGGCTGTTGCTGGCGATTGTGCTGCTGCTTGGCTGGCAGCTGCTGCAGCTGCTAAGCCGGCGCCTGCGCCGGCGGCGTCGGGTGCGTCTGCTGCAGGATGAGTTTGCCCGCCTTCGGCGCGCGCATCCGGTCGAGCAGCAGCCCAAACAGCTGTTGGTCGGCTACTCCAATCTTCTGCGCCGCGCCTGTCGACAGTTTGCTCCGCAGGCGGTCGCACTGGCCGGGACGCAGTGGCTGTGCTTTCTCGATGACGAGGCGCCCGACCGACCGTTCTCGCAGGGTCCAGGTCAGCTGCTGCTGGTCGGGCCGTTCCAGCCGACCGTTGATGTCGAGGCAGTCAGGAAGCTCGCCGAGCCGATCAAGCACAGGCTGCGAACGCTGGCGGAGCAGGCCGATGATTGAGTGGGCCTGGCCGCTGGTAGGGCTGCTGTTGCCGCTGCCGTGGTTGCTGCGCGTGCTGCTGCCAGCGGCGTCGGACAGAGGCGGCACCGCGCTGCGGCTGCCGTTTGCCGATGAGGCTCGCCAGCTCGCGCTGGCGACTTCGCCGCTGCGGATGGGCGGCGTCCCATGGCTGGCGGCGCTCGCCTGGCTGCTGCTGTGTCTGGCCGCCGCGCGACCGCAGTGGGTGGGTGAGATCGAGGATCTGCCGCGCAGCGGGCGGGATCTGCTGCTCGCGGTTGATGTCTCCGGCAGCATGGCGGCTGAAGACATGCGGATCGGCGGTCGACCGGTGGATCGGCTGACCGCTGTGCAGGTGGTCGCTGGCGATTTTCTGAGTCGCCGCGATGGAGATCGGGTGGGGCTGCTGCTGTTCGGCCAGCAGGCCTACCTGATGACGCCGCTCACTTTTGATCTGGATCACGTCCGCTATCAATTGGAAACCAGCAGTATCGGTCTGGCCGGTAGGGAGACCGCCATGGGCGACGCCATCGGTCTGGCCGTCAAGCGTCTGCGTGAAACCGAGTCGCCGCAGCGCGTGCTCATACTGCTTACCGATGGCGTCAACACCGCCGGCGCGCTGGACCCGAGTCGGGCCACCGATCTGGCGGTCGCCGAGCGGGTTCGCATCTACGCCGTGGGTGTGGGCGGAGACGCCCGTCGCAGCGGCATGCTGGGCATGATGTTCGCGCAGCCTGAGGAGATTGACGAGGCCGTGCTGCAGCAGATCGCAGAGCGCACCGGAGGTCGCTACTTTCGCGCCCGCAACACCGCGGAGCTGGCCGGCATCTACGCCGAGATTGAGCAGCTCGAGCCATCTTTGCAGGCCGGCGAAAAACTGCGCCCGCGGACCGAGCTGTTTCCTTGGCCACTGGCCGCGGCGCTGCTGCTGGTGGGCCTCGGATTGGCCATCAGACTGCTGAAGTCGGTGGCGCAGCCGGTGGCGACTCGATGAGCGTCTGGGCACAAATCGGCGCTGACTTTCGCTTTCTGCGCCCGCTATGGCTGCTGGCGCTGCTCGCTGTGCCGCTGATCGTGCTGCTGTGGCGGCGGCTGCTGGCTACCCGTGATCCCTGGCGCAGCGTGGTCGATCCGCATCTGCTGGCGGCGCTACGCGAGCCGGGTGCCGCGCGGGGCGCGCGCGGGTTGCTGGCTGTCATTCTGCTGCTGCTGGTGCTGGCGGTTCTCGCCCTCGCCGGTCCGGCGTGGCAGCGGCTGCCGCAGCCCCTGCTGCGGGCCGAGTCGGCCCTGATCATTGCGCTGGATCTGTCGGATCGAATGCGCGCCGCGGATGTTGCGCCCAGCCGACTGGCGCGCGCAAAGTTCAAGATCGCCGACCTGCTGCGCGCGCGCGGCGATGGCCAGGTCGCGCTGATCGCCTACGCCGGCGACGCGTTCACTGTTGCACCGCTCACCGATGACGGCGGGACGCTGCTGTCGTTATTGAGCTCCCTCGATCACGAAACCCTGCCCGAGCAGGGCCAGCGCGCGGACCGCGCAATCCGCCAAGCGGCCAAGCTGCTGGCGAACGCGGGCTTTACCCAGGGTGATCTGCTGCTGGTGACCGATCGCAGCGATGCGCGTGACCAGCGTGCCGCGAGAGAGGCAGCGGCTGCGGGGCTGCGGGTCTCGGTGCTGGGTGTTGGCAGCAGCGCCGGCGCGCCAGTTGCGCAGCCGGGCGGAGGCTTCCTGCGCGATGCCAGCGGCGGCATCCTGCTGCCGCGGCGCGACGAGGATGCGCTGCGCGCGCTGGCCACCGCCGGCGGCGGTACCTACCAGCCGCTGGCGGTTGATCTGGCCGATCTGCGGGCGCTGGGGCTGCTCGACCCGACCGCCGGCGTCTTCGTGCTGCGCGAGGAGCAAGCCACCATCGAGCAGTTCCAGGACGAAGGCATCTGGCTGCTGTTGCTGCTGCTGCCGCTGGCGGCACTGACGTTCCGGCGCGGCTGGTTGGCCTGCGTGCCTCTGGTCCTGCTGCTGACACCGCCGCCGGCCGCTGCCTGGGATCTGGGCAGCCTGTGGCAGCGTGACGATCAGCGTGCCTGGCAGGCGCTGCAGGACGATCAGCACGAGGCCGCCCGGGCGTTGGCGCAGGATCCGGCGCTGCGCGGCAGCGCGGCGTATCGGGCGGGTGACTTCGCTGCTGCCGCCGAGGACTTTGCGCAGTCTGCAACGGCCGACGGCCACTACAACCGCGGCAATGCGCTGGCCCGCGCAGGACAGCTGCAGGAGGCGCTGCAGGCCTACGACCAGGCGCTGGCGCAGCAGCCGGAGATGGACGATGCCCGGACGAACCGGGATATCGTCGAAGAGGAGATCAAGCGGCAGCCGCCGCCGCCGGAGGGACAGAACGGCGCGCCGGACGATCAGCAGCATTCCGACGATCAGGAGCCTGGCGAGCAACAGGAGGGCGAAAAGTCCTCGGAGGAGAACCAGGAAGGCGCCGGCCAGCCGCCGCCGCAGCCGGGCGATCCGGATGGCCAACCCGGCGCTGAGCAGCGGCCGGAAACACAGGATGACGGCGGCGATCAGGACGACTCGCAGAGCGCCGAGCAGCCGGACGCCGACGCGCAGCAGCAGTTTGCCGACGAGATGGAGCAGGCCCTGGAGCAGCAGCCAGAAGACTCGCAGCAGTCAGAAGTGCGTATGCCAACGCCTGAGGAAACCCAGGCCAGCGAGCAACGGCAGGCGAACGAACAGTTGCTCCGGCGAGTGCCTGACGATCCGGGCGGACTGCTGCGGCGCAAATTCGCCATTGAGGCGCGCCGCCGCGAGCGCGACGGCCAGGAGAACGAGTGATGATTCGCGTGCTGACGATGCTGCTGGGAATGCTGCTGCTGCCGACTGGGCAAGCAGAAGCCGCTGCCCGCGCCTTCCTTGATCGCAGCAGCATCACGCTGGGCGAGACCGTGACGCTCAACATTGAGCTCGACGTCATGGGCGGCGTCCAGCCCGATCTGGCGCCGCTGGCGACCAACTTCAGGCTGCTGGGGACATCGAGCAGCTCACAGCTGCAGCTGGTTAACGGTCGGCAGACCGCAAGCCAGCTGTGGGCGGTGGCGCTGGAGCCGCTGACCGAGGGCGTTATCGGCATCCCGGCGCTGACCGTCGGCGCAGACACCACTGAGCCACTCACGCTCACCGTCCTGCCGGCGCCACAGGGTGCAACCGGCGGCGCCGGTGACGACGTGTTTCTGGAGGTTGTGGCGGTGCCGCTCGATCCCTACGTGCAGCAGCAGGTCAGCTACGTGGTGCGACTGCACTACGCGGTGAATCTTGCCGAGGGTCAGCTCGAGGAGCCACAGGCCGAAGGCGCCCGCATGCAGCGCCTGGGCGGCGATACGCGCTACCAGAAAAACGTCGGCAATCGGCGTTACGAAGTCATCGAGCGACGCTACGCACTGGTAGCGGAGCGCAGCGGGCAGCTGCAGGTCAGCCCGCCACGCTTCCGCGGTGCAGCCACTGACGGCGGCCGCGGCGGATTCTTCAGCGGTGGCCGGCGGCTGCAGGCCAACGGTGACAGCGTGACCCTGAATGTCCGTCCGCAGGCGCCGGGTGCGGCGCAGCCGTGGCTGCCGGCGCCCGCATTGACGCTGACCGACGAGTCGGGAGCGCTCGATGGCGAGCTGCGAGTGGGTGAGCCGATCACGCTAAGCCTGCGGTTGGCGGTGCGCGGACTGGCGGCTGACCAGTTGCCGGAGCTCAGCCTGCCGGCCATCGAGGGCGCACAGGTTTACCCTGATCTGGAATCCTCGCAAACCGGCGATTCCGGCGAATGGCTGATCGGGGAGCGGGTGCGCCGCTTTGCAGTGGTGCCGTCGCGCGTGGGGCCGCTGGAGATTCCCGCAGTAACCATCGAATGGTGGAACACCGATACCGATCGCAAGGAGCAGGCGCAGGTGGCGGTCCGGCGACTCATCATTCTGCCGCCGGTGGGAGCGTCCGAGACCGGCGTTGTGCCTGGCGTCACGGGTGTGCCCATCGCCAGCGATGCGGTCAGCGCGGCGGCTGTTGCGTTGCCCGGCACCGACACAGTCTGGCGCTGGGTCAGCCTTGCATTCGCCGCGCTATGGCTGGCGACGCTGGCGCTGCTGCTGCGGCGTCAGCGGCCACGGCTGACGGTGACGGCAGCGACGCCGCTGGGGGCGGACGACACGGCCACTCGCGGCGCCTTGCGCCAGGCGCTGGAGATAGGTGATCTGGCCGCTGTCGCCCGCCATCTGCGCACGTTGGCGCCGGCTGGTGGAGGCATTGGCCTGGATCGGCTGGCCGAGCGTCTGGACGATGCCGCGCAGGCGGAAGCGGCGCGCGCGCTGGACCGCTGGCTGTATGCGGGCGCTGAGCCCAGTGCCCGTGGCAGCATGCTGGCGCAGAGCCGTGCGGCATTCCGCCGGCCGCTGCGCTGGGTCCAATCGAAGTCAGACGCTGCACCGTCGAAAGTTGGTTTACCGTCACTGTACCGATGAACCAGCGCGCTCGGCTGGGGGGATCCCAGCCCGCTGCGGGTGCTGGTGTAACATCCCCGACTTCATCGACGTGGGGATGTCTGAATGATGCGCAGCCTGATCGCTATCATGCTCTGGCTGGTCGCCAGCGGCGCCCGCGCTGCCGAGGCCGGTATTGACCAGCGGATCGAAGCTGTGGTGGCGCCGATCTCGCAGGCGGTTTCCAACTTCATATTTTTCTCGGTGCCGGTCAACGGCGCCAACCTGCCGCTGATCGTGGTGTGGCTGATCGTCGCTGGCCTGGTTTTCACGGTCTATTTCAAGTTCGTCAACATCCGTGGCTTTGCGCACGGTTTCCGGCTGCTCCGCGGCGACTATTCCGACGCCAGCAGTCCGGGTGAAGTCAGTCATTTCCAGGCACTGACGTCGGCGATTTCAGGCACGGTCGGGTTGGGCAATATTGCCGGTGTGGCGGTTGCGATCACCATCGGCGGGCCGGGCGCGACGTTCTGGATGATCGTCGCCGGGCTGCTCGGGATGTCGACCAAATTCGCCGAATGCACGCTGGGCGTGATGTATCGGCTGGAGAAGCCTGACGGCACCGTGTCCGGTGGTCCGATGTACTACCTCAGCCGCGGCATTGGCGAGAACTACCCGAAGCTGAAGGGGTTCGGCTGGGGGCTGGCCATCCTGTTCGCGATCTGCGCGATGTTTGGCGCCATCGGCGCGGGCTCAATGTTCCAGGCCAATCAGGCCTATTCGCAGTTCCTCAACATCACCGGCGGTGATGCCGGCCCGCTGGCCGGACGCGGCTGGCTGTTCGGTGTGGTGATTGCGACCATGGCGGGTGCGGTGGTGATTGGCGGCATCACGCGGATCGGTGCCGTGACCGCCAAGCTGGTGCCGGCCATGGCGGCGATTTACGTCCTCGCTTGCCTGGTCGTGCTTGGAAGCCACTTCGCGGATATTCCTGCGGCATTCGGCGCCATTCTCAGTGGCGCATTCAGCGCGGACGGCGTAGTGGGTGGCGTGATTGGTGCGCTGATCGTCGGCTTCCGCCGTGCGGCATTCTCCAACGAAGCCGGTCTGGGCTCGTCAGCCATCGCCCATTCGGCGGTCAAGACGCGCGAGCCGGTTACCGAGGGCTATGTCGCGCTGTGGGAGCCATTCATCGACACCGTGGTGATCTGCACCATGACTGCGCTGGTCATCATCATTACCGGCCAGTACGCGGTGCCGGGCGCGGCCGACGGCGTCAAGCTGACCTCAGATGCGTTCGCCAGCGTGATCAGCTGGTTTCCCTACGTCCTGACGATGGTCGTATTCCTGTTTGCCTTCTCGACCATGATCACCTGGGCCTACTACGGCGCCAAGGCCGCCAGTTTCCTGGCCAACGAGTCCAAGGTCGCCCTGTACGGGTTCAAGTTTTTCTATCTGGGGATGGCGGTGGTTGGCTGCACCATGAACCTTTCCAGCATCGTCGATATCGCCGACGCTCTGCTGTTCATCATGGCAATTCCCAACCTGATTGGCGTCTATCTGCTGCTGCCGGTATTGCGACGCAAGGTCGATGACTACGACCGCCGCCTCGCCAGCGGCTTGATTCCCTCCAATCGGAAGTCCTGAACCATGAGCGGCAGCGCGGAAGACGTGGGTAGCGGCATGCCGCTGCACACCAAGATGCTGATTGGCTTCGTGGCCGGTGGTGTGGCCGGTATCGCCGCCAACCTCATGTTCGCCGATGCCGGCTGGCTGGCGACGTTGATCACCTATGTCGCCAACCCGATCGGGCAGATCTTTCTGCGACTGCTGTTCATGCTGGTGGTGCCGCTGGTGTTTTCGGCGCTGGTGCTGGGCGTGGTCGAGATCGGTGATCCGCGCTCGCTGGGTCGGATCGGCGGCAAGACGCTGGTTTTCATCCTCACCGTCACCACCCTCGCTGCGCTGATCGGGCTGGTGGTGGTCAACCTGATCCAGCCCGGCGTAGGACTGCCGCCGGATGTTGGACAGGCGATTCTGGCCGGCTCGGCAGAGCAGGCGACAGCCATCGTTGCCCGGCGCGAGTCCTTTTCGGGCATCGATCTGCTGCTCAACATCGTGCCGCGCAATCCGCTGGCGTCGGCGGTCAACGGCGACCTGATCGGCGTGATGTTCTTCTCGCTGATGGTCGGCATCGCTGCGGCGGTGGTGCGCAGCGACGGCACCCGCAGCTTTCTGGGCGCGGTGCAGGGTCTGTACGACATCTGTCTCAAGCTGATTGGCTGGGTGATCCAGCTGGCGCCCTACGCGGTGGCGGCCCTGCTGTTTGCGATCACTGCCAAGCTGGGTCTGGACGTGCTGGTGCAGCTGGCGCGCTACGTGTTCACTGTGGTGCTGGCGCTGGCGATCCACTTCTTCATCGTTTTCCCGCTGCTGGTCCGCTTCGTCGGCGGGATGTCGCCGCTGGAGTTCTTCAAGCGCGCCGAGCCGGCCATCCTTACCGCCTTCTCCACGTCCAGCAGCAGCGCAACCCTGCCGACCACGCTGCAGGTCGCCGAGCAGCGGCTGGGAATTCCGTCAAGGGTCGGGCGCTTTGTCTGCACCTTGGGCGCCACCGCCAACATGAATGGTACGGCGCTGTTTGAAGGCGTGACGGTGCTGTTCCTGGCGCAGTTCTTTGGCGTTGACCTGAGCCTGACCCAGCAGCTGTCGGTGCTGGTGTTGTGCATGCTGGGCGCAATCGGCGCCGCCGGCGTGCCGGGCGGTTTGCTGCCGGTGATCGCCATGATTCTGGCCATGTTCGACATCCCGCCCGAAGGCATCGGCCTGATCCTTGGCGTGGACCGCTTTCTTGATATGTGCCGCACCACCGTCAACGTCACCGGTGACCTGGTCGGTGCGGTGGTGGTGGCACGCGGTGAGGCGCCGGATCCAGTGGCTGAGCGTGTGTCCGGCTGATCCCGTCAGCCGCCGTCGCGGAAACTGTCGATGAGCTTCTCGGCCGGCTGCGGGTGGGCGATGTGATAGCCCTGCACGCAGTCGCAGCCCATCTCCTGCAGGAGGCCCAGGGTCGCTGCGTCTTCGACGCCTTCGGCGATGCTGGTGACGCCGAGGTTCCTGGTCAATCCGATCATCGATTGCACCAGCTGGCGTGAGCGCTCGGACTCGCGCAGGTCGCGAACAAACGAACGGTCGATCTTGAGCGCACTGACCGGAAACTGGCGCAGATAGGCGAACGACGAATGGCCAATGCCGAAGTCATCGAGCGCGACGCCGATGCCGGCCTCGCGAAAGCGCGTCAGCATCGTAGCGCTACGGTCGGCATCTTCCATGGTGGCGCCTTCGGTGACCTCCAGCACCAGCGCGCTGGCCGGCACATTCCAGATCTGCAGCGCGCTGACCACCTGTTCGACGATGTCGTCCTCGACAAACAGGCGCGGTGAAAAGTTGATGCTGATGTGCATGTCGGGCCGCACCCGACGCAGTTCAGCGGTATGCCGCAAGGTCGCGTTGAGGCACCAGCGGGTGAAGTCGCCGATCAGGTCGGTGCGTTCGGCCAGCGGCACAAAGTCGCCAGGACTGACCAGGCCGTACTCCGAATCCATCCAGCGCGACAGCGACTCGACGCCAACGATCCGGCGCTGCTTCAGGTCCCAGATCGGCTGCAGCCAGATCTGCATGCGATTGCCAAGAATGGCGCTGCGCAGGGCGGATTTCGGGATGTCGTCGTGCGGCCGTGGCGGCACGTAGCGTTCAACCGCGACCCGTTTGGACAGCGCCTGCTGGGATGCCCGGTCGGCCTGCTGAAGCAGCCCCACCGCATCGACGCCCTGCGCTGGCGCGTAGGTGATCCCGATAGCCGGTTCGATCGGGAAGATACTGCCTTCCACCGCAATGTCGCGCTGGAGGATCCGCTGCAGGCGGTTGGCGGCCAGCAGTGCGTGGTTTTCGCTCAGCAGTCGCGACAGGAAAACGGCAAAGCCGTCCTCATCAATCCGGCAGGCGCTGTCACCGCTGCGCAGCAGGCCGTCGATGGCGTCGCAGGCGGCGTCCGACAGGGCGTCGGACGTCACGTACCCGTGGCGGCTGCGAAACTCATCGAAATCCCTGATCCGGATGAACAGCATGGCGCTGGGGTCAGTTGACCCCTGCAGCTCGTCAGCGCACTGCTGGAGAAAGGCATTGCGGGACCGCGAGCCCGGTCGGCGGTGCATGAGTGTGCTCACAGGAATAGCTCGCTTGGGTCGAGTCCGTAGGTGCCGGGCTCAAGGGTCTTGAGGATGCGAACGTTGGCGCCACCGGTGTTGGCTTCGACCAGCAGGTCGAGCTCACGGAAGCCGGCCGCCAGCCGCTTGTCCGGAGTGGTCAGCAGCAGCAGGCGGGGCAGCAGCTGACGCGTGCGATTCTGTGCCTGCACGATCGCGACTTCGCCGGTGCTCAGCTCCACCAGGGAGCCGGTCGGATAGGCGCCAATGCACTGGATGAAGCGTTCGATCAGCTCACTCTGGAACAACCGGTCGCGGGCGCTGTAGAGCTGCTGAAGAGCGGCATGTCGTGAGATTGCGTTGCGATAGGGCCGGTGGCTGATCATCGCGTCATAGCTGTCAATGATCGCGGCAATCCGGCCGAACAGCGGAATCTCGGCGCCGAGCAGGCCGTACGGGTAGCCGGAGCCATCGACCCGTTCGTGATGCGAGCCGACCATCTCGACGATCTCCGGGCTGCGGTTATTGCTTTTTGAAAGCATCTCCATGCTGAAGTCGACATGCCTCCGGACCAGCTCGACCTGCTCGGGCAGCAGTGGACCCGGCTGGGTCAGCAGGTTGATCGGCAGTTGGGTCTTGCCTATGTCGAGCAGCAGGCCGCCGCTGGCGACCTTCATCAGCTGCTCCTCCGGCAGGCCCATCTGTCGGCCAAAAGCCGCCGCCAGCAGCGTGCAGTTCAGCGCGTGGGAATACTCGTAGTCGCCGCGCGCCTGCAGGCTGTTCAACCAGAAAATCGCGTCAGCCGAGCGCAGCACGCTCTCAACCAGCGGCGCTACTGCTTCATCAATGTCCTCGGTAACCAGCGTCATGCCCGAGCGCACGCCATCGAAAATGCGCGTTGTCGCGGTGCTCAGGCTGGCCTGAGCCGCGCGCGCGCGCGGCATCTCCTGCCGCACGCCGATAGCGTCGGTGTAGCTGCGTCGGTCCGCCGCGGCTCGGAGTTGACGGCTCATCTGCGAGCGCGCCACCGGCTGCTGCGAACGGGATGCCCGCTCGCGCTGGGCTTCGCGCGTCAAAACCACATCGATGGTCACCTGCCGGCACAGCGTGCGCAGGCCATCGACTTCAGCCAGCGTCTCGATGCAAAAGCCCTGCAGCGGAAACGGCGTGCCTTCCCACGGCCGATCAAGCCGGCAGACGTACATGCCCAGCTGCAGATCGTCGATGTCGACAGTGCGTTCTTCGATCTCCATTTCGGGGGCTGGCTGACGCAGACGCAGAGGAAGCAGAAGCATAGCCCAGGCCACGTCGTCCAACAGGACTTTCGCGCCGGCATCGGGGACAATAACGCAGGGTGGCGCTGATCGCCGCTTCGCATCCGAAACCTCAAGGTCGACCCCCTCCTCATGCCGACACCAAGCCGTCGCGAGCTTGCCAATGCCCTGCGCTTTCTGGCCATCGATGCCGTCGAGGCAGCCAAGTCCGGCCACCCCGGCATGCCGATGGGCATGGCCGATATCGCTGAGGTGCTCTGGAACGACTTCCTGAGCCACAGTCCGGCCAATCCCCGCTGGGCCAATCGTGATCGCTTCGTGCTCAGCAACGGGCATGGGTCCATGTTGCTTTACGGCCTGCTGCATCTCTCCGGCTACGACCTGCCGCTGGAGGAACTCAAGCGCTTCCGGCAGCTGCATTCGAAGACGGCTGGACACCCGGAGGCGCACGAAACGCCCGGTGTCGAGACCACCACTGGACCGCTCGGCCAGGGACTGGCCAATGCCGTCGGCTTCGCGCTGGCCGAAAAGGTGCTGGCCGCCCGCTTCAATCGGCCGGAGTTTTCCATTGTCGATCACCACACCTGGGTGTTCCTGGGCGATGGCTGTCTGATGGAGGGCATCTCACACGAGGTCTGCTCACTGGCTGGCAGCTTTGGCCTGGGCAAGCTGATTGCCTTCTGGGATGACAATCGCATCTCCATCGACGGCAATGTCGCCGGCTGGTTCGGCGACAACACGCCGCAGCGCTTCGAGGCCTACGGCTGGCAGGTGATCAAGAATGTCGATGGCCACGACCCCGACGAGATCCAGCAGGCAATACGTACCGCCCAGGCCGAAATCGAACGGCCGACCCTGATCTGCTGCCGCACCACCATCGGTTTTGGCGCGCCAACCAAGGCCGGCAAGGAGTCCTCGCACGGTGCGCCGCTCGGTAAGGACGAAGTGGCCGGTGCGCGGGCCGCGTTGAACTGGCCGTACGGCCCGTTCGAGATTCCCGACGCCATCCGTGACGGCTGGCGCGCGCGCAATGCGGGCGTCGTGCGCGAGGAGCAATGGAATCGCGTGTTCGCCGAGTACGCGCGCCAGTTCCCGGCCTTGGCTGCCGAGTTTGAACGCCGAACCGCGGGTCGGCTGCCGGCGACCTTCGCCGACGACGCGATGGCCTACGCCGAGAAGCTGCAGGCCGAAGGCCCGGTGGTGGCCTCGCGCAAAGCCTCGCAGATGGCGCTGGATGCGTTTGGCCCGCTGCTGCCGGAGCTTATCGGCGGCTCCGCCGATCTGGCCCATTCCAACCTCACGCTGTGGAAAGGCTCGAAGGACGTCAACGCGGGCGGCGCCTACGGCAACTACATCTATTACGGCGTGCGCGAGTTCGGCATGACCGCGATCAGCAACGGCTTGGCCCTGCACGGCGGATTCGTGCCGTACGACGCGACCTTCCTCGTTTTCAGCGACTACGCCCGCAACGCGGTGCGGATGAGTGCGCTGATTCCTGCCGGCAGCATCCACGTCTACACCCACGACTCGATTGGACTGGGCGAAGACGGCCCGACCCACCAGCCGATCGAGCACCTGGCCTCGCTGCGCTACATCCCCAACAACTGCACCTGGCGGCCCTGCGACGCGGTCGAATCGGCGATTGCCTGGAAGTGCGCCATCGAGCGCCGCAACGGCCCGAGCTGCCTGGTATTCAGTCGCCAGGCGCTGCCGCATCAGCCGCGCAGCGCGGAGCAGCTGCGCGCCATCGAGCGCGGTGGCTACGTGCTGCGGGAGTCCGATGGCGGAGCGGCGGACATCATCCTGATTGCAACCGGTTCTGAGGTCGGTCTGGCCACCCAGGCAGCCGATGCGCTGCAGGCCGCCGGCCAGCGGGTCCGCGTGGTGTCGATGCCGTGCACGGAAGTGTTTGATCGGCAGTCGCCGGAATGGCGCGAGTCGGTGTTGCCCTCGGATTGCCGCCGTCGCGTGGCGATCGAAGCCGGGGTGAGCGACTTCTGGCGCAAGTATGTGGGTCTTGATGGCGCGGTGATTGGCATCGACAGCTTTGGCGCGTCGGCGCCCGCAGAAGCGCTGTTTCCGCATTTTGGATTTACCGTAGAGCGGGTGGTGGAAGCGGCCACTGCCTTGGCGTGAGTAACGTCTGAAGCCCTCTCCCAAGGGGGCTAGCATCGCAACGCGTCGCCACGAGAACATTCCTGGAGTAACACGCTATGGGTCAGTCAGTAGTCGTCTTGGGAGCCCAGTGGGGCGACGAAGGCAAAGGCAAGATCGTCGACATGCTGACCGAGGAAATCGGTGCGGTCGTGCGTTTCCAGGGTGGCCATAACGCCGGTCACACGCTGGTCATCAATGGCAAGAAGACCGTGCTGCACCTGATTCCATCGGGCATCCTGCGGCCAAACGCGCTGTGCCTGATTGGCAATGGCGTGGTGCTCAGCCCGGCGGCGCTGCGCAAGGAGATCGGTGAGCTGGAGGCGACTGGGGTCGACGTGCGTTCGCGCCTTAAGATCAGCCCGGCGACGCCATTGATCATGCCGTATCACATCGCGCTCGATCAGGCGCGCGAGAAGAAGGCCGGCGGCAAGGCCATCGGCACCACCGGACGCGGCATCGGGCCTGCCTACGAGGACAAGGTCGCGCGTCGCGGCATCCGCGTTGCCGATCTCAAGTACCCCACCGAACTGGGCGAAAAGCTGCACACGGCGCTCGACTATCACAACTTCGTGTTGACCCAGTATCTGGGCGTGGCCGCGGTCGACTATCAGCAGACCTTTGACGAGGCGCTGGCCTTCGGCGAATACGTCGAGCCGATGAAGTCCGATATCGCCGGTCTCCTGCATGACCTGCGCAAGCAGGGCAAACGGGTGCTGTTCGAGGGCGCGCAGGGTTCCCTGCTGGATATCGATCACGGCACCTATCCTTACGTCACTTCCAGCAACACGACCATCGGCGGCGCGCTGGCCGGCACCGGCGTCGGCGCCGATTCCATTGACTACGTGCTGGGAATTGCCAAGGCCTATGCCACGCGCGTCGGCGGCGGGCCATTTCCGACCGAGCTGCACGATGAGATTGGCGAGGGCATTCGCAAGCGCGGGCAGGAATTTGGCGCCACCACCGGACGGCCGCGGCGCTGTGGCTGGATCGATCTCGTCGCACTCAAGCGCGCGGTAGCGATCAACGGCATCAGCGGGCTGTGCATCACCAAGCTCGACATCCTCGACGGCATGCCTTCGCTCAAGCTTTGCATCGCGTACAAGTATCACGGCAAGCAAAGCGAGTACGCACCGCTCGATGCGCAGGGCTGGGACGAGTGCGAGCCGGTCTATCTGGAGTTTCCCGGCTGGAGCGAGACAACCGCCGGAATCACCGAATGGGAGAAGCTGCCGCCCGCCGCGCGCGCCTATCTGCGGGCATTGGAAGAGCTGTCCGGCTGTCCGCTGGCAATGGTCTCGACCGGGCCCGATCGGGTCGCGACGATCATGCTGCGCGATCCGTTCGCCTGACTGCCAACGTCTGCCAGGCCAGCCTCGCAGAGCGGAGCTTGCTCCGCTGAGCAGCTGATCCGTCGATCCGCCAGAGCTGGCTATTGAAAAGTAGATGATAATCATTATCATCTAGGCGACCCCCTCGGAGGTTGCCATGCGCGAAGCCCGTTTCCCGCTCCACCACCCTGTGACTGCTTCCAGCCAACCCGCGGCCATCTTGCTGGATGGCCGGCCCGGCCCGGCCGAGTGCGCGGACGGCTGCCGGCAGCGCGCGGCGACCTGCACCGCACAGGCGCTGGCGCAACTGGGGCCGCTGCTGTGTCTGTATCCGGCGCTTGATCACAACCCCTTGAGCGGCTGGGGCCGTGCGCGTCGCACGCTGCACTGCAGCGATATCGACTCCGACGGCCCGCGCGAATCGCTGCTGTTCCTGGATGCCCAGGACTGCGCCTGCTGGCAGCTGTGCCTGCTGCCGGACACCGATTTTCTGCGCTGGGATCAACTGGTCGCTATGTTGCCGCCGCGCGAGGCTACTGCGCATTCCTGCGGCCGCAGCAGCCTTGCGCAGGGCGCCGTAGCGCGCTGGGTAGGCGATCGCCTCTGGCGGGCGTGCCCGCTGCAGCTACACGCCGTCGCAGCGCCGCGCAACGCCGGTCGCCTGGCCGCAGCATGTGCCGGCTTGTCCGAGGCGGGCCAGCGGGAAGCGACACGTTTGGCCGTGCGTGCGTTGCCGGGCGCGCCGCCGCCGCCGTTTGCGCCGGCAGCGGCACGTGCGGCGGCCTTGCCTCAGGCCGGCGTCACGTCGCGGTAGGCATCAATCGGAATGCAGGCGCACATGATGTTCTTGTCACCGTAGACGTTGTCGACCCGGCCAACTGGCGGCCAGTACTTGCTGGTCTTCAGTACCGCCAACGGAAAGGCAGCCGACTCGCGGCTGTAGTCGTGCGCCCAGGTTTCCGCCATCACCCGTGTCGCCGTGTGCGGCGCGTTCTTCAGCGGATTGTCGTCGCGGTCCATCTGGCCTGTCTCGATGGCGCGGATCTCTTCGCGGATCTGGATCATGGCGTCAATGAAACGGTCGAGCTCGTGCAGGCTTTCGCTTTCGGTCGGCTCGACCATCAGTGTGCCAGCGACCGGAAAGCTCAAGGTAGGCGCGTGGAAGCCATAGTCGACCAGCCGCTTGGCAACGTCCTCAGCGCTGATGCCGGTGGCATCCTTGATCGGCCGCAGATCGAGAATGCACTCGTGCGCGACAAGGCCGTTGCGCCCGGTATACAGCGTCGGATAGTGCGCGGCCAGCCGGCGCGCCACGTAGTTGGCGTTGAGCAGAGCCACCTGGGTGGCGTGCCGCAGCCCGACGCTGCCCATCAGCGTGATGTACATCCAGGAGATTGGCAGAATCGACGCACTGCCGTGGGTGGCTGCGCTGACCATCCCGACCGGACCGTCACTGCCCAGCGCCCGCGGCAGGAACGGCGCCAGATGCGCCTTGACCGCGCAGGGGCCCACGCCCGGTCCGCCGCCGCCGTGCGGAATGCAGAACGTCTTGTGCAGGTTCAGATGCGACACATCCGACCCCCACTGGCCGGGCTTGGCGACACCGACCAGCGCATTCAAGTTGGCACCGTCGGTGTACACCTGGCCACCGTGCTGGTGGACGATCTCGCAAATCTGGACGATGTCCTCCTCGAACACGCCGTGCGTTGAGGGGTAGGTGATCATCAGGGCGCCGAGCCGGTCGGCGTAGGTTTCCGCCTTGGCCCGGATATCCTCGACATCGACGTTGCCGCGCGCGTCGCACTTGGTCACCACCACGGTCATTCCACACATCTGTGCGCTGGCCGGATTGGTGCCGTGGGCGGACTCGGGAATCAGGCAGATATCGCGATTCGGCTGGCCCTGCGCCCGATGATAGGCGCGGATCGCCAGCAGGCCGGCGTACTCGCCCTGCGCGCCGGAGTTGGGCTGCAGGCTGACCGCGTCATAGCCGGTGCATTCGACCAGCATCGCCTCCAGCTCATCAATGAGCTGCGTGTAGCCGGCGGTCTGCGCGGCCGGCGCCAGTGGGTGAATGGTGCCGAACTCGGGCCAGGTCACCGGGATCATCTCGGCGGTGGCGTTCAATTTCATGGTGCAGGAGCCAAGCGGAATCATGGTGCGGTCCAGCGCCAGATCCTTGTCGGCCAGCGAGCGCAGGTAGCGCAGCATCTCGTGCTCGCTGTGATGCGAGTTGAAGACCGGATGGCTGAGGAAATCCGACTGCCGCCGCAGCGGCGCTGGCAGCTCGGTGGGCTGGCCGGCATCCAGTGCATCGACATCGAGTGCTGCGCCGAACAGCGCAGCCAGCGCCGTCACGTCGGCGCGCGTGGAGGTTTCATCCAGACTGATGCCCAGGCTGTCGCTGTCGATCTGGCGCAGATTGAGCGCCGCCGACGCTGCGCGCGCATGAATCGCGGCGGCATCGACGCCGCTGACGTGCAGGGTGTCAAAGAAATCACTGTCAACGTGCACACCGTGGGCGCGCAGGCCAGCGGCGAGAAGTGCAGTCAGGCGATGCGTGCGATGGGCAATCCGCAGCAACCCGTCGCGCCCGTGGTAGACCGCGTACATCGCCGCCATCACCGCCAGCAGCACCTGCGCGGTGCAGATGTTGGAAGTCGCCTTTTCGCGGCGGATGTGCTGCTCCCGAGTCTGCAGGGTAAGCCGATAAGCCGGCTTGCCGTCGGCATCGATCGACACGCCAATCAGCCGGCCCGGCAGCGAGCGCTTGAAGGCGTCGCGACAGCCCATGAACGCCGCGTGCGGGCCGCCGAAACCAAACGGCACGCCAAAGCGCTGGCTGTTGCCGACCACGATGTCGGCACCCCATTCGCCCGGCGGCGCAAGCACGGTCAGCGCCAGCAGATCGGTGGCCACCGCCACCAGCGCGCCGTGTGCGTGAAGCGTGGCGCACAGCGCAGAGTGGTCGTGGATCTGGCCAAAGGTGTTGGGGTACTGCAGCAGCAAGCCAAAGCAGTCGACCTCGACGGCGAGACTGGCTTCACCGATGCACAGCTCAATGCCAATACCGGCGGCGCGCGTACGCAGCACCTCAATCGTCTGCGGGTGGCAGTCGGCGGCGACGTAGAAGACATTCGACTTCGACTTCGACGAGCGCTTGCACAGCGTCATCGCCTCAGCCGCGGCGGTTGCTTCGTCGAGCAGCGAGGCATTCGCGATCTCCATGCCGGTGAGGTCGGTCACCATGGTCTGGAAATTGATCAACGCCTCCATGCGGCCCTGCGAGATCTCCGCCTGATACGGCGTGTAGGCCGTGTACCAGGCCGGGTTCTCCAGCACATTGCGCAGGATCACGTTCGGCGTGTGGGTGCCGTAGTAACCCTGACCGATGAAGCTGCGAAACATCTGGTTCTGCTCGGCGATGCGGCGGATCTTCGCCAGCGCCTCCACTTCGGTAATCGCCGGTGGCAGCGCCAGCGGCGCGGCAGACTTGATCGATGCCGGCACGATGGCGTCGGTCAGCGCATCAAGCGAGGGCTGGCCGACCACGTCGAGCATGGCCGCGATCTCTGCAGCGTTGGGGCCGATGTGGCGCTCGATGAACGCGCCGTGGTGTTCGAGGTCGCGCAAAGATGTCGCGGAAAGCGGAGCGATAGACATGGCAAGGGCGTCCGAAAGGCGCGCGCGAAGCCGCACGCGGAGCGCCCCTCTGTCCTTTTGCCTGAGAGTTTGAAGTCAGCAAGCGCCGACTCCGTGCCCCTTCGGCGCCGGATGCTTCCGGTCTCTCCAGAGTTACTCGCGCGCGACGGTACGGGGAGCCTGAGCGATTACGGGCGTTGCGCCTTCGGCAGCGGCGTATTCCACAAAGGAACCGCCGCTTCTCCCGCCGCGTGCATTGAGTGGGCGAAGTATAACGGAGGCCGGGTTGACGACAGATGATCGAACCGTTCGTTCGGCGCACGCGCGCTCCGGCTTACTCCTGCAGCGGCGCTCAATCCAAGGCCCGTCGCTCGCGTCGAGGATTCGTTGCGGGTCGCTGAGTGGATAGCTGGGAATGCGGAGCGCTTCAGGCTACCCCGCCGTGTCAATCGATTCTCTTGCTCGAGGCGGCCTCGGGCGTGGTCACTCAAGATCCGGGCGCGGCAGTGAAATCGCAAACAGCCCCTTCAGCCGACGTCGTGGGGTGTTGCAGCATTCGTGTCATGCCGGCGAGCGCACGCCGGGAGGAGGCCTCAAGAGGCGTCGCGTGCGGTGCCAGTACGCTGGTTACGGCGATCTGGTGGGCATCCCGCAGATAAGGCTCCATGGCGATCAAGGCGCTGCCGGCACCGTCCAGTTGGTCGTCACCACGGTTCGGGAACGTCTCGACCAGCGCGTTCACCCTGTGCTGCGGCCAACGAGTCGGCGCCAGCGGTGATTGTTGATTCGCCAGCCACCAAAGCGCCACGGCGCGGCCGACATCCTTGACGAAGCCGGGTGGGTTGCCCGGCAGACCCGCAATCGGTGTGCGATCGGGGTCGGCATGCTCCAACAGGTGCGCAAGTGCCATGCAGGCGGGTTCGGCGGTGCGCAGACCGAGCCTAGCCCGCCTATTTCATGAATCTCGCGCGATGATCGCGCAGGATGTTGTTCGCACAGGATATTTCCCGAAGGAGCGGCGTAGCGGGCCATACGACCGACTGAGGTAGTCTCCTGTGCGGACAAGAGTCAAGCGAGGGCGCGCGAGATTCATGAAACATGCGGGCTAAGTCCGACAGGCTGCTAGTTCCGATGTTCCCTCGATCTGGGATCGCAGATAGCCGTGCTCGATCAGAAGTTCTCGTGGCTTTTGGGTACACGGTGGGACCAGCCCAATCTTCGCCTCTCGGCGTCCGGGCCAAAGATGTACCTGAACGTGTACCCAAAGCGCTCTGGCTTGACTGGCACCGACTGGCACCCGCTGGCACCGCCAGAAACAAAAAACCCGCCAATTTGGCGGGTTTCATGGGACTTGCGGGACTGTGTGGCAGGTCCTGCAACTTGCTGTTGGTGCCCAAGAGAGGACTCGAACCTCCACGCCTTTCGGCGCTAGTACCTGAAACTAGTGCGTCTACCAATTCCGCCACCTGGGCAGGTGTTCCGCGCTGCGCGTGGCGCGAGCGAGCCGCGAACGATACGGCCGTTGCGTTCGGCTGTCAACGAACGCCCGGAGGTGGCGTGTAAGATGCCGCCATGAAAAAGAAAACGGATTCTTCAAGCGGCGGCAAGACGGGCGGTCCGGCAGGGGCGGGCGCTGCCGCTGGTGCGGGCAGGCGCAAAAAGTCCGCGGCGCTGCCGGGATGGCTGCCGGAGTCGTTGACCCGCGGGCTGGAGGCCGAACGCAGCGGCCGTGCCGGCAAGCCGGCGTCGGCGAAGGCGGCAAACACTGCACCCGGTGGCAAGCCGACGGCGGGCAAGCGCGGTCACGGCGGTCCGCGGCCGGCGTCGGCAGATGCGCAGTCGCCGCGCCCATCACTTGCCAAGCAGCTCACCATGCAGGCAGCCAAGCTGGCCGACCCGCACGCCGAGCGCGAGGCGCTGCGCTACGAGAATCCCATCGTCAGCCGCGAGGCGTTGACCGAGTTCCTGTCGGCGCAGGGCGAGCCGATGGACGCCGAGGCCATTGCCAAGGCGCTGAAGCTCACCGCGCCAGACCGCTTCGAGGCGCTGACCCGCCGTCTGGCGGCGATGGTGCGCGACGGCCAGCTGCTGGTGAACCGGCGCGGCGGCTATGCGCCGGCGGCGCGGCTTGATCTGATCGCAGGCGTGGTGATTGCCAACGCCGATGGCTTCGGGTTCCTGCGCCCGGATGCCGGCGGCGATGACCTGTTTCTGCCGCCGCGGCAAATGCGCGACGTGCTGCACGGCGACCGCGTGCTGGCGGCGCTGACCGGCGTCGATGCGCGCGGACGCCGCGAGGGCACGGTGGTGGAAGTGCTGGAGCGTCGCACCACCCGCCTGGTCGGCCGCTATGCCGAGCGCGATGGCGTCGGGCTGGTGCTGCCCGATGATCGACGCATCAACCAGGACATCGTGATTCCGGTTGCCGAGCGCCGGGATGCGCGCAACGGCCAGATCGTGGTGTGCGAGATCACCTCGCAGCCAGAGCGTGGGCGACCGCCGTTTGGCCGGGTGCTGGCGGTGCTGGGCGACGCGCTGGTGCCCTCGCTGGTGGTCGAGATGGCCATTCACGGTCACGGCATTCCGAACGAGTGGCCGCAGGCGGCGCTCGAGGAAGCCTCGCGGGTACCCCTGCAGGTGCCGGAGGCGGACATCGCCGGCCGGGTCGATCTGCGCCAGACCCCGCTGGTCACCATCGACGGTGAAACCGCGCGTGACTTTGACGATGCCGTCTGGTGCGAGCCGAATGCCGGCGGCTTCCGGCTGATTGTCGCGATTGCCGACGTGTCGCACTACGTGCGGCCCGGGACCACGCTCGACAACGAGGCCACCAAGCGCGCGACCTCGGTTTATTTTCCGGGCTATGTGGTCCCGATGCTGCCCGAGACGCTGTCCAACGGCATCTGCTCGCTCAATCCCAAGGTCGACCGCCTGTGCTTTGTGTGCGACATGCAGGTTGATCGCAGCGGCGTGGTGCAGCGGTCGCGCTTCTACGAGGCGGTGATGCGCTCGCATGCGCGGCTCACCTACACCCAGGTGTGGGCGGCCATCGGCGAAAGCGATCCGACCGCGCGACAGCAGGTCGGCGAACTGCTGCCGCAGCTGCAGCGCCTGCATCAGCTGTACGGACTGTTTGCCAAGCAGCGCAGCGCGCGCGGTGCAATCGAGTTCGACAGCCCCGAGATCGACTTCCGCCTCGGACCGGCGGGCGAAGTGGTGCAGGCGGCGCCAACCGAGCGCAACGACGCCCACAAGCTGATCGAGGAGTGCATGATCGCCGCCAATGTCGAGGCCGCGAAGTACCTGCTGCTGAAGGAGCTGCCCACGCCGTTTCGCGTGCACGACCGCCCGCCGCAGTCGAAGTACGAGGATCTGCTGGAATTCCTCAAGGAATTCGGCCTCAGCATGCCGGCCTGGGAAAAGGTCCAGCCGCGCGATTTCACGGCGCTGCTGAAGAAGGCGCGCAAGCGTCCGGATGCCGCGCTGCTGGAAGCCGTCCTGCTGCGCAGCCAGTCGCTGGCGGTGTACCAGCCGGAAAACCTCGGTCACTTTGGACTTGCGCTGGAGGCTTACGCCCACTTCACCAGCCCGATCCGCCGCTATCCCGACCTGCTGGTACACCGCGCCATCAAGCACGCGCTGGCGGGCGGCAAGCCGGCTGGCTTCATCTATGCCCAGCACGAGATGGTGGCGCTGGCCCAGCACTGCTCGCAGTGCGGGCGGCGCGCCGATGAAGCTGAGCGAGAAGTTGACGAGCGCTATCGCTGCGCCTGGATGGAGCGCCACATCGGCGCCGAGTTCGATGGCGTGGTCAGCGGCGTGACCTCGTTTGGTGCCTTCATCGAACTCAGCGAGTCGCGCATCAGCGGGCTGGTCCATGTGACCCAGCTGCCGAACGACTATTACCACTTCGATCCGGCCCGCAAACTGATGAGCGGCGAGCGCAGTGGCCTGCAGATACGCCTGGGCGATGCGGTGCGCATCCTGGTGCTGCGCGCCAGCCTGGAAGATCGCAAGATCGACTTCCGGCTGGTGGCGCATCTGGGCAAGCCGGTGGCCGAGAGCCGCCAGGTCGCGCAGCGCCCGCAATCGGACGAGGATAAAGGCAAAGGCAAGCGCAAGGCCAAGGATGCCGACAAGGGCAAGAGCAAGGGTAAACGCCGATGAGCGAGCTGTGGATTGGCGGCATCAACGCGGTGCAGGCGGCGCTTGAGGGTGAGCGTGGTCGGGTCCGTGAGCTGCTGATCGAGGCGCGGGCGAAGAACCCCCGGCTGGCCGAACTGGCCGAGCTGGCGAAGGCGGCCGGAGTGACTGTCCAGCAGGTCGCACCCGACGCACTGGCCCGTGCGGTGCCGGGTATCAAGCATCAGGGCGTCGTGGCGCAGCTGACGGCGGCGGTCAACCTCGGTGAGGGCGATCTCGACGAGCTGCTGGGGCGAATCGAGAATCCGCTGCTGCTGGTGCTCGACGGCGTGCAGGATCCGCACAATCTTGGTGCCTGCCTGCGCTCCGCCGAAGCGGCCGGCGCGGCGGCGGTGATCGTGCCGCGCGACCGCGCGGTCGGAATCACGCCAGTGGTGCGCAAGGCCGCCGCCGGCGCCGCCGAACGGGTGCCGCTGATCCGCGTCACCAACCTTGCACGCACCCTCAAAACGCTGAAGGACGCGGGCGTCTGGATCGTTGGCCTGGCCGGTGAGGCGGAGGCATCGCTGTACGCCATCGACATGCGCGGTCCAACCGCGATTGCGATGGGCGGCGAGGGTGACGGCCTGCGCCGGCTGAGCCGCGAGAACTGCGATTTCCTGGCGAAGATTCCGATGCGCGGCCAGGCGGAAAGCCTGAACGTCTCGGTTGCTGCGGGCGTGGCGCTGTTCGAGGCGCTGCGGCAGCGCAGCGCCTGATCGCGATGCATGCGTTGCGCGCTGTGATCGCCTCTCTAGGAGCGCCGCTCGGCGCGATCCAGGGTGAGGTCGGTCAGGATGGCTGGGACGGACGCTGACGCAGCGAGAGCATCGCGCCGAGCGGCCCGGTTACAGGGGTGCGGGTGACGCGTGCGTCACGCCGGCCTTGATGCGCTGCGGCTGAGCGCGGCGGCGCTGGTGCTGCTGGCGCACGGCGCGTTTTTCCTCTACCCGCTGTTCCCACGCTACGACGTTTGGCTTGGCGCCGGCTGGGTCGGCACCGAACTGTTCTTTGCCCTCAGCGGATTTCTCGTCACCGGCATGCTGCTGCGCGAGCTGCCGGCCTCGGGTCAGCAGGCGCTGGCATTCGGCGGGCGCCGACTGTGGCGAGTGCTGCCTTGGTTCTGGGCGTTCGTGGCGATCAACGCGACGCTCTGGTGGCTGTACCGCGGCGCTCTGCCAGAGTCGCTGTGGCGTTACCCGCTGCTGCTGCAGAACAGCGTCGCGATGCAGCCGCCATTCTTTGGCGAGGCCTGGAACCTGCCCCCGCTGCTGTTGTTCTCGCTGCTGGCGCCGCTGTTCGCTTGCTGGGCGAGGCGCTTCAAGGATCCGCAGCTGGCGCTGCGGAATGCTTTGCTGCTGCTGGCGGTGGGTGGGCTGGCGCTGCGTGGAGCGCTGGTGCTGGCACTCGATCCGGCCTGGGACGCGGGCGTGCGCAAGTGGCTGCCGATGCGGCTCGACGCCTGCGCCTGGGGCGGCGTGCTGGCCTGCTGGCAGGCGCGCCGACCAGCGCCGACGCGGGTCGTCCAGGTCGCTCTGATCGGGATTGGCCTGCTGGCGCTGACTCTTTGGCTGTTCAGCGTGCTCCCGCTGGATGCCAGTGCGTTTGCCCGAGTCGCGCTGTTCACCCTGATCGGGCTGGGCTGTGCGCTGCCGTTGCCCTGGCTGTGTCGCGGTAGATCGTCAGCACGCCTCGGCATGGCAGCGCAGGCGGTGTTTCCGCTGTACCTGGTCAATATGCCGTTGATCCATTTGTACGTGCTGCTTGACGTGCCGTACATCGGCGCGTTGCCGGCGTTCTCGCTGTGGCTTGTGGTCAGCATGGCCATGGCCTGGTGGCTTGAGCGTTGGCGTGCAGCGGCCGCACCCCGGTCGGCCGGATAAGGGCTGCGGCGCACAGGCAGCGGAGCAAGCTCCGCTCTACAGAATGACCAGGCCAAGGCCTGCAGAATGCCGGCCCGATGTCTGCTCTTGTAGCGCCGAGCTTGCTCGGCTTTGCAGGTGCGTGCCGGGTACAGGCGCGCCGGGTACAGGCAGCGGAGCAAGCTCCGCTCTACAGAGTCCGCAGGCCAAGGCCTGCAGAATGCCGGCCCGATGTCTGCTCTTGTAGCGCCGAGCTTGCTCGGCTTTGCAGGTGCGTGCCGGGTACAGGCGTGCCGGGTACAGGCAGCGGAGCAAGCTCCGCTCTACAGAATCCTCAGGCCAAGGCCTGCAAAATGCCGGCCCGATGTCTGCT
>JBBRBN010000015.1:0-59735 GCA_038205755.1 Lysobacterales bacterium | reverse complement strand
CAACGCTTTGGGCATCAATGGCAATCAGCTCGACAACTCGGCTCCCGAGGCCGGGGCGGCGTATGTGTTCGGGCGCAGCGGCACGGCCTGGACGCAGCGGGCCTACCTGAAAGCCTCCAACACCGATGCCGGAGACCGTTTTGCAGTATCCGTCGCAGTGTCCGGCGCTAGCGTTTTAGTCGGCGCGCCCGGCGAGGCCAGCACCGCCACTGGGGTAGCTGGCAATCAGGCCAGCAACGCCGCGACGTCCGCGGGAGCGACCTATGGGTTTGTGATGAGGCCCATTATTTTTGCCAATGGCTTTGAGGGCAATTGATGCAGCGCGGAATATTTGCCAGCAGAGCGGAAATGGACCGTGGGCAGTTTTAACGGTGTCGGTCACGCCTTCCCACGCCGATTCGAAAAAGCGCGCCGACACATGACGTGGGGCGGGCGTAGCTGAAGGCATCCAACACTGATGCTGGCGACATGTTCGGCGTTGCGGTCGCGGTGTCCGGCGAGACGCTGGCGGTTGGCGCGTCCTAAAGACGTGCGTCCAAAGACGTGGACACCAGTCCAAAGACGTGGACCAAAAACGCGGTGAGCCCCCCAAAGACGTGGACACCCACCCAAAAAACATCCGCCAAAAACGTGGAGACCCACAACCGGGGTGCGCCGCGCATGATCAGACGAAGGCAAGTGCTGGACGACGCTGAACACGTCATCGGTTGACGGATTCGATCCGCTCGAGGCACTGCTGTGAGCGCATCTGTGATCGCTATTTCCTGATTCAACAACGGCGGCCCGGAGCGCCGCCCGACGGGAGCTTCAAATCATCCCGACAGATCGGATATTGTCTCTGCATGACGACAACAGTGCGCCGCATGTACCGTTTGATTCGCCGAACCTTTGCGATCTGGCTCGAGTCGCAGGCGTTTGTATACGCCGCGGCGCTGGCGTTCTTTACGGTGTTCTCGATCGCACCGGTGGTGATCGTCGCGGTGGCGGTGGTCGGCGTGGTGCTTGGCGATGAAGCCGCGTCGGGCCGGATCATGGCCGAACTGCAGGGGGCTATCGGCCCGCAGGCGGCGGAGTTCGTGCAGGTCGCAGTGCAGAGCGCGCAGCTCGATGCCAGGGGCGTCTGGGCCACGACGCTGGGTATTGTGCTGATCATCGTCGGCGCCACCACCGTGTTCGCGCAGATGCAGAAGGCGCTGAATGCGATCTGGGAAGTGTCGCCGCAGCCGGCACGCAGCGGCCTGCTGCGTGTGCTGTTGGCGCGACTGATGTCGCTGGCCGTGCTGCTGGCGATCGGCTTCGTGTTGCTGGTGTCGCTGCTGCTCAGTATCGCTGTGCGAGTCGCGATGAATTACGCAGACAGCTGGCTGCCGATGAGCGACACCTTGCTGATGGTGGCCGACTTCAGCCTGTCGTTGCTGCTCGTCGCCGTGCTCTTCTCCGCCATCTTTCGCATCCTCCCCGACGTGGTTCTGAGTTTTCGCGACGTGTTGCCAGGTGCATTTCTCAGCGCGGTGCTGTTCACGGTGGGCCGTGCGGTGATCGCCGAATACCTGGCGCGCTCGGCGCCGGGTTCGGCCTACGGTGCTGCCGGTTCACTGGTGGTGCTGCTGATCTGGGTCAACTACTCGTCGTTGATCCTGCTGTTCGGCGCTGCCTTCAATCGCGCGTATCTGGAAGACCGCCAACACCCCATCCGGCCCCGACGCGGCGCGGTGCGCGTGAAGCGCGAGCTGCAGGAGCTCGCGCCTGCCAAACAAGCTGTGGACTGATCTCGATGTCTGACCGCAGGCAGCGTGTCGGACACAGGTGGTCGAGGTGATCGCCCGGAACTCGTCGCGCGCCCGCGGATTCATGTCCGCACCTCGGTCATACGGACCTGTCGAGTTAGTCGATCCGTATGCTGCTCGCCGCCGCAGGCGGGCTGCACTGCAGCGCTGATCGCTTGCGGGCGCCGATTTCCGTGTCGCCTGTGGTGTTCGCGAAGTTCGCCCTCACGAAGTTCGCTCTCCAGCACCGGTCGCGAGGTGCGCCGCGCACCTGCTGACCAGACGCTTCAGCGCGAGGTCGGCTGGCAGATCGGGCACAGGTAGAGCCGCCGTCCGGCCAGTTCGCGGCGCTGGACCGGCTCGCCGCAACGCAGACAGGGTTCGGCGGCGCGGCCGAACACCATGAAGCGAAAGCCTTCCGGGCTCTCGTCCAGATGGTCGGCGCGCATGCCGCGGGCAGGCCGGATGCCACGCGTGCGGTAGCTGGCGCGCGGCACCTCCAGCAGCGCTTTGGCGAGCGCGTGGCACTGCGTGGGCGACAGGTCGGTGGGTCGCAGGTCCGGGTCGAGGCCGGCGACAAACAGCACTTCGCTGCGCAGGTAGTTGCCCATCCCGGCCAGGAACCCCTGGTCCAGCAGGAGGGCAGCCAGCCGACGGCGACAGAATCGCGCATCGAGCAGCCGCGCCGCCACGCTGGACGCGTCGAGCGCCGGGTCGAGCACGTCGGGACCCAGTTTCTGCAGGAACGGATGTCGGTGAATCTCGCTGCTCGACCACATCGAGACGTTTGACGCCGAGTACAGAAGGATGCTTTTGCGCGCGGTGTCCAGCGCCACCCGCAGCGAACGCGTGGTGGCCGGTCGCGCGCCGGCCGCAACGACTCTCCAGATGCCGTAGAGCTGGTTGTGCGAGTACAGCGTCAGCCCGCCCTCAAAGCGCGTCAGCAGCGCCTTTCCGTGCGGTTCGATGGACTCGATCCGGCGGCCGACGAGATTCGCTTCGTGCTGCTTCAAATCGGCAAAGTGAAACCACGCCGCCGCCAGCGGTCGGCCGACCACAGCCTTGGCGAGGCGATCGGCAGCGCGGCGGATTTCGGGGCCTTCGGGCATCAGCGTTGGAGTGGTCCACAGACGCCGAAGTATCCTGGACGTCGCTGCACAGCATCGTGAAGTGCAGCGTGAGGCGACTGCCCTGCAGGAGCGCGCCTGAGCGCGATGTTTCCCGGAGTTGAGGTGCTTTGGATTCGCCGCGCCACCGCCAGATCACTCCGCCGGCAGCGCTCCCCGCCGCACCAGCAGCGCACGACCCAGGCTGATCCGGCGTGGCGCCTCGCCAATCGCCTGCAGTTCAACAGTGAGCGCAAATACGGGCAGGTCATCGCCGCGCTCCAGCCATCCGACCCACCAGCCGAGGTCGCTGCCCTCGCGCGTCTGGCAGCCGCTCTTGGCGAACAGCGTCCAGGCTCGACCCTGCCGATCAATGCCGGCGTCGATCCGCAGGATTTCTCTGCTGGCCGCCTGCACCGCTACCGGCAGAGGCAGGCGCTGCTCGGCCAATCGAGTCAGAAAGCGCACCTGTTCCAGCGCCGAGATGGTGAGCGGGCCGTCCAGCCAGAAGCGCTCGACAACAGCGCCGATCTCCATCGAGCCCTAGCAGCCTGTCGGACTTAGCCCGCATGTTTCATGAATCTCGCGCGCCCTCGCTTGTCTCTTGTCCGCACAGAAGATTTTCCTCAGTCGGTCGTATGGCCCGCTACGCCGCTCCTTCGGAGAATCTCCTGTGCGAACAATATCCTGCGCGATCATCGCGCGAATTCATGAAACATGCGGGCTAGGTCGGCCGGGCTGCAAATCCGTCTGCGCGGCCCGAGTGTTCAAAAAAGCGCACGCCGCCAATCCTTGGCCCGTAGCGCTGCTATGGGCCTGCGAATCGTCGTTGTCTGTCCTCACGCAGCCAGCAATCGCCTCGAGAACCTACGTTCCGACCGGCTGCTAGGCGAGCTGCCCAACGCCGGCGCGCATGCGCGGCAGACCAATATGCCGCGCGACGCCCTGGTACACCGGGACATTGGACAGTGGCATGGCTTCGCGCAGCGGCATGTCGCGCTCCCCCTGCGGGAGAAACTGCGGGCCACCGCCGAACGGCAACACCTCGTCGCCACTCGCGACCGCGCCGGTGGCCAGTCCGATCAGCGTGTTGGGAATCTTGAAGGTCGACGCCGGCATGAAGCGCCTGGCGGCGCGGATCGCATCGTGGGCCAGCACGGCAGGCGCGCCGCGGGTGGCGAGCACGAAGGTGCTCTGGAGACCTTCGGCACGAAACAGATCAGCAACGCCATGCGCTTCGACGATCACCTGCGCCCGCAGCGGCGCCACAAACAAGAAGGCAAGGCAGCACAGGACAGGCACCAATCTGAACATGGGATGGCCGTTGGCGATGCGGGCGCGCAGTGTCGCCTGCGACGCGGTCACGGCGCGGGCCAAACCGAGCAAATCGCGGGCAGCGCGGCCCCGTCCAGCGCGGTCAGAGCGAACGGGTGCGGCCTCCGTCGACCGGCAGGTTGATGCCGTTGATATACGCAGCGGCTGGCGAGCACAGGAAAGCGATGGCGGCCGCGGGCTCCTCCGGGCGCGCAAACCGGCCGGCCGGCGCGCTGGCACGCATGCCGGCAGCGATGTCCTCCTCGCTGCGCCCGCTGCTGGCCGCGGTGGCGCGGATCAATCCGCTCAAGCGCGAGGTGTCGGTGAAGCCCGGCAGCAGATTGTTGACGGTGATGCCGTCCGCTGCCAATTCGCTGGCCAGCGTCTTGGACCAGCTGGCGACGGCGCCGCGGATGGTGTTGGAGACGCCCAGGCCGGCAATGGGTTCTTTCACCGAGGTCGAGATCACATTGACGATGCGCCCGAAGCGGGCCCTCTGCATTCCCGGCAGCAGCGCCTGCACCAGCACATGGCCGGCAATCAGGTGCTGCTGGAACACCGCCAGGAGCGCCTCGGGCGTCGCTTTGGCCAGCGGCCCGCCGGGCGGACCGCCGCTGTTGTGAATCAGGATCTGCACTGGATGGGCGGCGACCACGGCGTCGACCTTGGCGCGCAGCGTCGCCGCATCCGCCACGTCGACCGCGATCCAGCCGTGACGCTGGGTCGGGTGAATGCAAGGCAGCGCTGCCGCCGCGTCGCGCAGGGCTTCTTCGCGACGGGCGAGCAGGGTGACATCGGCGCCCATCCGGGCGAGTTCGTGTGCCGTCGCATTGCCGATGCCCTCCGAGCCGCCGCAGACCAGGGCGTGCTTGCCGAGCAGGTCAAGATTCATGCGTTGGGAACTCCGTCAGAGGGATTGGTTCGACGCGCCAGACGATCCGCCATAAGCTCAGCCAGCTCGCGCTGCCCGACGCCGGCAGCCGCACGCAGGCCATCGATGGCGCCCTGCACGTCAGCGGCAGGGTGATGCTGGTTGAGTTTGAATTTCATGCCGATCGAGCGCACCTTGAAGCGGAATCCGATGATCGCCCGAAGCTCCGGCTCGAAGTCCGGATGGCCATGCGGCGGCGTCCAGTTCGAGCCCGCGTCGGCCTCGTAGTGTGCCGAGAGCTCGCTGACGATCTGCCGTAGCGCCTCGATGTCATCGGTTGTCTCCAGCTCACCCTCGATATGCGCCACCGCGTAGTTCCAAGTCGGCACCCGATCCTCGGGCTGGGTGTACCAGGTCGGCGAGATATAGGCATGCGGCCCGTGCACGATCAGCAGCGCTGGTCCGCTGTGAGTGGCCTGCGGATTGACCCGCGCCCAGTGGCCGCGGAGCTCGAGCCGGTCGCCGTGGCGCGCGTAGAGCACCGGCAGGTGACTGGCCTGCGGGCGGCCGCTGCCGTCGGTGGTGACCAGCGTCACAAAGGCATCGCGCGCAAACAGGGCGTCGAGCGCGCTGAGATCGGTTTCGGCAAAGCGGCGCGGCAGGTACATCACTGGCGCGCCGGCAGGGTCTGAATCATCTGCGGCCGGAGGGCTTCGTCGGCCTCGCCGCGCGGTGGCAGCAGGGTGGGCAGATGCAGCCCCAGCGCAGCCGCGTCGTCGTCGTCGAGGCCGTCAAGCGAGACAAACTCCGCGTCCAGCAGGGCGGCACGGGCGCTGTCTTCGCTGTCGTAGGTCAGGGTGCGGCCATCGCAGTCGAATACGCGCGCCGGCCCGGTTGAGCTGACCTCCAGCCGCGCCCAGATCAGCAGGTTGCCCAGCGATCGCAGCCACCACTGGGTGAGCCCGGCGTTGGCTTCAGAAGGCATAGGGAAGCAGAACCAGGGCCGCGAGCACGCCACCAACGATCATGCACCAGCCAAGTATCTGCGCCGGCGTGGCGAGGCCGGTGATGGCGGGATCGCTCGTGGTCCGAAAGCCGCCGCCTAAAATCCAGCGCAGAAAGCTCGGCGAGAACGCGTGACTTCCGACCCGCACGCCGTGATCGCAGCTTTGCCGGTAAGTGAGCGGGCCGAAGATCAGGTAGCCGGCAATCCCGGCGATGCAGAGGCCGGTGCTGAACAGCAGCAGGAACATGGGGAACATGGGCATTGAGGCGGGTGCTTCCAATGAAGGTCGGGGGTGAAGCGGCTAGCCCGCATGTTTCATGACTTCGCGCGATGATCGCGCAGGATAGTGTTCGCACAAGGGACTATCGAAGGAGCGTCGTATCGGGCCATACGACCGACTGAGGAAAATCTCCTGTGCGGACAAGAGACAAGCGAGGGCGCGCGAGATTCATGAAATAGGCGGGCTAATACTCCGCCACGCCGGGCGCGCGCGGGTAGGGGATCGCATCGCGGATGTTGGACAGGCCGGCGACATACACCACGAGGCGCTCGAAACCCAGGCCAAAGCCGGCGTGCGGCACGCTGCCGTAGCGGCGGAAATCGCGATACCAGCCGTAGTGCTCGGCATCCAAACCGAACTGCGCCATCCGCGCATCGAGCACGTCGAGACGCTCTTCGCGCTGGCTGCCGCCGATGATTTCGCCGATGCCCGGCGCCAACACGTCCATCGCCGCCACCGTCTTGCCGTCGTCGTTCAGGCGCATGTAGAACGCCTTGATGTGCTCGGGGTAGTTGATCACCACCACCGGCCGGCCGATGTGCTGTTCGGTCAGCCAGCGCTCGTGCTCGGTCTGCAGGTCGAGCCCCCATTCGACCGGGTAGTCGAAGGTCTGCTTGGCAGCTTGCAGCAGTCGCACCGCGTCGGTGTAATCGATGCGCTCGAACGGCTGGGCGACGAACGTTTCCAGCCGGCTGATGGCGTCTTTCTGCACCCGTTCGGCGATGAAGGCCATGTCGTCGGCGCGTTCGTTCAGCACCGCCCGGAACAGGTACTTGAGGAAGGCCTCGGCGAGGTCGGCATTCGCGGCGAGGTCGGCAAAGGCGACCTCCGGTTCGATCATCCAGAACTCGGCCAGATGGCGCGTGGTGTGCGAGTTCTCGGCGCGGAAGGTCGGGCCGAAGGTGTAGACCTTGGACAGCGCCAGGCAATAGGCCTCGACGTTGAGCTGACCGGACACCGTGAGAAAGGTCTCCTTGCCAAAAAAGTCGCGTGCGAAGTCGACCCCACCCTCAGCGTTACGCGGCGGATTCAGCGCATCCAGCGTTGATACCCGGAACATCTGTCCGGCGCCCTCGGCGTCGGAGGTGGTGATGATTGGCGTGTTGACCCAGTAGAAGCCCTGCTCGTGAAAGAACCGGTGGATCGACTGCGCCAGGCAGTGGCGGATGCGGGTAACCGCGCCAAACAGGTTGGTGCGCGGGCGCAGATGGGCGACTTCGCGCAGAAACTCCAGCGAGTGCGCCTTGGGCTGGATCGGGTAGGTCTCCGGATCCTCCACCCAGCCGACCACGTCGATGTCGCTTGCCTGCAGCTCGAATGCCTGACCCTGACCCTGTGACGCCGTCAGCACGCCGGTTGCGACCAGCGAACAGCCCGCCGTCAACCGCTTGATCTCGGATTCGTAATTGGCCAATGCCGCCGGCGCCACCACTTGGATTGCCGCAAAGCAGGAGCCGTCGCTGAGATTGACGAACGAGAGTCCCGCTTTCGAGTCGCGACGCGTGCGGACCCAGCCGCGCACGCTGACTTCACTGCCGGCGGCGATGCCGCCCGACAGCGCCTGTTGGACGCTGATCACTGCCATGATTGTGCTCCGGGAAAGGCGGCGGGCGCGGTACGGAGCCCGGCCGGAACGCGGAAAAGGAAGAAAGTCATGATAAAACATGCAACGCCGGCGCGGCGCGTCGAATGAACTCCGCGCGCTCTGCATCCGTCCAAGCGCTACCGCCCACCCGAGAGGATTGCCATGTCGATTCAGCTGACGCCCGCCGCACACGAACGCGTTCGCCATTTTCTTGCGGATCGCGCTTCGGCCGCCGGCTTCCGGTTGGGCGTCAAGCGCACCGGCTGTTCGGGCTGGGGCTATGTGGTCGATGTCGCCGAGCAGCTGGATGCCGGCGACAGCGTGTTCGAACAGGACGGCGTGCCGATCGTTGTGGACGCCACCAGCCTGCCGCTGGTTGCAGGCACGCAGATTGACTTCGTGCGCCGCGGTCTCAACCACGAATTCGTGTTCCGAAACCCCAATGCCGCCGCCGAGTGCGGCTGCGGTGAGAGCTTCACCACCGTCCCCGACTGAAGCACGTGCCGGTCGGGGCATCACCGGCGGCATCGCAGCTACACTGTGGGCTCCGAGGAATCCGAGCCAGCCACCATGCGTCGACTGCCGCTGTTGCCCCTGTTCCTGCTGGTCTGTTTGAGCGCGGCAGCCAGCCCGAAGCAGGACCTGGATGCGCTACTGGCTGCTGAATGGGAGCGCGGATTGCGCGCCAATCCCGTTTCGGCAGCGTACTACGGCGATTTCCGCTTCAACGACCGCCTGCCTGACCTGCGGCCTGAAGCGATCGAGTCGGGCCGCCGCGCCACCCGCGACGCGCTGACGGCGCTGCGTGCGATTGATCGCGAGGCGCTGGCGCCCGGCGACCGGCTCAACCATGACGTCTTCGCCTGGCAGCTCGAGCAATCGATTGCCGAACAGGCCTTCCACCCCGAACGCATTCCGCTCGATCACATGAGCGGCATCCAGACCTTCGACGAAGTCCTGCAGCTGTTGCGCTTCGAGACCGAGGCGGATTACCGGAGTTGGCTGACCCGCCTGCGCGGTTTCGGCGACTACATGGACCAGACCATCGCCCTCATGCAGGCGGGGATCGAGGCCGGCCAGGTGCCGCCGCGGGTGGTGATGCAGCGCGCCAGCGCCCAGATCGACGGACAGCTGGTTGCGAGCCCGGAGGCCAGCCGCTTCTATTCCCCTTTCAAGCAGTTCCCGGACTCACTGCCCGCGGATCGACGCGAGGCGCTGCGGGAGGAGGCCCGCGTCGCGATTGCCGAGGTCGTGCTGCCGGCCTACCGCCGCTTCAAGACGTTCTTCGACGACACCTATCTGCCGGCCTGCCGCGAAACTGTCGGCGCAAGTGCGCTACCTGATGGCGCCGCGCTTTACGCCCAACGCGCCGCCTATTTCACCACCACCGACCTGAAGCCCGAGGCGATCCACGCCATCGGCCTGATCGAGGTGGCGCGGATCCGCGCTGAGATGGAGGCAGTGCGCGCCGAGGTCGGGTTTGAGGGCGATCTTGCGGCGTTCTTCAGCCACCTGCGCAGCGATCCGACGTTCTTTCATTCCAGTCCTGAGGCCCTGCTCGACGGCTATCGGGTGATCGCCAAGCGCATCGATCCCGAGCTGCTCAGAGTTTTCAACGTGGCCACCATGCCGCGCATGCCCTACGGCGTGCTGCCGATTCCCGACGCCTTCGCTCCCAACACCACCACCGCCTACTACCAGGGCGCCGCGCTGGACGGCAGCCGCGCCGGCTACCACTACGTCAACCTCTACAAGCCGGAGACCCGGCCGAAGTGGGAGATGATGGCGCTGTCGCTGCATGAGGCCGTGCCCGGCCATCACTACCAGTTCGCCTACGCGATGGAGCTTCCCGAGCGCCCCACGCTCTTGCGCACCGCCTACATCGTCGCCTACTCGGAAGGCTGGGGCCTTTATGCCGAGCGGCTGGGCTACGAAATGGGCCTGTACGCCGACCCCTACGACCGCTTCGGCCAGCTGACCTACGACATGTGGCGGGCGGTGCGGCTGGTGGTCGACACCGGCCTGCACGCCAAAGGCTGGAGCCGCCAGCAGGCGATCGACTATTTCATGGCCAATGCGCCGAAGAGCGAACAGGACATCGGCAACGAGATTGATCGCTACATCGTCTGGCCGGGCCAGGCGCTGGCGTACAAGATCGGACAGATGAAAATCTCCGAGCTGCGCGAGCGGGCCAGCAAGGCGCTCGGCGAACGCTTCAGCCTGAAGGACTTCCACGATGTCGTGCTTGGCACCGGTTCGGTGCCCTTGAATGTGCTCGAAACGCAGGTCGACGGCTGGATCGCGACGCGCCAGGCGGCCCAGTAGGGCGTTGCAGGCGAGCCGGGATTCGGCTCGCCGCTGACCGGTTTCCCGCGTGTCCGGTGCGAAAGCGGGCGGCGATGAGCGCCCAACCGCTGGCGGCGATTCATCACCGTTCGGCCGCAAAAGCACCGGGCCGCAGAGCAGCCGGGGAATCGATCCGGCAACCGCCCGCTGGCTCTCCCGGCTTGCCACGGCGGTCACTCACCCCTAAGATGCGCGGTCCCCTGGCGCCAAACGCGGGGGACTCTTGCCTCACTGCTTCCGCCCTCGCGCGGTCGTCGGGAGGCTGCCTGGCGGCGTTGCCGCCCGACATCCACAAGGACTATCCATGCGTCACTACGAAATCGTGTTTCTGGTCCACCCTGACCAGAGCGAGCAGGTGTCCGCCATGATCGAGCGTTACAAGACGCTGATCGAGGGCGACAAGGGTGTGATCCACCGGCTGGAAGACTGGGGCCGGCGGCAGCTGGCGTTCCCGATCCAGAACCTGGTGAAGGCGCACTACGTGATGATGAACATCGAGTGCACTCAAGCCGTTCTCGATGAGCTGGTTGCCGGCTTCCGTTTCAATGACGCGGTGCTGCGCCACCTGGTCATTGCCCGCGACGAGGCGGTCACCGAGCAGAGCATCATCATGAAGACCAAGGACGAGAAGCCCGAGCGTCGTCGTCGCGATGAAGACGCGCCGGAATTTGTCTCCGACGCAGCCGCCTGACCCTTCCCACTCCCAGGCGCGCCCCCACGGCGCGCTGACCAGGAACACCCGCCATGTCCAAATTCTTTCGCCGTCGCAAGTTCTGCAAGTTCACCGCCGAGGGTATCGTCGAGGTTGATTACAAGGACCTCGTGACCCTGCGCCAGTACATCACCGAGACCGGCAAGATCGTGCCGTCGCGGATCACCGGCACCAAGGCGCGCTATCAGCGTCAGCTGGCGACCGCCGTGAAGCGCGCGCGCTTCCTGTCGCTGCTGCCGTACTGCGATAGTCACTGAAAAGCGAGTAGTAGGCGTCGGCTAGACAGCGCCAGGAAAGCACAGCTCGCTGTTCTGGAACTGGCAACTGGCTACTGGAGCCGGCTACTGAAACGTCGCCCCCGTCCGTTCGGACAGCCATCGCGTTGCGGGCCAATTGCCTGCTAACGAATACGGAGATACATCGTGGAACTGATTCTTCTGCAAAAAGTTACCAACCTTGGCGGCCTTGGCGACAAGGTCAACGTCAAGCCGGGTTACGGCCGCAACTTCCTGGTTCCCCAGGGCAAGGCGGTGCCGGCCACGGCGTCCAACATCGCCGACTTTGAACAGCGTCGCGCCGACTATGAGAAGAAGGCGGCGGAGCACTTGGGTGGCGCCGAAGGGCGTCGCGCCAAGTTCGAAGGCCAGGAGGTGACCATCGCCGCCAACGCCTCGACCGAAGGCAAGCTGTACGGCTCGGTGGGTCCGCGCGACATTGCCGAGGCATTTACCGCCGCCGGCATCGAGCTGAACAAGTCGGAAGTGGTGATGGGCGAAGGCCCGATCCGCCGCACCGGCGAGTTCGAGGTGCTGGTGCACCTGCACGCCGACGTCGAAACCAAGGTGAAGGTGATCGTGGTGCCCGAGGCCTGAGCCCGCCGCCTGCATTGCTGACCAGCGGGCGCCTTCGGGCGCCCGCTGCGTTTTGCGTGCCATCGCCTGACGGTCTCGGGGTGGTGGAATCCTGATCCGCTGTCGCAGCGAATGAGACCGTCTGCGGCTATCGACAAGCGCATGGTTTCCCCCGCTTCTACCCGGGTTCTCCCCAGCTTATCCACAGAGCTGTCCATGTTGCTGGTCAGTCGCGGTCCGTATGATGCGACCTGCGCACCGTGTGTCGACCCGGTTGGCGCAGGCCTGCGCTGCACCAGCCAGCGTCGACCGCAACCCACCGCCCGACCTCTCCGGATCGCTTGATGGCCGCCGTTTTCCCCGCTCCACGCCGCCCCGAGCGCAGCGATTCGCTGCGGGTTCCACCGCACTCCATCGACGCCGAGCAGGCGGTGCTGGGCGGCCTGATGCTGTCCAAGGAGGCCTGGGACAAGGTCGCCGACCGCCTGCGCGAGGAGGACTTCTACCGCCGTGACCACCAGCTGATCTTCCGCGCGATCGGTACGCTCAGCGAAAAGAGCCAGCCCTGCGACGCGGTGACGCTGGGCGAGTGGTTTGATTCCCAGGGCATCAGCGAACAGGTCGGCGGCGCCAGCTACGTGATCGAGCTGGCCAGCACCACGCCAAGCGCGGCCAACATCGTGGCCTACGCCGATATCGTTCGCGAGAAGTCGATCCTGCGCCAGCTCATCGATGTTGGCACGCAGATTGCCAATGACGGCTTCCAGCCAGAAGGGCGCGCCAGCCGCGACGTGCTGGAGTCGGCTGAGCAGGCCGTGTTCCGGATAGCCGAGGCCGGCATGCGCGGACGGCAGGGATTTGTCGGCATGAAGGCGGCGCTGCGCGACAGCTTCCGCATTCTGCAGGAGCGCTATGAGACCAAGGGCGCGGTCACCGGCTTGCCGACCGGGTTCACCGAGTTCGATGAGCGCACCACCGGCCTGCAGCCGTCTGACCTGATCATCCTGGCGGCCCGCCCGGCGATGGGCAAGACCGCGCTGGCGCTCAACATCGCGCAGTTCGCCGCGATCCGAACGAAGAAAGCAGTGGCGGTGTTCTCGATGGAGATGTCGGCCTCGCAGCTGGCGTTCCGTCTGATCTCGGCGCTGGGCCGGATCAACCAGCAGCGCCTGCGCACCGGCCAGCTTGAAGACGAGGACTGGAGCCGCGTCAGCAGCGCCATCAGCCTGCTCAACGACGCCAAGATATTCATTGACGATACCCCGGCGCTGTCGCCCACCGAGCTGCGCTCGCGCGCCCGCCGGCTGGCGCGCGAGCACGATCTGGGACTGATCGTGATCGACTACCTGCAGCTGATGCAGGTGCCCGGGAACAAGGAAAACCGCGCCACCGAGATCTCCGAAATCTCGCGCTCGCTGAAGGCGCTGGCGAAGGAGCTCAACGTGCCGGTGATGGCGCTGTCGCAGCTCAACCGGTCGCTGGAATCGCGCACCGACAAACGTCCAGTGATGGCGGATCTGCGCGAATCCGGTGCCATCGAGCAGGATGCCGACCTGATCGTTTTCATCTACCGCGATGAGTACTACCATCCCGACTCGCAGGACAAGGGGCTGGCCGAGATCATCATCGGCAAGCATCGCCATGGCCCCACCGGGATGCTCAAGTTGGCCTTCCATGGCCAGTTCACGCTGTTCGACAACGCCTCTTCGGACGGCTACACCGGCTCTTTCGAGTAGCGACCCACTGCGGCCGCTGCCCGCGAATCGCCTGGTTTCGCCGGCGCTCCGGCCCGCCGGGTCGGCACACTGTCAACCCACCCTCCCGCTCGCCGCGCCCATGTCCCGACCCACCGCCGCCACCATTCATCTCGACGCCCTGCGGGCCAACCTGGCTCAGGTCCGGCGGCTCGCCCCCAACGCCAGGGTGTTGGCGGTGGTGAAGGCGGATGGCTACGGCCATGGGCTGGAGCGCGTCGCTCACGCGCTGGAAGGCGCCGACGCCTTCGGCGTCGCCGCCATCTCCGACGCCGAGCGGCTGCGTGCGGCAGGCGTGTCCAAGCGTCTGGTGCTGCTGTCGGGGATCGACGAGCCGGCCGATCTGCCGCTGCTGCGACGGCTGCAGCTCGATACCGTGGTTCACCACGAGAGTCAGCTGCGGCTGCTGGAGTCCGACGACGCTGCTGCGCCGATCACGGTCTGGCTGAAGATCGACAGCGGCATGCACCGGCTCGGCTTCCCGCCGGAGCAGGCGGCCGCCGTGCACGGGCGGCTGCGGCGCCTGCCCGGCGTTGCGCCGGACATCACGCTGATGACCCACTTCGCGCGTTCCGACGAGTTCGCGGCATCCGCCACCAGCGACCAGATGGCGGTGTTCCAGAGCGCGGTTGAAAGCTTGCCGGGCGCGCGCTCGCTGGCCAATTCGGCGGCCGTGCTCGGGTGGCCCGACACGCATGCGGACTGGGTTCGACCCGGCGGTGCGCTGTACGGGCTGTCGGTGGTCGACGGTCGGCCGGCGGCCAGCTTTGGGCTGGCGCCGGCGATGACCCTGTCAACCGCGCTGATCGCCATCAACCGCGTCGCGAAAGGCTCATCGATTGGTTACGGCGGCTGCTTCGAGGCGCCCACCGACATGACCGTCGGCATCGCGGCGATTGGCTACGGCGACGGCTACCCGCGGCACGCGCCCAGCGGCACGCCGGTGCTGGTGGCTGGCCAGCGCACGCAAACCGTCGGCCGGGTGTCGATGGATCTGCTCGCCATTGATCTGCGCGATGCGCCGCAGGCCGGCGTCGGTGCTCGCGTCGTGCTGTGGGGTCATGGATTGCCGGTCGAGGAAGTTGCCGAAGCGGCGGGCACGATCAGCTACGAACTCACCTGCGGCATCACCCGCCGGGTGCGCTTTATCGAAGCGTAGCTGCGGGGGGGCGTTCGCGGACGCGGACGCGGTCTCTCTCGGCCCTGCTCTCGTGACTGCGTCCGAATCAGGACGCATATCAGAGCAGATGGCGGTAGCTGATCAGACGCTGCAGCCAGCGGCCCGACGACGGCGCGCTGGAGTGTCCATCCGGCCGGCATTGATCAGCGCCAGCGGCAGCATGGCTGCCGTCAACCAGCCTGTTCACCTGGCGGCTACCCAGAGCGCGTCGAGGGGGTGCGGGTGGCTTGGCACGTTGTGCGAGCCACCGGATATGGTGGCGGCAGCCAAGCAGCAGCGGTCAACGCCGAAGGCCTGCCCGCGTTGTCCTCGGATAAGCGCGCCGGTTTCCAGCTCAGCCCGCACCCACCTGGAGCTCGCCATCGTGCGCTGGACCCTCGTCATTCTCTTCTGCCTGGTAAATGCCCACGCCGGGGCCGCGCCGCAAACCGGCGCCTGGTTTGATCGGACCCGGGACGGTCACGGGATGGACTGGCAGGTAGTGGGCCAGCGGCTGGTCGGCGGTCTGTTCACGTTTGATGCGGCCGGCGAGCCGATCTGGTACCAGATCGAAGCCGCGCTGGAGGGCGACGACGCCTATGGCGATCTGATCGAATTCCGGGCGGCGCCTGCAGCGTTGCCCAGCGCGCATCGTCGCTATCCGGGTCTGCAGATACGTGCGACCAGCGACGCCGCCGACTGCGGTGACGGCAGTCCGCGACCCGGCGCGGCGCGCCTGTTTGACGTGCGCTTCGAGATCGACGATGACGCTGTGCGCTGGTGCCTTGAGCCGATTCTGCCGACGACGCAGACGGCCGAGTCGGCGCTGTCAGGAACCTGGTATGGCGGCGAGGCGGATCGCGGCTGGGGACTGATCACCTATCGTTTCCCGATAGACGGCGCGGTGATCGGGTTTTCCACCCTGTATGTGTACGACGCGGCCGGCCTGCCACGTTGGGCGTTCGCCGGTCACCCGCTGGATGCGGTCGATCTGGCGCCGTTTCTGCGCTACGCGCGCGGTTACTGTCGGCAGTGTCCGAGCCAACCGCTTGCGCTGAGTCCGGCCGGTGACGCGCAGATCACGCTGGTCACGCCGCGTAACGATGTCGCGTTCAATCGCATCGAGCTTGATCTGCGCTATCCGTTCGGCGCCGGCGGTCGGTTTGTGCGGTCGGAGCGCGCATTGCAGCTGCTGCTGGCGACGTCGCCCCAGCCCAACGTGGTGGCGACCCGCGAAGGCCTCGTTGAGGGCGTGGTCGAGAACCGGTTGCAGCGCTTTCTGGCGCTTCCGTACGTGGCTCCGCCAGTGGCGGACCTGCGCTGGCGGGCACCGCAGCCGGCGCTGCCGCGACGGGCAGTGCTGCAGGCGCAGGCACGCGGCCCGGCGTGCCCGCAGAACGCGGTCGGCGAGGGCGTTTTTCCAGCCGATCTGGGCCTGATCAGCGAAGACTGCCTGCAGCTCAACGTATGGGCGCCGGTGGAGCGCGCTGCGCCGTTGCCGGTGATGCTATGGCTGCACGGCGGCGGGCTGACCCAGGGGTCGGCGGCGGACGTGCGGCTGGATACCGGCCGCTTGCTGTACGACGGCAGCCGGCTGGCCGCTGACGGCGTGCTGGTGGTGAGCATCAATTATCGGCTCGGCCCGCTGGGGTTTCTCGCGATGCGCGCGTTTGCCGGCGAGGCCGTCGATCACCCCACGGCTGGCAACTACGGCCTGCTCGACCAGATCGCTGCGCTGCACTGGGTGCGCGGCAACATTGCGGCGTTTGGCGGCGACCCGGCAAACGTCACGATCTTTGGCGAGTCGGCCGGCGGCCGCTCGGTCTGCGCGCTGCTGACCAGCCCGCTGGCGCGCGACCTGTTCCATCGCGCCATCATTCAGAGCGGTGCCTGCCCGCCGACATTGGCGCCGCTGGAAGCGGTGGTGGGCGCGCAGCCTGCGGGTTTTGCGCAGGGTGACCGCATCGTGCAGGCCGCTGGCTGCAGCAGCAGCGCCGATCAACGTGCCTGCATGCGCGGTGTGGAGTGGCCAGCGTTGATCGCGCTGAGCCGTCCGACCATCGGCTTTGGCCGCGAAGGGGAGAACTTTGGCCACGCGGTCGACGGGCATGCGCTGGTCGAGCCGCCCGGGTTGTCGCTGGGTGCCGGCCGGGGAGCGGCGGTGCCGCTGATCGTTGGCATCAATGCCGACGAAATGACCACCCTGCTGGGCCCGACGCAGCGACCGCAGACCGCCGCCCAGTACACGGCGCTGGTGCAGCAGACGGCGCCCTTCATCGCGCCGCTGGTGCTGGCGCTGTACCCGGTGACCAGCTATCTCTCGCCCACGCTGGCCTACGCCGATCTGGCCGATGATGTTGCGTTTGCCTGTCCGGCGCGGGCGTTTTCGCTCAAGCATGCCAACGCGGGAAACCCGACCTACCGCTACGTCTACACCCACGTGTTTGCCAACGCCAGTTCCGTGCTTGGGGCCTTTCATGGCGCCGAGATCGGCTTCGTGTTCGGCCCCGGACCGGCCTTCACAGCGGCCGAGATTGCGCTCAGCGAGCGGGTGCAGCGCTATTGGACGCGCTTTGCGCGCAGTGGCGATCCCAACGGTCCAGGCGATCCGGATTGGCCGCGGCGGACTGCGACCGATGACCTCGCCATCGATCTCGACGACGCGCCGCGCGAGGTGATCCGCGACTATCGGCAGTCCTACTGTGACTTCTGGTCGGGCTTCATCGGCTTCTGAGCGGCGCCTCGCGCACCGGCGGATGACGGCTGCTTGAACGGCGCAACCGCTGCCAGCTGCGGGCGATCAGCCAGCCGATTCCAAGCAGCAGCAGCCACAGTGCGCCGCCGCCGGCGAGGGCGAACAGCAGCCCGTGCGGATCGAGCGGGAACTGCGGCTCGAACAGCGTCCAGGTGGCGCGGGCGTCGACCCAGTCGACGTGCTGCACCCAGCCAATCAGCTGGCTCGGCAGGTCACCCTGCATCGATGCCAGCGCCGTGCGCAGCTCGGTGGCCGACTCGATCATCGCTTGGATGGCGTCTGCCTCGGCGACGAAGGTGGCATCGTTGCTGTCCAGATGGTGCTGGACCAAGGCCTGCATGTCGCCGCCGTGCAGCCGCTGCGCGATCCGCTCCCACGGCGCCAGATCGGCCAGCAGCTGATCGAGACGGCCGGCCAGGCGCTGGCGGTACTGCTGGATGAAAGCCGGCAGCACGCCAGCGACGCCGACCGCCAGCAGCAGCAGGATGCGGTCGAACAGACCAGTCAAGAGGCTCATGCGGTCAGCAATCCGAGCGCTGCTGCATCCATAGTGGCAAGGGTCATGGCGGCGGTATCCAACGGCAGCTCCGTTGCCGGAGTGTGGCCCGCGACGCCCGATGCGCCAAGTGTGGCGTCGCGCTTTGTTCAGCTTGAGACAGGCGACAGCCGACGGGCCCCTCAGGCATCGACCTTGCGCTGCGGATTGTCCAGTCTGATCCAGTCTGCGCGGGCCTGACCCTCGCGGGCAGGGTGAAGTCCAGATTGAAGCGCAGACCGGAGGCGCGCTCAAGTTCCGGTCGCGCGCGATTCATGAAACATGCGGGCTGGATACTGCAGGCGGTGCAGGGGATCATTTCCGCTCAGCGCATGCTTGGCATGAGCCCCACCGGGTTTCTTGATCGGGTGACCCCATCTGTACCCGGACACCGCTCGGATTCTGCTGTCGGGCTTCACCGATCTGGCGGTGGTGACCGAAGACGTCAATCGCGGGTCGCTGTTCAAGCTCCTGACCAAGCCGTGGCAAGACGACACCCTGCGACAGCGGGTGCGCGACGCATTCCGTCGCCATGCTGCTGACGCTTGCAGCTCACGCCCCAGACCGGTCGCCACCCCGGTGTGAGTGCTATGCGCTATGCCGGCCGCCGCATCGAGCCGGCAGCGCCAAGTCCGACGGGTCGAGATTCTGCGGCTGTTGGCTTGGGCAGGGCTACGATCCCGCTGGCGTCAGCCGCAGCAGCTTGCCGTCGATGTCGTCGGTAAGCACGTACACCGCGTTGTCGGGTCCGACCCGCACATCGCGGATGCGCGCCTTCAGGTCGGTCAGCAGGCGCTGCTCGGCGACTGCCTGGTCGCCGTCCAGGGTCAGTCGGATCAGCAGTCGCTGCGCCAGCGCGCCGATGAACAGGCTGTTGCTCCAGCCGGGATAGCCAGCGCCGGTATGGAACGCCATGCCGCTCAGGCCTGGCGATACGTCCCACACGTGGTGCGGCGGCTCCAGTCCGTCCCTGCTCTTGCCGGTGGCCTCGCTGATCGGTTCGCCGGAGTAGTCGATGCCGTGGGTGATCAGCGGCCAGCCGTAGTTCTTGCCGGCGGCCGGAAGGTTGATCTCGTCGCCGCCGCGCGGGCCGTGCTCGTGGGTCCAGAGCGCGCCGGTGGTCGGGTGCAGGGCAGCACCCTGCTGGTTGCGGTGGCCGTACGACCAGGTGTGTGGCTGTGCATCTGTCTGGCCAAGGAACGGGTTGTCGTCGGGCACGCTGCCGTCCGGCCAGATCCGTGCAACCGTGCCCATGTGGCTGGACAGATCCTGCGCGGTGGGGCGCTGGCCGCGGTCACCCATGGTGATGAAGAGGTGGCCCGCGGCATCGAAAACAAGGCGCGAGCCGAAGTGATGGCGCGTTGCCACCTTGGGCGTTTGACGAAAAATGACTTCCAGCGCGGTCAGCGCGTCGCCGTCCAGCCGGGCGCGCGCCACCGCAGTGCCGGCCAGTCGGCCTTCGCCAGGCTCGGAGTAGCTCAGATAGATCAGACGATCATCCGCAAACGTTGGCGACAGGGCGACGTCGAGCAGTCCTCCCTGGCCCTCGGCGACCACTGCGGGGACACCCGAGATGCGGGTGCGGGTCGCGCCGTCGGCGGTCAGCCGCTGCAGGGCGCCAACCCGCTCGGTCACCAGCACGTCGCCGTCTGGCAGAAAGGCCATGCCCCAAGGGTGGCGCAGCCCGGCCGCCAGCGTTTCGACGTTGAGGCCGTCGAGCGGTTGCGCGGCCGACGTGGCGGCGGGTTCAGCCGGCGTGGTGGCGCTGGCGGCAACGGCAGCGACCGGCGACTGGCTGGCGCCGCAGGCAGCCAGCAGCAGGGCGCAGGGCAGGGTAAGGCGTGAGATGGAGAGAGTCATGCAAGCTTCCTGTCATAGAATGCGCTGAGGATAGTGCAGCGGCGTCACTCGAATGTCATCGAATTGGGCTGGCGGTGGGTGCGCTGTCCAAGAATGGCGCCAGCGCACGCGTCATCTGGCCCACCCGGTAGATTGAGCAGGCAGCAGGATAAGGAACGCAGGCATGGGATTTTTTGACTTCATCGGCAACGCGGGCGAGAAGCTGTTTGGCAGCACCCAGATAGACGAAGACAAGGTACGCGAGCACATCCTTGGTCTGGGGCTGAAGCTGCAGCCGTTCAGCGTGATCGCCCACCAGGGTCTGAAGCAGGTGTCGCTGCTGGGCCGCGCCGAAACGCTGCAGGACAAGGAGAAGGCGATCCTCGCGGCCGGCAACGTGAAAGGGGTCGAGCGGGTCGATGATCGGCTCAAGATCGGCCCGGCACCGGTGACGGCTGCGCAGCCCGACGCTGCAGCGACGCCGGAGCCCGACGAGCCGTCTGCCGACGAACAGCCGACCTCGCGCTTCTACACCGTGGTGGCCGGCGATACGCTGTCAGCGATTGCCAAGCGCGAATACGGGTCAGCCAGCAAGTATCCGCTGATCTTCGAAGCCAACAAGCCGATGCTCAGTGATCCCGACAAGATCTATCCCGGCCAGACACTGCGCATTCCGCCGCTCTGATCCGGGCGGCTTCGACCTCAGGCTGTTGCAGCAACAGACTGCGTCAAGACCGGGCTCACACAGCATGAGGTTCACAGCTGCGCCGCGCCGACGCCGCTGTGAACGGTCCGACGGCTGCAGTAGCCGTCGCGACCCGTCAAACCCCCTCTCCAACCGGAACTCCGCATGACAGCGACACCGCCAGTGGTCAGCGACAAGGCTGCGCCGCGCCTGGACCCGATACGCCTGATGCTGGCGATCGCCTTCGTGATCGCGGTGATGGCCTACACCTGGTGGGCCTTCGGGCACATCAGCATGACCCTGGTGGTCGCCGCTGCCTTCGGCGCCTACATGGCGATGAATATCGGCGCCAACGACGTAGCCAACAACGTCGGCCCGGCGGTCGGCGGCCGGGTGATGACGCTCACCAAGGCGATCATCATCGCCGGAATATTCGAAGCGATGGGCGCGATCATCGCTGGCGGTGATGTGGTTGGCACGATCAAGAGCGGGATCATTGATCCGAGCAAGATTGCCGAGCCGCAGGAGTTCGTCTGGCTGATGATGGCTGCCCTGCTGGCGGCCGCGCTGTGGCTGAACTTCGCCACCTTTGTCGGGGCGCCGGTATCCACCACCCACTCGATTGTCGGCGGCGTTCTGGGTGCAGGCGTCGCGGCACAGGGCTGGGGCATTGCCAACTGGGGCACGGTCGGTCAGATTGCCGCCAGCTGGGTGGTTTCACCGCTGTTCGGCGGTCTTTTGGGGGCCGTTCTGCTCTACGCCATCAAGCGCAGCATTACCTATCAGCCGGATTTGCGTGACGCGGCCAAACGCGCAATTCCTGTGCTGCTGGCCTTGATGGCCTGGGCGTTCACTACCTATCTCACGCTGAAGGGGATCAGCCAGCTGGTCAAGGTGCCGTTCTGGCTCGGACTGCTCATCGGCTTCAGCTTCAGCGTGGTTTTCTACTTCGGCGGGCGCAAACGCCTTGGGTTGGCGATTGATCGGGTCAGTAACGACAAGGACGGCGTCAACAGCATGTTCACCATGCCGTTGATTTTCGCTGCTGCGCTGCTGAGCTTCGCGCATGGCTCCAATGATGTCGCCAACGCGATTGGCCCGCTCGCCGCCGTCTACGACACGCTCAGCAGCGAGGAAATCCACAGCCGTGCCTCAGTGCCGCTGTGGATCATGATGATTGGTGCGCTGGGGCTGGTTGTTGGACTTGCCCTGTACGGTCCCAAGCTGATCCGAACGGTGGGCACCGAGATTACCGACATGGACCCGATGCGCGCCTACTGCATCGCCATGTCGGCGGCGCTGACGGTAATCATCGCGTCCCAGCTCGGCCTGCCGATCAGCACTACTCACGTCACCATTGGTGCGGTGTTCGGAGTTGGATTCCTGCGCGAGTATCTGAAAGCAAATTACCAGCGGATCATTGCCGAGATCGAGGCCCACCACCAGGCGCAGCGGACCGACAGCGAGGTGGTCGAAGCGTATCTCGCTGCGTTCGAGCTGGCATCAATGCAGGAGAAGGGGCGGATGCTGCGCGAGCTCAAGGAGCAGGGCAGGGCGGGTCAATCGGCCTTCTCGAAGCAGGAGCGCAAGGGGCTGCGCAAGGTCTACCGCAGCGATCTGGTCAAGCGCTCGGTGATGATGCGGGTGATTGCGGCCTGGATCATCACCGTCCCCGCATCCGCCTTGCTCGGTGCGGTGATCTTCTTCATGCTGCGCGGCGCGCTGCTGCCCTAACCCGCATGTTTCATGAATTCGCGCGAGGGCGCGCGAGATTCATGAAACATACGGGCTACGTCCGACAGGCTGCTAGCCAGCCAAGTCCGCGATGCCTGGCGCGCAGGCAGACCAGCGCCGCTGCCGCCATCATCACGCAGATCAGGCTCGACTGGGCAACGCCCACCTTTGTTGACGGTGTCGAGCAGGAATCCGCCGGGCAGCGCGTAGGCCGCTACCAGCAGCAGCCAGCGCAGCTCGATCCAGCCTGCCGCCACGCCGCGCGCCAGCGAAATCGCGCCGATCAGCAGCAGCAGCAGAAAGGCTGTCTTGGTGAACAGGTAGGAGACGCCCATCAAAACGGCGATCGGCCCCCGCGGTTCGCCGAACCAGAACACCATGGTGACGCCGAGCGCCAGCAGGTTGGCCAGCCACGCGCCGAGCCACCAGTCGAGGTCGTGGCGACCGGTGGAGCGGCTGACCGCCGCAAAGAAGAATGCGATCAGCAGCGCCGAGGCGACCTGTGCCGAGGTGCTCCATTGCCAAAGCAAGAGCAGTTCCATGGCCGGCCGTCAGGCGTCAGGCCGCCGCCGACACGCTGGACAGACGGTCACTGGCGCGCCTTGAGTCCGAATCGCCTGAAGAAATCGCCAATCGAATGGGTCGCCAGGTCACGGTACTCGCCGGCGTCGAAAAAGCGTCCAAAGCAGACCGGGCAGCTCTCGAACCAGATGTGCGGCTGCCCGGCATCGACCATCCGGATCATGGTGGTGTTGGGGCAGACCGGGCAGGGAATCACGTCCACGCTGTTGTAGCGCGCGCCCAGTTCGGCGCTGCCGACGTCCAGCTCGCGGGCCTGCTCACGCAGGTCTTCGTGTTCGAGCATGTCGAACCAGATGCCGCGGCAATGGGTGCAGCGGTCAACTTCGGCCGCTGGAAAGCTCATGCGCTCCATCGGCTGCTCGCACTTCGGGCACTGCATGGCGATTCCCCTGTGGCCTGCTTTGCGCGCTGATTCTACGGCCCGTTCACAGTGCCGCGCGAGCCGTGAGCGCAGCCCGCGATACGCTGTGCGTCCGCCGTCAACCAGCCGCTCCTGCCAATGCCATGTTGAGCTTCGACAACCGCTACATCCGCGAGCTGCCGGGCGAGGCCGAGCCGGCGTCCGGCAGTCGCCAGGTCCGCGCCGCGGCGTGGTCGCCGGTTTCGCCTGCGCCGGTCGCGGCGCCTCGACTGTTGGCCTGGTCGCCCGGCATGGCGGCGCAGCTTGGGCTTGCGGCGGAGCTGATCGAGTCGCCGGCCTTTCTCAATGCGATGTCCGGCAATGGCCAGCTGCCCGGCATGCAGCCTTGGGCCAGCAACTACGGTGGACACCAGTTCGGACACTGGGCCGGTCAGCTCGGCGATGGCCGGGCCATATCGCTCGGAGAGGCGGTGGGTCCGTCAGATGAGCGCTACGAGCTGCAGCTCAAGGGCGCCGGCCCGACGCCCTACTCGCGGGGTTCCGACGGTCGGGCGGTGTTGCGTTCGTCGATCCGCGAGTTCCTCTGCAGCGAAGCCATGCATGCGCTGGGGGTGCCGACGACGCGCGCGCTGACGCTGGTGACGACCGGCGACAGCGTCGTTCGCGACATGTTCTACGACGGCCATCCGCGGGCCGAACGCGGCGCCATCGTCTGCCGTGTCGCGCCGTCATTCATTCGGTTCGGTTCCTTCGAGCTGCCGGCCTCGCGCGGCGAAATCGAGTTACTTGGCCAACTGGTGGATTTCACCATTGATCGCGATTTCCCCGCTGTCGCCGCGCTGATGGTGAGCCGTGAGGAGCGTATCGGGGCGTGGTTTGCCGATGTCTGCGAGCGCACCGCGGAGATGGTCGCGCAGTGGATGCGGGTCGGGTTTGTGCACGGCGTGATGAACACCGACAACATGTCGATCCTCGGTCTGACGCTCGATTACGGCCCTTACGGGTGGATCGACGCCTACGATCCGGACTGGACGCCCAACACCACCGACCGCGAGCAGCGCCGCTACCGCTTTGGACAGCAGCCGCAGATCGCCTGGTGGAATCTGGGTCGACTGGCCAGCGCGATAGCGCCGCTGCTGGCTGACCATGAGCCGCTTCAGACGGGTCTGCAGCGCTATGTCGCTGCGTTCGAGCGCGCTGACCGCCGCCACACTGCCAACAAACTCGGACTGCTGACCTGCACGGACGCTGATCTGGCCCGGATGGACGCACTGCGCTCGCTGCTGCACGCGGGTCAGGTCGACATGACCCTGTTCTTTCGCGAGCTGGCACAGCTGCATATTGATCGTCCCGACGGCGCGGTTCTTGGGCCAGCCTTCTACGATAACGAGGCGCGACTGCGGGTCGACGCCGAGCTTCGCGACTGGCTGCGGGCCTACGCCGGTCGCGTCGGCGAGGACGATCAGCCGGCGGCGCAACGCAAAGCTCAGATGGACGCCGCCAACCCGCGTTTCGTGTTGCGCAACTATCTGGCCCAGCGGGCGATTGATCGCGCCGAACAGGGTGACTTCGATGGCATCACCGAGCTGCTTTCAGTGATGCAGCAGCCGTACTGCGAGCAGCCGGGTCGCGAACGCTTCGCCGAGCGACGGCCCGAATGGGCGCGTGATCGCGCCGGCTGCTCGATGCTGTCGTGCAGCTCCTGAGCGCGACAGCTCCTGCTGCTCGACGGGCCTGCCGGGTGCCTCGATGGTGGCCGGCTGTGCCTGGCCAGCGTCTCGTGGCGCAGCGGCACCCGGTTGAGGGACACAGCCGCGCTGACCCGCACAGCGACGGCCAAACCGGCCAGCGTCAGGCGCCGGCGCCGGAAGCAGCTCAGGGTGCGGGAGGATCTGGCGCTGGGCACTGCGGGTCAGATGCACGCCTGTCGGAAGTGGCTGTGGCCACAGCCCGCGATCGCCGAGCCGTTGACCGCGCCGCTTCGCACACTTGGAAGCGTGACCATCACGCGGGCTGGCGATAGAATGCGGCGTTAACCCACCCGTCTGGCGTCGTTCATCGCGCGCCGTTCGCTCTGTTGCTTCCCAGGGCGTCGGCGCGCTGATTCAACTGGCGGCGCACTGCAGCCACGGCGGCAACGGCCGCCGTGAGCAGGGCAGGGGTGGGCCCGCAACCCATCGCATTCGGAATCTTCATGGCTGCTCTCAACCCCTACGACCTCTACGACCTGCGCGCGATGCTGACCGACGATGAGCGGGCGGTGCAGGATTCTGTGGCGCGCTTTACTGATGAAAAGGTGCTGCCGATCATTGGCGACTGCTTCGACGAGGCGCGTTTTCCGCACGAGCTGGTGGCGGAGATCGCCAGTCTGGGGTTGCTCGGGGCGACGCTTCCCGAACAGTACGGCGGCGCCGCCCTCAATGCGGTTTCCTATGGCCTGATCTGCCAGGAGCTGGAGCGCGGCGATTCGGGTATTCGCAGCTTTGTGTCGGTGCAGAGTTCGCTCTGCATGTACCCGATTTTCGCCTATGGCAGCGAGGAGCAGCGCATCGAATGGCTTCCGCGGATGGCTGCTGCCGAGGTGATCGGCTGTTTTGGACTGACCGAGCCGCACGGCGGCTCCGACCCGGCCAACATGAAGACGCTTGCGCGCCGCGACGGGGACGACTGGCTGATCAACGGCGCCAAGATGTGGATCACCAACGGCAACCTCGCCCAGATCGCGATTGTCTGGGCGCAGACTGATGACGGCATCCAGGGCTTCATCGTGCCGACCGACAGCCCGGGATTCACCGCACAGATCATCAAGCACAAGATGAGCTTGCGGGCATCGGTTACCTCGGCCCTGTTTCTCGACAGCGTGCGCGTGCCCGACACTGCGCGTCTGCCGAACGTTCGCGGCCTGAAGGGTCCGCTGGGGTGTCTCAATCAGGCTCGCTATGGCATCACCTGGGGTCCGATCGGTGCCGCGATAGCCTGCCTGCAGGAAGCGGTGGAGTACTCGAAGTCGCGCATCCTGTTTGGTCGACCGGTCGCCGCCAACCAGGCGGTGCAGCTCAAGCTGGCCGACATGGCGCGTCGCATCACGCTCGCGCAGCTGCTGTCGCTGCAGCTTGGGCGGCTCAAGGACGCCGGTCGGATGCAGCCCTCGCAGGTCTCGCTGGCCAAGTGGAACAACGTGCGGATGGCGATAGACATCGCTCGCGAGGCGCGCGACATCCTGGGCGGCGCCGGGATCACGACCGAATACTGTCCGATCCGGCATGCCCTCAATCTCGAGTCAGTGATCACCTACGAAGGTACCGAAACGGTGCACCAGCTGGTCATTGGCCGCGAGCTCACCGGTATCAACGCGTTCTGAACTCCCGTTCCGCACTAGCCTGCAAGGCGGCACGCGCGATGATCGACCCATTGAAGCTCGAAACCGACCGGCTGATCCTACGCCCGACCGCCACCGAGGATTTCGAACCCTGGGTGGCCTTCATGGCTGACCCGGAGGCGGCCCGCTTCATTGGTGGTCCGCAGCCGCGCGCGGCAGTCTGGCGCGGCTTCATGGCAATGGCCGGCTCTTGGCAGCTGATGGGCTATGCGATGTTCTCGGTGATCGAGAAGTCCAGCGGTCGCTGGATTGGTCGGGTCGGCCCCTGGCAGCCCGATGGCTGGCCAGGAACCGAGGTCGGCTGGGGTCTGGTGCGCGAGTCGTGGGGGCAGGGCTACGCCCGCGAAGCCGCCGTCGCCAGCATTGACTGGGCCTTTGATACGCTGGGTTGGACCGAAGTCATCCACTGCATCGACCCGGACAACCGGCCCTCCCAGGCGCTGGCGCACCGCCTCGGATCCAGCAACAGCGGCCCGGTAAGGCTGCCGGCGCCGTTCGAGACGCTGCAGGTCCACGTTTGGCGGCAAACCCGCGAGCAGTGGCGCGACAGCCGCAGCCATGGTCGCGTTTGAGCGGTTGACCGCACGCGCACTCCAATCCATTCGCACGAGAACTCCGCCTGCATGGTCGCCGTCGCTCCGATTCATCCGCGTCACCGAGACATCAATCGCGCCAAGGTTTGCGACGAGAACTTCATCGAGTACGTGCGCGGTTGGAACGAGACCCCGGCGGCGGCGCCTGAGGCGACCACCGCCGTTCTGGCGGGCAGCGCCTGCACCGCCGCCGACTTCATGGCGTTGCTCGAATCGCAGCTGATCAGCCGTCACCTGGATCTGATGGCGCGCGTGCTGCGGGTGCAGAACAAGGTCTTCTACACCATTGGGAGCTCCGGCCACGAGGGCAACGCGATGGTGGCACGGCTGACCCGCCACACCGATCCGGCCTTCCTGCACTACCGCTCCGGCGGCTTCATGGCCGAGCGCTTCCGCAAGCTGCCGGGCATGGACCCGGTGATGGATTCCGCGCTGTCGTTTGCCGCCAGCAGCGAAGATCCGATTTCCGGGGGTCGCCACAAAGTCTGGGGTAGCCGTCCGCTATGGGTGCTTCCGCAGACCTCGACCATCGCCTCGCATCTGCCGAAGGCTCTGGGCACGGCGATCGGCATCGAACAGGCGCGCCGGATCAGCCACCGCCTGCCGATTCCTGACGACAGCATCGTGGTTTGTTCGTTTGGCGATGCCAGCGCCAATCACGCAACGGCGCAGACCGCCTTCAACACCGCCGCCTGGACCGCCTATCAGAAGCTGCCCGCGCCGGTGCTGTTCGTGTGCGAGGACAACGGCATCGGCATCTCGGTGAAAACGCCGACCGGCTGGATTGGCCACAGCTTTTCGTCGCGCCGCGATCTCGACTACTTCGCGGCAGACGGGCTCGATCTCGCAGGCGGCTATGGTCAGGTGGCGGCGGCGGTCGAGCATTGCCGGCGGACCCGGCGGCCGACCTTTCTGCACCTGCGGACCACCCGCGTCATGGGTCACGCCGGCACTGATTTCGAGATCGAATGGCGCAGTGTCGAGGAGCTGATGGCGGTCGAGGCCAGCGACCCGCTGCTGCGGTCGGCGCAGATCGCGCTGCGCAGCGGGCTGTTCACTCCAGACCAGCTCCTGCAGCGCTACGAGGCGATCCGGACGCGCTGTTTTGCTGCCGCAGAGTCGGCCGATCAGCGCCCACGGTTGAGCTCGCTGGAGGACGTGATGCGACCGCTGGCGCCGTTTTCTCCAGCGGCAGTCCGGGAGGAAGCGCAGCGCAGCAGCGATCCGACGCTGCGCGTCGCGGCGTTTGGCGGCGAAGCCAAGCTGCCTGAACGGCTTCCGCCACGGCATCTGGCAGTCCAGATCAATCAGGCGCTGCACGAGCTGCTGACCAAGTACCCGCAGTCTCTGCTGTTTGGCGAGGATGTCGCGCAGAAGGGCGGCGTCTACACGGTGACCAAGGGTCTGTTCAAGGCGTTCTCCGGCCGGCGGGTGTTCAACACGCTGCTCGACGAAACGATGATCCTGGGCCTGGCCCAGGGGTTCGCCAATCTTGGCATGCTGCCGATCCCCGAAATCCAGTACCTGGCCTACTTCCACAATGCCTGCGACCAGATTCGCGGCGAGGCGGCGTCGCTGCAGTTCTTCTCCAATGGCCAGTTTCGCAATCCGATGCTGCTCCGGATCGCCTCGCTGGGCTACCAGAAGGGCTTCGGCGGCCACTTTCATAATGACAACTCGATCACGGCTCTGCGTGACATTCCCGGGCTGATTGCCGGCTGCCCGACGCGCGGCGATGACGCCGTCACCATGCTGCGCACGCTGGCGGCGCTGGCCCAGGTCGACGGCCGGGTATGTGTGCTGCTGGAGCCGATCGCCCTGTACATGACCAAGGACCTCTACCAGCCCGGTGATGGCGAGTGGCTGGCTCACTATCCGGCGCCCGGTGAGGCGATGACGCTGGGCGAGGGCAGGGTGTATCTGCCGCCGCAGGGCGATGGCCTCGATCTGGTGATCTTCACCTACGGCAACGGGGTTCCGATGAGCCTCCGCGCCGCGCGGGAGATCCAGCGCCGCCATGGCTGGAGCGTGTCGGTGGTCGATCTGCGCTGGCTGGTTCCGCTCAACGCGGAATTCATCGCAGGGCAGGCGCGGTTGGCGCGACGAATCCTGATTGTCGATGAGGGGCGGCGCGCGGCAGGGGTTGGTGAAGGCGTTTTCACCGCGCTGGCTGAAGCGGGCCTGGGATCCGTGCCGTCTACGCGGGTCGTTGGCGCAGACACCTTCACGCCGCTGGCGGGCGCCGCGCTGCTGGTTTTGCCCTCCGAGAGCGATGTCGTTTCCGCGGCTGACGCCCTGGCCTGAGCGATGCAGCTGCCTCGGACCAAGGTTCGTGGTGACGGCAGCCTTCGGATTGCCTATCATCCATGTCCATGAGCAACACGAAGCAGCTCACCACCCTGTTTGCCGACGTCAGTGGCAGCACCAAGCTGTTTGAACAGCGCGGTGATGTCGAGGCGCGGCGCATTATCGCGGCCGTGCTTGGCGCCCTGTCGGAAGTGGCCAAGCGCCACGGTGGACGGGTCATCAAGACGATCGGCGACGAGATCATGTGCGCCTTCCCCGGCGCCATGCAGGGCGTGCTGGGCGCGTGCGACATGCAGAAGCGCGTTGCCCACGACCTGGCATTCGTCCGCGACAATCTCGGCATCCGCATCGGCTTGCACCACGGCGATGCGCTCGAAGAAGACGGTGACGTCTACGGTGACTCGGTCAACACGGCGGCGCGCATGGCTTCGCTGGCCAAGCGCGAGCAGATCGTCACCACCGCGAGCACGCTCAAGGCGCTGACCAATGCCGGAAGCATCCGCAGTCGCAGCCTCGGCCGTGCGCGGGTCAGCGGCAAGCTGCTGCCGATCGAGATTGTCGACGTCATCTGGCAGGAGGACACCTCCAACATCACGACCGTCCAGCGCGCGATCCGCATTGATGACGGTGGTACCACCAACGTCAAGCTGACCTTGCGCTTCCGCGGGCTGGTGGTTGAGCTCAACGAGAATTCCGAGCCCTATTCGATGGGCCGGGATGCCACCAATACGCTGGTGGTGGAGACTGAGTGGGTCAGCCGCAATCACTCGCTTATCGAGTTCAAGAAGGGTTTTTTCGTGCTTTCTGATCGAAGCACCAACGCCACCTACGTAAAGCTCGGCGAAGATGACGAGCTGCGATTGCATCGCGACGAGATCCACCTGCGCAAGGCCGGGACGATCAGCCTTGGCCAGGCGGTGGCGCAGAACCAGAACGACATCGTCTATTTCCAGTGCAGCTATTGAGGCTGACGCGGGCGGTGGAGGCTCACCTTCAGGTCGTGCGATTGGTGTAGCCGCTGGCGCGCCGTGCGGCCGCTGACAAACCGTCAAATCGCTTCGACACCCCGTTGCGCTCGCCTGCCTGCCACGGAATGGGGCTTCCTGCCCCGCACTGAATCGGGGTTGCCAGGCGCAAATGCTCCCGAACCCGCTTGCGTATACTCCGGCGCATGGCAAGCCCGATCCGATATTTCATCGCAGTGGCGCTGCTGGCGGCCAGCTCCTTATCGATAAGTCGTGGTTTGCACGACCTGCCACCCGGCGCGATCATCGTGGGTGGCCCACCGCGAGGCGCCGATGTCGCGGGCGCCCAAGCGCAAGTCGGCACTGCGCGTCCGCATGACGTCGTAACGGCCGCCGCCGCCCTCAAGGCGCAGGCCGCCAAGCGCGCGCTTGGAGCGGGAGCGCTGGAGGCGGCCTTGGCAGCACTCGACGTGCGTGGCGATCCGCTCGAGTACGAGCTGGCCGCCGCCGAGTTGATCGATCATCTGCAGTCAGGACCCGATTCCCATTCTGCGCGGGCTGCGCTGGATGCGTTGAGCGCTGCGCCGCTGCGGGTATTCCGGCGCCACGAGGAAACCGCCGCCGACTGGTTTGTGCCACTGATCGACGTGCCCGGCAGGGCGAAGTTTGCCCTTCGCATGTTGGATGCGCAGGCCAGCCGGTCGCGCTGGCAGGCAACGCTGGTACAGGACCCTGCGGCCGCGCTGCTGCTGCTGGCAGGCTCCGGGGCTGATGAGCAGAGTGCCGCCGTGTCGGCGGTGGCGATGCTCTCGGCCGAGGACGCCCAGGCGCTTTTTGTTTTGGCCACCTCCACGCCGCTCGCGTTGCCTTCGTCGCTGTGGCGCTCATTGGCAGAGCGGTTGGCCACGCCAGTTGCGCTGGCCGCTGCGTCGACGCAGTGCAGCGATAGCGACCTGCTGCTGCTATTGCCCGTGCTGACGGCGCTGGACGACGCGGTGGCCGCGCGCTGGCTGGTTGACCTCGCCCAGCGACCCGAGCTGGCTTCGGCCGCCCTGCTGGCGCTGGCGCCACGCGCGCCGGACGGCTCAGCGGCACTTGCCCGGCTGCAGTCTGCGATGGACGACGCAACGCTGGGCCCGTCTGCCGCCGCCGCACTGGCGCAGCGTCCGCAGGTTGACCGGCTCGCCGTGATCGGCAGGCTGATTTCCAACGATGCATCCCCGCTGCGATTGCAGCACGTCGCCCTGGCGCTGCGGCTGGAGGGATCGAAAGAAGCTGATACGACACTGGATCGGCTGCGTGACCATGCGAGCCTGCCGGCGGCTGCCCGACAGGAGCTGTGGCGATGATGGGTGGCTGGCGTCGCATCATCGTCGCCGTCGCCCTGACGATGCCGCTGCTGGCGGCGGCTCAGGTCGTCAACACATTCACGCAAACACAGACCGGAAGCAATCTTCGGCCACTCGGATTTCCGGTGCCGGTGCCGATTGCCTCGCTCGCACCCATCGATGGATTCCGCGACTACGCCAGCCTGCACGCCCGGCTGCAGTCATTGGCGCTGCAGTCGCCGGAGGTCGCTGCCCATCAGGTGGGCTCGACGCACGCCGGACGCAGCATTTGGGCCTATGCGATATCGACTGCGGCATTGATTGATCGTGAGGGCCGCGCCAAGCCAGCATTTTTCATCAACGCCACCACCCATGCCCGCGAATGGGGTGTGCCGGAAATCGCGACCGGACTTGTCGAGCGGATGGTCGATGGTGCCAACGACAGTGCTCTGGTTCGCTACCTGCTGGACAACACGCGGCTGGTGATCATCCCGGTACAGAATATCGATGGCTTCCTGCAGACCCAGCGGTTTCCGACCCAAGCGGCGGTTGGACGCGACCCGCGGTTTCCCGGTAACTGGCCGCGCGACGGCCGTATGCGGCGCAAGAACATGCCGGGTGTGGACGAGGTGCTGACCAGCTTCGGCGATCACCTGCTTGGCGTAGACCTCAACCGCAACCACCCGCCGTTCTGGGGCACCGTGACCAATGGCGGACAACTTACCAATCCGAGTGATCTGACCTATCGCGGACTGGGCCCGCAGTCTGAGCCTGAGGTGCAGGCGCTGCTCACTGCGGCGAATCTGGCGCCTGTCAGCCGCATCCGGCTGGGCATCGACGCGCATGCCCACCAGAAGGTGTTCTTCTCCGCCAACACCGGGCGGACCCGGCTCAACGCCATCCAGAGTCGGTTGCTTACCGTAGTGGCGGCGCATCACGCCAGCGTGCCGACCGCCGCAGGTCAACCCAACGGGCGCTTCTATAGCGACGTGCCGGACCCGCCCAATTCTGGTATCGGGGTGGCCGCCGAGTACTTTGCTTACCAGTGGCTGGTGCCGGCCTGGACGCTGGAAATCGAGCCGGGCGAGCTGGCTGCCCAGGAGTATGGCGGGACCGCCGACAGCCACGGCGGCTTCGTGCTGCCAGCGAGCCAAGTGCGCCGGGTGCGTGAGGCCTGGTCGGAATCGCATCTGATGGCGTTCTATTTCATGGCGGGCCCGCCGCATCTGGCACGGGTGCGCGTCCGCGATGGCGCAACCGGCCAGCTGCTGGTCGAGCAGCGCTGGGAGTATCGGCCAGCAAGCCTTGACCGGCAGCTGGTCACCGAGCGTTTTGCCGCCTTGCGCGCGGGCCGACAGGTTCGGGTGGAACTCGCTTTCAGCAAGCCCATGCGCCACCGCGTGAATGGCGTGGTGGCAGAGTTGCCCGGCGTCAGCGTTCCGCTGTTGCCGCAGGTCTGGATGGATCGCGCTGGTCAGCGCACGCAGCTCGCTACCGCCAGCGGCGAGTGGCAGGCTGACGGCTGGCGGTATCGCGACGACACCTTCGATTTTCCAATGACGCTGCCCGACCAGCCGGAGGCATTTCGGATTGAGGTGGATGTCGCCGACATGGTCGGTCTGCGTCTTGATGCCAACCCGACCAGCCCGGTCGACTGGACGGCGGGCGCGTGGAGCGGCTGGGACGCAAGCCTGGCAGGGGATGCCGATCCCGACTCGGGCGGCGTCGACCGTACCCGCAGTTTCCAGGTGGAGGCAATCCCGCCGGCTCAGCTTCCGCGCATAGCCACAGCGCCATCTGGGACGTTGGGCGAGGGCGATGTGGTGCGGCTGCTGCTGACGCTCGATGAACCGGCACTGGATATCATCGAGGTGCATGCCGAGGATCCGCTCATCACCGCCATTCGACCCGTCGTTTCGCCGCCTCCGCCCGCCGCGGCGGTCGTCCGCTGGCAGGCAGGTGAATCCGGGCCGCGCGAGCTGTGGGTGCAGGCGCCGGACAATGCCAGCGTGGAGGGCGACAGCGTGTGGCAGGCGATCCTGGCCCTCCGGACAGCAGGCAGCCTGTCGGAGTTCGCACGAATCGACTTCCGCCTGCTGGACAACGACGCCGATGGGCAGATCGTAACCAATCTGCCCCGCGTTGATCTGGGCGTCGCCTGCTGCGAACGCTCGGACCTGGTCGGCACAATCATTGCGCAGCGTGCGCAGCTCGACCGCCAGCTGGAGCTGGTGCTGCACGCTGACGGTCGCTATGCGGGCGGGATATCCGGGTCCAGCCTGGTTCCAATGGAGATCGTCGGAAACGTCGTGTTTCACGGTAATGCGGCGGCGCTCAACGTGCCGGCCCACGCCCCCCCCGCACCGCTGTTCCGGGTTGCACGGGACGCGTCCTTGGAGCTTGATCGGCTGACGTTCACGACTGACGGGCCGTTGCAAACGTCCGAACCCACCGCTCAGCTGCTGCCTTTGTTGGTGGACAGCAGCGGGTCGGCGCGGATCTCGCGAAGCGAGATTGCCGGCTTTAGCGGCAGCGGCGTCAACCGCTCGCTGTTCGGCGGCAGCGGAGCGGTGAGGGTCGAACGGACATCGATCAGAGGGCTGACCGCAATCGCACCGCTTCAGAGCAGCGGATCCCTCCAGCTCGAAAGCAGCAGCCTGATACGCAATCGCAGCTCGACCCACCTGCTTGCCGGCAGCGCGCCCAGCGCCGGCAGCTGGAACTCAGTGCTGCTGAACTCCTCGGTGGGTCCCCGTTTCCAGGCGTTGGCGGAGAGCGGCACCCTCCGGCTCACCGGCAACCTGATCCAGGCAAACAGCGGTGACCCTCCGTCCGGCTTTTCTGCTGTCGACTGCGGGGTCGGCGTCGAAAGTGGCGGGTTCAACCTGCACAGCGGATCGCCATGTGACGTGCTGACCGCGGAGGGGGACCAGCGTGAATTGAACCTCGGCTATGCAGGGCCGCTCCCGCTCAGCGAGCCTTGGTTTGCGCCGGCTGGCGCCGCCATCGACTACGGCGGCACCTGCGGCCCGGTCGACCAGCGTGGCGCGCCGCGTCCGCAGACCCTGGTGTCAGAGGCCGAGCCAGTGTGCGACGTCGGCGCCATCGAACTGGGCGTCAATCCCTACCGTGGCATCTGGCAGCCGGCCCGATCGGGGCACGGCGTGGACCTGCAAACTGCCGGCAATCAGCTGCTGCTGGCCTGGTATACCTATGACGACGACGGGCAGCCGACCGCCTATCAGGCCGTCGCAGCGCTGACCGGCCCGCGCTGGCGGGCTGAGCTGCAGCGCAGTCGGCGCGACCCGCAGACCGGGACCGTGCTGCCGCCGGTGCGGGTGGGCGAGGTGGGTATCGACTTTGCTGACGATGCGAATGCCACCCTGCGCTGGCGTTTCGATGCCCGCGGCGTCGACGGCAGCGAGTCCATCCGCGCTTCGCTATTTGCGCCCGGCGAGCCGCGCGTTGAAGTGACTGGTTTGTGGTTCCCACCCGCCGACTCCGGCTATGGCGCCACCGTCACGCGCCGCGGCGAGGTGACTGCGATAGGGCTCTACTACTACGATGCACTCGGCGCCTTGCGCTGGGCGCTGGGCACCGGTCGCGGCGAGAGCGCTGACGATATCGAGATGCTCAGCTTCACCGGCTTCTGTCCTGATTGCGACGCCGCGGCGATGCCGGTGCAGTCTCAGCCGGCCGGACGGGTGCTGTACCACTTCCTGACGCCGCGCCGAGCGCGCATCGACACCGACCTTACCTATCCCGGCACCGCGGGCGGCCAGTGGCTGCGCGAACGCGCCGAGTTCGTGCCGCTCAACGATCCAGTCGACAACCGGGCGGCCGCCGCGCTGACCGGCCAATAGCGCGCCGCAGATCCCTTCGCAAGTGTGAGGCAGCACCTGTAGAGCTGAGCTTGCTCGGCTGCCCGTTGGGCGGGTTAGCACCCACTCAGGCTGTAGCGGAGCAAGCTCCGCTCTACAAAAGCGTTGTGCGTCCCGACGCTTCCGTATGCCGCGACGCGCTGTCACCTTGAGACGCTCGCGTAGAGCCGAGCTCGCTCGGCTGCCCCTGGCGGGAACCACCAACGGCGGCTTTCGCACCCACTCAAGCTTTAGCGGAGCAAGCTCCGCTCTACGAAAGCGCCGTGCATGCCGACGCGGCCGTACTTCGCGACGCGCCCGTAGTGCCGAGCTTGCTCGGCTGCCCTTGGCGGGAACCACCAACGGAGGCTTTCGCACCCACTTGAGCTTTAGCGGAGCAAGCTCCGCTCTACGAAAGCGTTGTGCGTCCCGACGCTTCCGTATGCCGCGACGCGCTGTCACCTTGAGACGCTCGCGTAGAGCCGAGCTCGCTCGGCTGCCCTTGGCGGGAACCACCAACGGTGGCTTTCGCACCCACCCAGGCTTTAGCGGAGCAAGCTCCGCTCTACGAAAGCGCCGTGCATGCCGACGCGGCCGTACTTCGCGACGCGCTGTCACCTTGAGACGCGCCCGTAGAGCCGAGCTTGCTCGGCTGCCCCTGGCGGGAACCACAAATGCTTCCCACGCCGGCCCAGAAAAAAGCCCGCGTCAGGCGCGGGCTTTTTTGCACAGCGGGGCCGACCGTCACCCGCCCAGCAGCTCCTTGAGCAGCTTGATCAGGGCCGCTTCGTTGACCGGCTTGGTGAGGTAGGCCTTGGCGCCCTGCCGCATGCCCCACACCTTGTCTGTTTCCTGGTCTTTGGTGGTCACCAGCACAATCGGGATGTGCGCGGTGCTTGGGTCCTTGGAGATCGATCGCGTCGCCTGAAACCCGTTGAGGTTGGGCATCACCACATCCATCAGGATCAGATCGGGGATTTCGCGCTTGGCGACCTCCACACCTTGCGCACCGTCCTCTGCAGAGAGGGCCTCATGACCAAGTTTTTCGACGATGCGCTTCATGCCCATCAGCTGCGAAGGGGAGTCGTCGACAATAAGCACGCGTGCCATTGATAACCTCAGTCGGTTGGCGCAATTCGCGCGTAAGCCTGAATGATAGCCGCAGCGGGCCTGTCGCGGGAGATGCTGTTTGATCAGCTGGCGAGCGAGGTGTCGATCTGGACCAGCGTGCGGCCAAAAGAGCCGCCTGCCAGCATGCCGGCAAACACCTCCGACAGCGTGTCCAGCGTGGCGGTGCGGGTACAGATCTGCTCCAGATGGGCAGGCCTCCAGTCGGTCGACAGCTTGCTCCAGACGGCCTCGCGGAGGTCGCGCGGGGCGTTGTTGGAGGACACGCCAAGGATGCTGACGCCGCGCAGGATGAAGGGCATCACGGTTGTCGCAAGCGCGTGGCCGCTGGCCAGTCCGCAGCTGGCAATGTTGCCGTACAGACCGACGTGGCGAGTCAGTCCGGCCAGCATCTCGTCGCCGAGGTTGTCGATCGCTCCTGCCCAGGTGGCGCGCTCCAGCGGCCGCTGCCCCCAGTGCAGGTTGCTGCTCGAAATCACCTGCTTCGCCCCCAGCGCAAGCAGATCATCCAGGCGGTCGAACTTGCTGGTTATGGCGTGCGCCTCGTAGCCAGCGCGGGTGAGGACATCGATGGCGAGCATGCCGACACCGCCGGTCGCGCCGGTCACCACAATCGGGCCGGCGTCCGGGCGCTGGCCAATGGCCTCCATGCGCAGCAGCGCCAGCGCTGCAGTGAAGCCGGCGGTGCCGATGATCATGGAATCGCGCAGGCTCAGACCGTCCGGCAGCGCGACCACCGATTTCGACGGCAGCCGCACGTACTCGCTGTAGCCGCCGTCACGCTCCTCGGAAAGCCCGCAGCCGGTGCACAGGACGGCATCGCCTTCGCGGTAGCTGGAATCGGACGACTCGACCACGTGGCCAGCAACATCGATGCCGCCGACCAGCGGAAAGCGCTGCAGGATCTTGCCGCGACCGGTGCCGGCGAGGGCGTCCTTGTAGTTGATCGACGAATAGGCGGCCTTGATAACCACCTCGCCGTCGCTGAGATTATCCAGGCTCACCGATTCGACGCCGGCGCGATGGTCGTCGCGTCGCTCGGAGTGGATGCGGAAAGCCTTGAAACTCGCGGGGATGGACATTGTTCGCCTTGATGGGTTTGCGACGTCAGCTGAGTCGAGTGCGGTTTCAGTTCCAGTTGTCAGTTCCAGTTCCAGTAGCAGCGGCTGGGCGGCGACGCTTACGCTGCTCTGGAACTGGAATGGGAACTGATCACTGGAACTCGCCGCCCTCAATTCGCCTTGTGGATTGCCCGCTTGTCGACCGCCAGGGCGGCCTCATGTACGGCTTCGGACAGGGTCGGATGAGCGTGGCAAATTCGCGCCAGGTCCTCTGCCGAGCCCTTGAACTCCATCGCCACGACGCCTTCGTGAACCAGTTCTGACACGTTGGCGCCGCACAGATGCATGCCGAGGATGCGGTCTGTTTCCGCATGGGCGATGACCTTGACCATGCCGGCGGTCTCGTTCATTGCCACTGCACGGCCAATTGCTGCAAACGGGAATGTGCCGACCTTGAAGGGGATTCCGGCGTCGGTGAGCTCGCGCTCGTTCTGGCCCACCCAGGCAACCTCGGGTTCGGTGTAGATCACCCACGGCACGGTGTTGAAATCGACGTGGCCGGGCAGCCCCGCAATCCGCTCGGCCACCGCAATACCTTCCTCGCTGGCCTTGTGCGCCAACATCGGGCCGCGCACGCAGTCGCCGATTGCCCACACGCCGCCGACGCCGGTATGGCAGTGATCGTCGACCTCGATGAAGCCGCGCGACGTCAGCGCCACGCCGCTGTCTTCCGCCAGCAGACCGGCAGTGGCGGCGCGTCGGCCAACCGACACCAGCAGCTTATCGACCACCAGCGTCTGGTCGGACCTGCCGTCGCTGTAGGTGACGATCACTTCGTCGCCCTTCAGCTCGACGCTGGACACCTTGCAGCCGAGCTTGATGTCCAGGCCCTGCTTCTTGAATTCACGCGCGGCCAGCTTGGCAATATCGGCATCCACTGCAGCGAGAAAGTCTGGCAGGGCCTCGAGAATGGTGACCTCGGCGCCAAGCCGACGCCACACGCTGCCCATCTCCAGCCCAATCACGCCGGCACCGATCACGCCAAAACGGTTGGGAACGACGTCGAAATCCAGCGCGCCGACGTTGTCGACAATCCGCTGACCGTCGAATCTGGCAAACGGGAGTTCAATTGACACCGAGCCGGCGGCAAGGATGACGTTGGTGGCGGTCAGCTCGAGCTGCTTGCCGTCGTGACCCTGCACGCTGACTTTGCGCCCCGCATGCAGGGTGCCCACGCCGTGGAACGCAGTGACCTTGTTGGCCTTGAACAGTGCTGCGACGCCACCGTTGAATTGCTTCACGATGCGGTCCTTGCGGGCCACCATCTTTGCCACGTTGATCTGCGCGTTGTCGGCGCTGATCCCGTGTTCGGCAAATCCGTGGGTGAGGTTGTGATACTGCCGGGACGAATCGAGCAGCGCCTTGGACGGAATGCAGCCGACGTTGAGGCAGGTGCCGCCGAGCGCCGGTTTGCCGCCGTCTTTCGACTTGAACGCATCGATGCACGCGACCTGCATGCCGAGCTGTGCCGCGCGAATGGCAGCGACGTAGCCGCCGGGGCCGCCGCCGATGACGATGAGGTCGTAGTGTGTGGTCATTGAAGGGTCTGCTTGGATGAGTGGGGCTGGGGGCTGGTGACTGGGGGCCTGAAAGCAGGGTCGATGCGTCGACTGATCGAGTGACCTCTGGCGTCAGGAAACGAGCCAGGCTGCGTCGGAGCGACTGGCCCCAGCCCCAAGTTCCCAGTCGCTAGCCCGCATATGTCATGAATTCGCACGATGATCGCGCAGGATATTGTTCGCACAAGAGATTGTCCGAAGGAGCGGCGTATCGGGCCATACGACCGACTGAGGAAAATCCCTTGCGCGGACAAGAGACAAGCGAGGGCCTGTGAGATTCATGAAATAGGCGGGCTAGACCCGCTCTTGTTCGCACGTCACAGCCCGAGCAGCATCCGGTGCGGATTCTCCAGCTGGTTCTTGATGTCGACCAGAAACAGCACGGCATCCTTGCCGTCGATGATGCGATGGTCATAGGACAGGGCGATGTACATCATCGGCGCGGCGATGACCTGGCCGTTCTCCACGATGGCGCGATCCTTGATCGCGTGCATGCCCAGAATGGCCGACTGCGGCGGGTTGACGATCGGCGTCGAGAACAGCGAGCCAAACGTGCCGCCGTTGGTGATCGTGAACGTGCCGCCCTGCAGATCGTCCAGGCTCAGCTTGCCATCACGCGCCTTTTTGGCGTACTCGGCGATGCCCTTCTCGATTTCAGCGAAGCCCATCGCCTCGGCATTGCGAAGCACCGGCGTCACCAGGCCCTTCTCGGTCGCCACTGCGATCGAGATGTCCGAGTAGCCGTGATAGATCACGTCGCTGCCGTCGACCGACGCATTGACAACCGGGAAGCGCTGCAGCGCACTGGCTGCGGCCTTCACGAAGAAGCTCATGAAGCCGAGCCGCACGCCATGCGCTTTCTCAAACGCTTCGCCCTGCAGTTTGCGCATCTCCATCACGGCGCGCAGGTTGACCTCGTTGGACGAGGTCAACATGGCAATCGAGTTCTTCGACTCCATCAGTCGCTCGGCAATCCGCTGGCGAATACGGGTCATCGCCACCCGCTGCTCGGTGCGCGCACCGATGCTGCTGGCCGGCGCCGCTGGGGTTGCCGACCCCACGGGGCCGGCTGCTGCGGCCTTTTCCGGCTCGCCGCCGCTGCGCATGTGCTGGACCAGGTCTTCCTTGGTGACGCGGCCTTCGCGGCCGCTGCCGGTAACCTCGGCCGGGTTGATGCCGTGCTCCTCAGCGACCCGCCGTCCAGCCGGGGACAGCTCGCTGCTGCGTGATGCCGCTGGCGGCGCCGGGTTCGCGGGGGCGGCTTCAGCAGGCGCGGCTTCAGCAGCTGCGGCTTCCGGCGCGGCCGCGCCACTGGCACCGGCCTCGATGACCGCCACCACCTGCTGACTGGTCACCGTGTCGCCGGCCTCGAACCTGATCTCACGCAGCACGCCGTCGACCGGCGATGGCACTTCGAGCACCACCTTGTCGGTCTCCAGATCGAGCAGGTTTTCGTCGCGCTTCACGGCGTCACCGGCCTTCTTGTGCCACGTAGCGATGACTGCGTCGGAAACGGATTCCGGCAGCACGGGGACTTTGACTTCAATGCTCATGCGTGGTGACCTTGACTGACTGATCGATCAGAAAAAACGGTGGGAGTGGGGGCTTGCAGGTACGGCCTATTCGTCAGAATTGGCGGCGATCAGCGGGCTGACCAGCGCCACCTCAACCAGCTTGGCCTGCTCCTTGACGTGCGTCGCGAAGTGGCCGCAGGCCGGCGCCGGAGAACGGCTGCGGCCGGCGTAGCTCAGTCGCTGCTTGTCTTGCAGCGCGAACCGCAGGTGATGCTGGATCTGGTACCACGCGCCCTGGTTCTGCGGCTCTTCCTGACACCAGATGACATCGCGCGCAGCCCCAAAGCGCCGCAGTTCGGCGATCAGCTCCGGCCGTGGGAACGGAAACAGCTGTTCGATCCGGACGATGGCAACATCCTTCAACTCGCGCTTCTCCGCATCTTCGAGCAGGTCGTAATACACCTTGCCGGCGCACAGCACCACCCGCTTCACGGTGGCTGGGTCGGACGCGAACGAATCGGGGATCAGGCGCTGGAATTCGCCGTGCGACAGGTCGCCCAGGCTGGATACCGACAGCCGGTGCCGCAGCATCGACTTGGGCGTCATCACCACCAGCGGCTTGCGGGTCGGCCGCTTCATCTGCCGCCGCAGCATATGGAACATCTGGGCCGGCGTGGTCGGCGTGCAGACCTGGATGTTTTCCAATGCGCACATCTGCAGGAAGCGCTCCAGGCGCGCCGAGCTGTGCTCTGGTCCCTGGCCCTCGTAGCCATGCGGCAGGAACAGCACCAGGCCGCACAGCCGACCCCACTTGGCTTCACCCGAGGTGAGGAACTGGTCGATCACGACCTGGGCGCCATTGGCGAAATCGCCGAACTGGCCCTCCCATATCGTCAGCGTGGTCGGGTCGGCGGTCGCATAGCCGTACTCGAACGCCATCACCGCCTCCTCGCTGAGCAGCGAGTCGATGATGGTGACGTGGTCGGGGTTCGCGGCCAGCTCGCGCAGCGGCATGACGGTGTCGCCGCTGGTCTGATCGTGCAGCACCGCGTGGCGATGGAAGAACGTGCCGCGCCCGGAGTCCTGACCCACCAGCCGCAGCTTGTAGCCCTCACGCAGCAGGGTTGCGTAGGCCAGGTTTTCCGCAAATCCCCAGTCCATCGGCAGCTCGCCGGCCGCCATCTTGCGCCGGTCTTCATAAATCTTGGCGACCCGCGCGTGCAGGCTGATATCAGCAAGTGGGCGGTTGATCTGAACCGCCAGCTGATGCAGCGCTTCCTCGCCGACCCGGGTCTCCGCAGGCGACTCCAGGGTGCCGCGCAGGTAGGGACTCCAGTCGACCGCAAACTCGTCGACCACGCCGCTCACCAGTTCGACCACGCTGTCGCCGCGGTCCATGCTGTCGCGGTAGGCGGCCGTCAGCGCCTGCGCGTCTGCGCTCGACACCACTCCAGCCGCCGCCAGCTGCTCCGAGTAAAGCTCGCGGGTGGTCTTGCGGGCGCGGATATTGCGGTACATGACCGGCTGCGTGGCCGCTGGCTCGTCGGCTTCGTTGTGGCCATGGCGGCGGTAGCAGACCAGATCGATGACCACGTCCTTGCGGAACTTCTGCCGGAAGTCGAACGCCAGCTGGGTGCAGAACACGACCGCTTCCGGATCGTCGCCGTTGACGTGCAGGATGGGCGCGCCGACCATCTTCGCGCTATCGGTGCAGTACAGCGTCGAGCGCGTGTCGTCGGGACGATGGGTGGTGAAGCCGACCTGGTTGTTGATCACAATGTGCAGCGTGCCGCCGACCGCAAAGCCGCGCGCCTGCGACATCTGCAGCAGCTCCATGACCACGCCCTGTCCTGCGAATGCCGCATCGCCGTGAATAAGGACCGGCAGAACCTGGCGGCGCTCGCGATCACCGCGCCGGTTCTGCCGTGCCCGCACGCTGCCGGTGATGACGGGATCGACGATCTCCAGATGGGAAGGATTGAAGCCCAGCGCCAGGTGCATCGGTCCGCCGGGGGTCAGCACATCGGACGAATAGCCCATGTGGTACTTCACATCGCCGGAATGCGCCGGATCCTGCGGACCCTCATGGCGGCCCTCGAACTCGGCGAACAGCTGCTGTGCGGGCTTGCCCAGCACATTGATCAGCATGTTGATGCGGCCGCGGTGGGCCATGCCGATCACCATCTCGCGGACGCCGTCGGTGCCGGCCCGCCGCACCAGCTCGTCCATCGCCGGGATCAGGCTGTCGCCGCCCTCGAGTGAGAAGCGCTTCTGACCGACATATCTGGTGTGCAGGAAGCGCTCGATGCCTTCCGCCGCAGTGAGCTTCTCAAGCACGCGGCGTCGCGCGTCCGCATTCAGGCCGCTGCTGCCACCGGCGCGCTCCAGCCGCTCGTAGACCCAGCGTCGCTGCGGCGCATCGGCGATATGCATGAACTCGGCGCCAATCGAGCCGCAGTAGGTTGAGTGCAGATGGCGGAGCAGGTCACGCAAGCGCATGCGCTCCGGGCCGCCAAACGTGCCGGTGCTGAATTCGCTGTCGAGGTCGGCATTGGAGAGGCCGTGGAACGGCAGGTCCAGGTCCGGTGCATCCTGCTTGTTCGCCATTCCCAGAGGATCGAGATTGGCGTGCAGGTGTCCGCGCGAGCGGAATGCGGTCACCAGCTTGAGCACGCCGCCTTGCTTTTGCGCCGCGCCCGGATCACTGACCTGGGTAGCGCCGGCCAGCGCACGCGGCCGATTGGCGGCCTGGGCAAAATGCCTGATTACCGCCGAGTGCGGCACGTCACCGCGTTCGCGGCCGCGCAGCTGGTCGAAATAGGCCTGCCACGCGCTGCCAACGCTGGTCGGAGCAATCAGATACTGCTCATAGAGGTCTTCGACGAAGGCGGCATTGCCGCCAGAAATATGCGAAGACTGGCGGAACTTGACGATAGGACTGGTCACGAGGTGCCTTGCCCATCACCCGGCGGGCGGGCGAGGTCCATTGGGTTGACTGGAAGAAACAGCGGTAAGCCCCGCAATTATAGCCACCGGCCGGCGGCTTGATGACCTCGAGTCGAATCAACGTTGGTCGCAAGTTCACCCTGTCGACGCCACGGGCGCGCTCGTCGGCCCCCGTTCGCAGGCGCTCAAACCTGTCGTTGGCCGGATCCCGGGAGGCCCTACAGCTTCAGTGCTCGAACCTCGGTCGGCGCTACGGACCGCTCCCAGATCTGCTTGAAGACATCATGCAACTGCCTATTTCGGCCATGGGCGTTACTGTGAGTGCTGCCTTCAAAGCGACCGCCCAGGGGTCGGAAGAGGTAGCCCCCAACATCATTCAACAGGAATGCCGACGGAAAGTTGAGGTCGACATCCTCTACCGGCGCTCGAATGGCCACCGTGGTTGAGGCGCGCTGCGCCAACGAGATCAGCTTGGCGGCCTGACGCAGCGCTGCACCCGGGTCCTGCACGAGCAGCCGGAGGTCGGCGCCGCGACCCGACAGCGCCAACCGCCGGAGCTCGGTCAACGCGGACTCGCTGCACAGGAGCTCAGGGTCCAGATCGCGGCTATAGACCCACAGTTTGTGCCTCGCCTGCTGCAGCAAGCCAAGCGCCGCCATCCGGCATTCCTCAAGCGATTCGACCGCGCGCTCGGACTCCTGCGGCAGCTGTTGACGCCCGGGCGGCTCGTGTGGGTCGAGCGTCATCCGCATGAGCTGGTGATCGATGCCGGCTTCGACGAACTGCTCGCCCTCCGGCAGGAATCCTGCCCGCGCGTAGAACGGCATGGCGTGGGCCTGCGCGTGCAGCTCGATGGCCAGATAGCCAAGCTCGCGGGCGCGATCCAGCAGTCGCATCAGTATTGCCTCGCCCACGCCTTTGCCGCGCCAGTCTGCCAGCACCGCCATGCGGCCAATTCGGTGTTCGGGCGTCAGTCGCCCGGTGCCGATCGGGCGGCCCTGCAGATCGCGAGCCAGGACATGCTGCGACAACGGATCAAGCGCGTCCCACTCGAGCTCGGGCGGCACGTTCTGTTCGACCAGAAAGACCGGCTCGCGGATTGCCCGGATGGCGTCCAGATCGCGCTCATAGCTGGCCGGGTCGACCCGGAAATCTTCGGCAATTCTCAGCGTTGACATCTCGTCATCTCCGCGCGCGCTGCAAGACCAGTAGGCCCGCATCCAGCAAGGCCCGCAGCACAGTATGGGACGCAGCGTCGAAGCGCCGATAGTCCTGTTCCAGCAACGGCTGAGCCAGGCACAGGCGCTTGGCGGCGTTTTGCGGCAGAGGCCAGGACTGACCCTGCACAAACAGGCGTGCGCTGCGCCCCTCACGCGTCCAGGCGAAGCGCGCGAACGGGTGGTGCAGCAGGCAGCCGCCGGCCGCCAGGACGCGCAGCAGCTGGGCCGCGCTGACGCGCCGTGCGGGCGCGGCGCCATCGCCGGCGCTGCGGTAGCGGGTCAGGAAGCCACCCAGCCAGCCGGCGAGCGCGCGGTCATCAAGATCCGTGGCGCGCTGCAGCAGTGCCCGGACCCGATCAAGCGCCGCGCGGTCGATCTCGCCGGCGGCGCTTGCCGGCTGCAGGTCCGGATCGGTATAGCGCAGCGCTTCCGGCAGCGTGTCGGTCAGATGGTCGGCCAGATCGCCGACCAGCTCGGAGAGCGCGGGCGCGCGCATGCCGATGGAGAAGGTCAGGCAGGCATCTTCGGCCACGCCGTGATGGGGAACTCCGGGCGGCAGATAGAGCATGTCTCCGGGTCGCAGCAGCCAGTCGTGGCTGGGTGAAAACTCGCGAAGCAGCTTGAGCTCGACATCGTCGCGAAACTCGAGCGGCGGCTGGCGGCCGGCATCGATCTGCCAGCGCCGGTGCCCCTGGCCCTGCAGCAGGAACACGTCGTAGTGATCGACATGGGCGCCGACCGAGCCGCCTGGCGCCGCGAAGCTGACCATGATGTCGTCAATCCGCCAGCGCGGGATGAAGTCGAAGGCGGACAAAAGCTGCCGCACGTCGAGATCCCACTTGTCGACGTCCTGCACCAGCAGCGTCCAGTCCGTGGCCGGCAGGGCAGGGAACAGCGACTCCGCGAACGGACCCTGGCGCACCGACCAGCGGTCGCCAATGCGTTCGTGCTGCACGATCCGCGACAGCGCCAACTCCTCGCAGGCGAGTCCGGCCAGATCCTCCGGCGAGATCGGGCACGCCCAGCCGGCAAACCCACCGCGGATCAGCAGCGGTCGCTTTTGCCAGTAGTCGCGCAAAAACGCGGTCGGGGACATGCCGAGCGGCAGGTGGTCGCCAGCGTCGATTTCGATGGGCAGCATGGGCTCTCCTGACGCCGATGCGGCGTCTTGCCAGTTTAGCCGTTCGGTTTCACGCCGCAGTGCGCAACGGCTGCTGCGAGCGTCGGCGCTAGAATCGCCGCCAGCCGCGACCGGAGCTGCCAGCGCCGGGCCAGCGCAGGCGAATCCGGCCTGCCCACAAGGAGGGTGCTGTGCGACCAACCGATATCCGCAATCCCGACTACTTCCACAAGGTCGTTGACTGCCAGTGGGCCTGCCCGGCACACACCCCGGTTCCCGAGTACATCCGGCTGATCGCGGCCGGCCGCTTCGATGATGCCTACATGGTGAACTGGAAGAGCAACGTCTTTCCGGGGATCCTGGGGAGAACCTGTGACCGCCCCTGCGAGCCGGCCTGTCGCCGCGGCCGAGTCGAGGAAAGCAACGGCGAATCGGCGCAGCCGGTGGCGATTTGTCGACTCAAGCGGGTTGCGGCCGACAACAAGGGCGATGTCCGTGAGCGCATGCCCAAGCCAGCCGTCGCGCGCAACGGCAAGCGGATCGCCTGCGTTGGCGCCGGCCCGTCCTCACTCACGGTCGCGCGCGATCTGGCGCCCCTGGGCTATGCCATCACGGTGTTCGACAAGGACCCGAAGGCGGGCGGTTTCATGCGCACCCAGGTGCCGCGCTTCCGACTGCCGGAGACGGTGATCGACGAGGAGGTCGGCTACGTTATCGATCTGGGCGTCGACTTCGTCGGCGGCCGCCGCATCGATTCGATGAAGGCACTGCTGGCTGAGGGCTACGACGCGATTTTTGTCGGCAGCGGCGCGCCGCGCGGTCGCGATCTCGACGTGCCGGGTCGGCGGGAATGCGCCGCCAATGTGCACATCGGCATCGACTGGCTGGCGTCGGTCTACTTCGGACATGTGACCGAGGTCGGCAAGCGTGTGCTGGTTCTGGGCGGCGGCAACACGGCGATGGACTGCTGCCGCTCCGCCCGCCGGTTGGGCGGCACCGAGGTCAAGGTCATCGTGCGCTCGGGCGTTGCCGAAATGCGCGCCAGCCCGTGGGAGAAGGAAGACGCCATGCACGAGGGCATTCCGATTCTCGACTACCGGGTGCCAAAGGCGTTCGTGCATGAGCATGGCCGGCTGACCGGCATGCTGTTTGAGCGCGTCAAGCCGGCGCTCGACGCGCGCGGCCGTCGCGGGCTGGTGGCCACCGGCGAGCCTGATGAGTTTCATCCCTGTGACGAGGTGCTGCTCGCGATTGGTCAGGAGAACGCGTTTCCGTGGATTGAGCGCGATGCCGGAATCGCCTTCGACGAGTGGGGCATGCCGGTGGTCGACAAGGTCAGCCTGCAGTCCAGCCTGCCGCAGGTGTTCTTCGGCGGCGATGCCGCATTCGGACCCAAGAACATCATCTGGGCGGTGGCGCATGGACACGAGGCCGCGCTGTCGATCCACGCCCGCCTCAGCGGCGCCGACGTCGCCCAGCGCCCGGCGCCCGGCGTGACGCGGGGGTCGCAGAAAATGGGCATCCACGAATGGAGCTACGCCAACGACATCTCGGCGCAAACCCGTTTTACGGTGCCATGGGCGCCCAGTGAGCAGGCGCTGGCGTCGATCAGCCTGGAGGTCGAACTGGGGTTTGACCTGCAGACCGCCTGGAAGGAGGCTCAGCGCTGCCTCAACTGTGACGTGCAAACCGTCTTCATGCGCGACAAGTGCATAGAGTGCGACGCATGCGTCGACATCTGCCCCATGGACAGCATCAGCTTTGTCGTCAATGCCGCCGAGCCCGAACTGCGCCGGCGGCTGACGGCGCCGGCACTCAATGAAACGCAGGATTTATATGTGTCCGACCTGCTCAAGACCGGTCGGGTAATGGTCAAGGACGAGGACGTTTGCCTGCACTGCGGCCTCTGCGCTGAGCGCTGTCCGACCGGCGCCTGGGACATGCAGCAGTTTCTCTTGACCATGACAAACGCCGGGCAAGACGAGGCGGGACAGCAGCGGGAGCCCGCTTGATGGCGGTCGCCGGCTGCAGATGCGTCGTTGCGGTGGCCTTTGGGCGGCGCGGCGCATGACTCCGATCAGCGCCACCAACGACTTTGTGGTCAAGTTCGCCAACGTGAACGGGTCGGGCTCGGCGTCGGCGAATGAGCTGTTTGCCAAGGCCATCCTGCGCATGGGCGTGCCGGTCAGCCCGCGCAACATTTTTCCCAGCAACATCCAGGGCTTGCCCACCTGGTACGAGGTCCGCGTCACCGAGGCTGGCTGGCTCGGTCGGCGCGGTGGCGTTGATCTGATGGTGGCGATGAATCCGCAAACATGGCTCGCCGATCTGGCCGAGATCGAGCCCGGCGGCTATCTTCTTTACGACAGCACCCGGGCGCTGCCGCCGAGCATGTTCCGCGACGATGTCCGGGTGCTCGGTGTGCCGCTCACGCGCATCTGCAACGCCAACTGGGACGATCCGCGGCAGCGCCAGCTGTTCAAGAACATCGTCTATGTCGGCGTGCTGTCGCAGTGGTTGGGCATCGAGCCCCACGTGATCGAGCAGCTGTTCGCCGAGCAGTATCGCGGCAAGGAGAAGCTGCTTGATGCCAACGTGAAGGCCCTGCACCTGGGCCGCGATCACGCTCGCGAGCTGCTGCCGGAAGGGCTCGGGCTGCAGGTCCGACGCGCCAACGCGGTCGGTGACCGGATCTTCATGGAGGGCAACGCGGCGGCTGCGCTCGGCTGCCTCTATGGCGGCGCCACCGTATGCGCCTGGTACCCGATCACGCCGTCCAGTTCGCTGGCCGAGGCGTTCCAGAAGTACTGCCAAACCTACCGGGTCGATCCACAGAGCGGCGAGAACCGTTACGCCATCATCCAGGCCGAGGACGAGATTGCATCGATCGGCATGGTGATCGGCGCTGGCTGGAACGGCGCACGCGCCTTTACCACCACCTCGGGACCGGGCATCTCGCTGATGAACGAGTTCATCGGGTTGGCGTACTTTGCCGAGATTCCCTGCACCATCATCAACGTGCAGCGCGGCGGTCCGAGCACCGGAATGCCGACCCGCACCCAGCAGTCCGACTTGCTGGCCTGCGCCTACGCATCCCACGGTGACACCCGCCACGTGCTGCTGTTTCCAAGTGATCCCAGCGAGTGCTTCGAGTTCGCCGCGGCGGCGCTGGATCTGGCAGACCGACTGCAGACCCCGATCTTCGTGCTTTCGGACCTCGATATCGGCATGAATCAGCGCCTGAGCGCGCCATTGCAGTGGGATGCTGACAGGGGCTTTGATCGCGGCAAGCGGATGAGCGCCGACCAGCTTGAGGCCGGCGCCGACTTCGGTCGTTACAAGGACGTCGACGGTGACGGCATTCCGTGGCGGACGCTGCCGGCCACGCATCCGTCCAAGGGCAGCTACTTCACCCGCGGCACCTCGCGCGATCCGTATGCTCGATATTCCGAGCGCGGCGCCGACTATGTCTACAACATGGAGCGCCTGCTGCGGAAGTGGGAGACCGCCAAGACGCTGGTGCCGCAGCCGGTGATCGACGCCTCGAGCCCGCCGTCGGTCATCGGCGTGATTTACATCGGGTCCAGCGCGCCGGCGATGGATGAGGCGGCAGCGGATTTCCACGACCTCGGAACGCCGATTGATCGCCTGCGCCTGCGCGCGCTGCCGTTTCCCGATTCGGTGCGCGCGTTCATCGATGGCCACGCGCGGGTGTTCGTAGTCGAACAGAACCGCGACGCCCAGCTGCGGTCGCTGCTGGTCAACGAATTTGGTATCGATCCGGCGCGGCTTGAGGCGGTACTGCATTTCGACGGCACACCGATCACCGCCCGCTTCATCGTTGCCGCGATTCGCGAGCGCCTGGGACTGACCGCGCAGGTCGCGGTGCAGCTCGCCGGAGCGGGCGCGCGATGAGAAGCATCTAGCCCCCAGCCACCAGCCCCAAGCCACCAGCCCCGGCCCCGCCCTCATGACCTACATCAGCAAGCCACGCCTGCACCATCCGACGCTGCCGAAGAATGCACTTGGCTTCACTCGCCGCGACTACGAGGGCAAGATCTCGACGCTGTGCGCCGGCTGCGGCCACGACTCGATTTCTGCCGCCATCATCCAGGCCTGCTGGGAGCTGGACATCGAGCCGCACCGCGTCGCCAAGCTGTCGGGCATCGGCTGCAGCTCAAAGACGCCTGACTATTTCCTCGGTCCTTCGCACGGCTTCAACACGGTGCATGGACGCATGCCCTCGGTGCTCACCGGGGCCAGCCTCGCCAATCGCGAGCTGCTCTATCTGGGCGTTTCCGGCGATGGAGATTCGGCGTCGATTGGCATCGGCCAGTTCATCCACGCCATCCGGCGCGGCGTCAATATGGTCTACATCGTCGAGAACAACGGCGTGTACGGCCTCACCAAGGGGCAGTTTTCGGCCACCGCCGATCAGGGTTCCATGTCCAAGAAGGGTGTCGCCAACAGCGACAGTCCGCTGGATCTGGTCGCGCTGGCGCTGCAGATCGGCGCTACCTATGTCGCCCGCGGATTTTCCGGCGACAAGACCCAGCTGGTGCCGCTGATCAAGGGCGCAATTGCCCATCGCGGGTCGGCGTTGATTGACGTGATCAGCCCCTGCGTAGCGTTCAATAACCACGACGGCAGCACCAAGAGCTACGCCTACGTCCGTGAGCACAACGATGCGGTCAATCGGCTCGATGTCATTCCGCAGCGCGCCGAGATTCGCGTGGACTATGCGCCTGGCAGCGCCACCGAAGTTCGCCAGCACGACGGCAGCGTGCTGCGATTGCACAAGCTCGACACCCACTACAACCCGACCGACCGCATTGCCGCGCTCAACTACATCCAGCGCCACCACTCGCGCGGCGAAGTGGTCACCGGGCTGCTGTTCGTTGATCCCAGCGCCGGCGAACTACATCAGCACCTGAACACGGTGGCGACCCCGCTCAATCGGCTCGACGTGGCGGAGCTGTGTCCAGGCGGCGAGACGCTCGCAAAGATCAACGCCGGGCTTAGGTGAGGAGTGCAGCCGAGCAAGCTCGGCTCTACCAGAGCCTTGGGCGTCGCAACGCTGTCGCCAATCGCGATGCTCCCGTAGAGCCGAGCCTGCTCGGCTGAAGCACACCCGACCCGCGCTTGCTCGGCTGAAGCACACCCGACCGACGTAGATGCCCCCTGGACCGTTCCCGCACCGGGCCAGGCGTTAGCGGAGCAAGCTCCGCTCTACAAGAGCCTCGAGCGTCGCGACGCTGTCGCGGATCGCGATGCTCCCGTAGAGCCGAGCTTGCTCGGCTGAAGCGCACCAGACCCGAGCTTGCTCGGCTGAAGCGCACCCGACCCGCGCTTGCTCGGCTGAGGCACACCCGACTCGAGCTTGCTCGGCTGCAGCGCATCCGATCGGCGTAGGCGTAAGCGACGGTCCGAGTGCGGAGAAAGGATCAGACCCGCCGTGCGAGCGTTTCGGCGAGGCCGGTATAGCTGCCGGGGGTCAGCGCCAGCAGTCGGGCCTTGGCTTCATCGGGCAGCGCCAGGCCGGCGACGAATTCGCGCATCGAGGCCTCGTTGATGCCCTGACCGCGCGTCAGTGCTTTCAGCTGTTCGTAGGGCGCGGGCAGGCCGTGACGGCGCATGACCGTCTGCACTGCCTCGGCCAGAACCTCCCAGGCGCCGTCCAGATCCGCGGCCAGACGCGCCTCGTTGGCGGTCAGCTTGCCGAGCCCGCGCAGCAGCGATTCCAGCGCCACCTGGGTGTGTCCAAAGGCGGTGCCGAGCGCGCGCAGCACGGTGGAATCAGTCAGGTCACGCTGCCATCGGCTGATCGGCAACTTTTCGGCAAAATGACCGAGCAGGGCATTGGCGATCCCAAAATTACCCTCCGCGTTCTCGAAGTCGATCGGGTTGACCTTGTGCGGCATGGTCGATGAGCCCACCTCTCCGGCTTGCACACTTTGCTTGAAGTAGCCCAGCGAGATGTAGCCCCAGATGTCGCGACTCAGGTCGATCAGCACCGTATTGCAGCGGCGCAGCGCATCGCACAGCTCGGCGATGCTGTCGTGCGGCTCAATCTGCGTCGTGTAGGCGTTGAACGGCAGCCCCATTGACGCGACAAAACGCTGCGCCAGCGTCGGCCAGTCGACCTCGGGGTAGGCGATCACGTGGGCGTTGTAGTTGCCCACCGCGCCGTTGATCTTGCCGCTCAGCTCGACCGCGCTGATCTGCCGGCACTGCCGACGCAGGCGCGCGAGCACATTGGCAATTTCCTTGCCGACGGTGGTGGGCGAGGCAGTCTGGCCGTGGGTGCGCGCGAGCATTGGGAGCGCGGCGTAAGCGGCGGCCATGCTGCCGAGCGCGTCATCCAGCCGCTGCAGGCTGGGAAGCAGCACCGAGCTGCGTGCCTCGCTGAGGAGCAGCGCATAGCTGAGGTTGTTGATGTCTTCCGAGGTGCAGGCGAAGTGCACAAACTCCAGCGATGGGGCCAGCTCGGCATCGTCGGCAAGGCGCTGCTTGATGAAGTACTCAACCGCTTTGACATCGTGGTTGGTGGTGCGCTCAATCGCCTTGACCTGAACCGCATCGGCCACCGAGAAGCCGGTCGCAAGCTCGCGCAGCCGACGTTGCGCCGAATTGCTGAACGGGGGCAGTTCGCTGATGCCTGGCTCGGCGCCCAGCGCGATCAGCCATTCGATCTCGACCCGCACGCGCGCCTTGATCAGGCCGTACTCGGAGAGAATCGGCCGCAGGCTGTCGACCTTGCCGGCGTAGCGACCATCGATTGGAGACAGTGCAGTGAGCGCGTGGTCTGACATTGAGTAGGGCGCGGCGGAAGGAGAGGGCGCGCGCATGGTAACCGAGCCGCGCTTTCGAACCGACGCGGTAAGCTGCCGCTGACGCTCGGCGAAGGAGTCGGAAATGACCCGAAAGACCCGCGAAGTACACGACAGCATGGGGTCGCTGCAGGTGCCCGCTGACGCGCTGTGGGGCGCCCAAACCCAGCGCGCGGTGCAGAATTTTGCGATTTCGGGGCTGGCCATGCCGCGCGCCTTTATACGCGCGGTGGCGCTGGTCAAGGCCGCGGCAGCGCAGACCAATGCCGGACTGGGGCTGCTGGATGATGCCAGGGGCGAGGCGATTCTCGCGGCAGCTTTGGCGGTGGCGGAGGGTTGCCACGACGCCCATTTTCCGGTCGACGTGTTCCAGACCGGCTCGGGCACCTCGTCAAACATGAACGCTAACGAGGTGATTGCGGAGTTGGCCAGTCAACCTGGCCTGTTCGTGCACCCCAATGATCACGTCAATCTCGGGCAGAGCTCCAACGACGTCATTCCCACCGCGATCCAGCTTTCTGCAGCCATCGAAGTTCGTGAGCGCCTGATCCCAGCGCTGAGTCACTTGCGATCAACCATTGACCGGCGTGCGCGCCAGCTGAAAAAGGTGGTCAAGACCGGCCGGACACACTTGATGGATGCGATGCCGCTGACGTTTGGACAGGAGCTGGGCGGCTGGTCGGCGCAGCTGCAGCGTGCCGGTGAGCGCATCGACGATGCCGGTAAACGGCTTCGCGCGCTGCCGTTGGGCGGTACCGCGGTCGGCACGGGAGTCAACGCGCATCCCAGGTTTGCCAAGCGCGCGGTCGCTGCGCTGTCGCGCAGGACTGGTCTGCGTCTGCGCTGCGCGGACAATCTGTTCGAGGGCATGGCCGGCCAGGACGCCGCCGTCGAGCTGTCCGGCCAGCTGAACGGCCTCGCTGTGGTCCTGATGAAAATAGCCAACGACCTGCGCTGGATGAACTCCGGCCCGCTGGCAGGGTTGGGCGAGATCGAGCTGCCGGCCCTGCAGCCCGGCTCATCGATCATGCCCGGCAAGGTCAACCCGGTAATTCCGGAGGCCGTGTGCATGGTCTGCGCTCAGGTGATGGGCCAGCACGTGACGGTGACGATTGCCGGGCAGAGCGGCAGCTTCCAGCTCAACACCATGCTGCCGCTGATCGCCTACAGCCTGCTGCAGTCGATCGATCTGCTGTCCGCCTCGATGTCGCGACTGGCGGACGCGGCAATCGCCGGCTTTGAGGTCCGTCGAACCACGATCGAGGCGACGCTGGCGCGCAATCCGATCCTGGCGACGGCGCTGAACCCACTGATCGGTTACGAGCGCGCGGCGGCGATCGCCAAACAGGCCTACATCCAGGGTAGGCCGATTATCGAGGTGGCGGCGGAGCTGAGCGGGCTGGATGACAAGGAGTTGCGGCGGCGGCTGGACCCGTCCGGATTGACCGGGACGGCAAGCAGTGGCGCGCCACATAGGCGGAAAGGCCGTTCGGGAAGCACGTCAAGACAGTGACGCCGACCGTGCCTGTGCAGCGCTTTCACCTGCCAAATCTTGCCTGTGCAGGACGCGCGGCCAGTCACTCCGCAATCAACAGCATTGCAGCGCTCAGGCCTGCCCTGTCATCCGACCGCGGGTTCTGCCAATGCGTCGGATATCGGCGAATGCACCGGAACCAGCTCAGCGAAGGCCATCCGGCGCGGCGTCACGTTGGCATGGGCGATCACCCACTCGATGGCTTGGTCCTCTATCACTCGATTGCGCAAGGACACCATCAGATCTGAATCGGCGGCATAGAGTTCGACCACTCTTTGCGGTTCGTCATATTCCGAAGCGATCTGCGCCAACGTCGTGTTGATTCGGTTCTGGTCTGGCGCAATTTCATTCTGTCTCGCGATCTCGGCCAACAGGATGAAGGCCCGCACGCGTACCTGCGCTTCGGACGCAAGTGATGAATGGCTGCTGGGAGCCTTCTCTCCAGCGTCTTGCGCATTCGTCCCAGCGTGGGCAATCAGCGCCTGCAGTTCGTTGTCGACCAATCCCTTGGGTACCTCGATATCAGAGTGGGCAGCTGACAGCTGCCGCATCACGTCGGACTTGGTGCGCGCCCGAATGGCGGCGTCCCGTTGATGCTGGAGGTTGTCGAGGACCGCGTTCCGCAACGCGATCATGCCGCCTTCGTGAATCCCGGCGCTGAGCAGAAACGCCTCATCCAGCGCTGGCACCCGGGACTCCTGGGCATCGGTGACCGTCAGTTCGACCTGTGCTAATTGCCCCGCCAGCCGAGGATCGACGAAGTCTGCGGGCAGCGGCATCTCGACGCGTTGAGGCGTTCCCCGTTCTGCCCCCTTCAGCAACCCGGAAAAACATTGAAACGGGCCGATTGAGCCGAGCACGGTGCTTGCAACCCTCACGCTTCTGGCGAGATGTCCATGACCCTGCACTGCGACGGCGTACTCGAAATGAACCAGGTCGCCCGCTGCAGGTGGGCGGTCTACGGTTTCCCACTGCCGGCGTGCCTGCCGCAGCCCAGCTATGGCCGCATCGACATCGGTGTCCTCAACGCAGCACGCGTAGCCGTCGAGGGCCAGCGTGGATACGTCAAGCGTGGGCAGCTCTGGAAACACCTCGAATTCAGCGGTGAACTCGATCTGATCGCCGTTCGCGGCGCACGCACTGACCATCGGGGCAAGCGCCGGCCGCTGATTCGTCTGCCTTATGGCCTCCCGCAGCGAGACCGCTACTGCTTCCGCCAGCGCCTCACTTCGTGCCTGCGCGCCGAATGCCTGTTCGAGCACGCGTTGCGGAACGCGGCCCGGACGAAAGCCTCTGACATGAGCCGTCGTGCCGATGGCCAGAACGCGTGCGCGCGCCTGCAGCTCAACACTCTGTGCTGAAATTCGAACCAGCAATCGACGTTGAAGCGTACTGATGCTTTCGAGCAAGACCTGCATGTATGAGCCCTCTGACATTTCGTGGCAATTTTCCGACAGGTTGCCCTCGGACTGCCAGCCGTTGACCGCGGGTGTGAACGGCAACTCCAGCCGGCGGGGTGGATGGCCAACCACCCCATCAGGTGCGCAGTTATCGTCGGCGAGCCTGATCGGGCTGGTGGGACCGCTGGATGACGCGCCTCGCGGAGCCCGCGATTATTGGTAGCGCCAGCGCTGCTGCCTATCAGCTTGGCCTCTCCTGTTGCGTTGGTCGATCACGTGGCGCCGCCAGCAGCTTGCGCAGCGGGTCGAGCAACGGCCCGTATGCCCTGGTCCGGGCGGTGTCCTTGCGCAGCGGTTGACGGACTTGCGCCGCGCTGGCGGTGCGGACACTTCGCTGGGCTTCGTGAAAACGCAGGCAGGCAGAGTCGAAAGGGAGGTCGCAGAACTCAAGTAAGGCACGCGTTTGGCCTTCGGGATCAGCGACGAACGACTCGTAGCGCTGGATGCGAAAGCGCGCAGGGTGCAGTCGCGACCAGAAGGCGACCAGGTGCGAGTAGTCATGCCAATAGGCGGCGATGCTCGAGAAGTCGTACGCAAATGCTACCTGGCCCCTGCCGAAAAGCTGCTTGTAGCAGGACCAGCAGGTCTCGATCGGATCCCGATGCATCGCAACGATGCGGGCTTCGGGCAGCATCGCAAGCGCTGCGCCCGCCAACAGCCAGTTCGCAGGCATCTTGTCGGTTGCCGTGGGCTTGCTGCTTCTCCAGCGAGCACTAAGATGCAGGTACCGCGCGCCCAGCCGCTGCCAATCGTCGGCCGTGGCATCCGTCACCCACTCAGGGAACGGGCGCTTTCGCCGCGACGATTCCTCGCCGATGACGCGATACAGGTAGGGCAGTTCACTGGCACCCTCGACCTGCGGGTGTGCTGCCAGCACTTGCTCGGTCAGCGTCGTGCCGGAGCGTGGTAGCCCAACCACGAATATCACTTCTCGACCTTGCCCCGATTTCGACCCCTCCATCGGTTGGGAGAAGCGTTGCTGCACCGCGTCAACGTGTCGGGAATTGCCTTCTGAATCCCAGTTCTGCTGAGTGCGCACTGCTTCATTGGCGCGAACCAGTGCTCCGAACGCGTCGTCCAGTCGTCCGGCGTCTTCATAGGCTTTGCCGAGTGCGAAAGAGAGCAGCGCCTGATCCTCGATGCTTCGACCGGGTCGGCGTTCGACTTTCGCCAGCGCTTCAATTTCGGCCGCATTCAGCCGCGGTGTCTTTTGGTCAAGCAGCGAGAACCACGCATTGGCGGAGTCTGGTGCGCGCTCCAGCACGGCGCGAAACTGCGCGCTGGCGGCGGCGGTGTCCCCGAGCGCATGCAGGCACCGCCCGCGTTGAATCATGGCGGAAACGTTCGTCGGTGCGCTGCCCAGGACTTTTTCTGCGCAGGCCAGAGCATCGTCCTGATAGCCCTGTCGATCAAACTCAAGCGACAGCTTCAGCCATGTCGCAATATCTCCAGCATGGCTGGCAGCCCGCCGTAAGCTGTCCCAGGCGGCGGCGTGGTGGGCCAGCTCGTTGGCCACCACTGCCAGTTCGAAAAGCAGGTCAATATCGTCAGGCAGGGCTTGCAGCGCCTGCCCAAGGCAGGCTGCGGCTTCCGCATGGCGCTGCTGGCGCGACAGCACCGCAGCTGCCCAGCGCAACGACTCCGGGTGATCAGGAGCGACCACCCGCGCCGCGAACACCGCCAGTTCGGCGGCATGTACATCCCCGGCCTGCAGCGCCCCGGCAACCTTGCGCAGGTGATCTGCGGCCACTGCAGGCATGCCGCGCAGGCGCGAATCCCGATCGGATGAGGGGGCGCGGCGTTTACTGCGCAGGGCTGGTCGGTTGGGTGGTCGGCTGGACATGCAACCAGAGGGCTCGGGGGATTGGCGATTATCGCCTTTCGCGGCCACTTCCCCACGGTGGGCAACATAGGTCTCGCGTCGCCCCGGCGACTGTGCGAGACTCCGGCACTACGACTCAGGCAGCGTGTGGGCGGCGATGGTGGCCGATGCACGTTATGGGGATAAACGCCGGGTCGCCAAGGATTGGCAAACGTTCTGCCCTGAAACTCAAAAACTAGGTGGGGATCAACATGACATCCAACAAAATCGTTACGGGCCGTCGCCCGTGCTCGCGAGGCATCCTGCTTTCGGCCGCCGCAGCGGCCGCAAGCCTCCTGACCTCGGTATCCATGGCCGCGGTGGTCACCAGTCCGGTAACCAAGCTGCCGGTTCCTCAGACCCTTGGCGGCGTTTACATCAACGTCGTGACCGGCGCCTCTGGGGATGGGTCGACCGCTGGCTGGGACCTCAATCCGTACGCCGGCACTGACGCCACCGTGCTGAATATCTACTGGGCCGAGATTTCGCCGGGCGTTCGCGGCGGCGGCGTCGCCGCCGCACCTGCGGGCCCTTTGATTGTCCTCAATCCGGGTGACACCGTGGGGCCTGCCTCGAACTTCAATGCGGCGATCGCGGGAACGGCCGCCAATTTTCGTTCGACACAGACTGCCTTCATGGGGTTCCGCTTCGTGAACGAAGGCACCGGGCAGCTCAATTACGGTTACATGGAGCTGAGCACCACCGGTCCCAGCGGCTTCCCTGCCACCGTATCGAGCATCGTTTACGAAAATGCAGGTGCGGCCATCACCATTCCTTTCGCTGTGCCGGTCCTGTCGCTGGGTACCGTGGGGGCCGCCGACTCGTGCGCTTCGCTGCCGGCCAACAATAACGGCATCATCGAGCCGGGCGAGATCGTCCAGCTGACCCTGCCGCTGGCGGCCGCCGGTGGTGATTTCACCAACGTCACCGGCATGCTTAGCAGCAACACCGCCGGCGTGACCGTGGTGTCGGGCATGGGCAATTACGGAACCATCGCCGGTGGTAGCAGCGCCAGCGCCAACTACACGGTGCAGGTGGCCAATACCGTTGGCTGCAGCAGCAGCCTAAGTTTGACCCTTGCGGTCAGCAGTACCCAGGGCAACAGCAGTTTCCCGATCACAAGGAACGTTGGCCAGTCGGCATCCACCTACAACGGTCTGCCGGCGCCGATTCCGGACAACATGCCCGCCAACCCGGCAGTCAGCACCGCCATCGTGTCAGGCGTCCCGGGTCCGCTGACCAACGTGACCGTCTCGGTTCAGGCGACCCACACCTGGGTTGGCGATGTGATCTTCACCTTGACCAGCCCATCGGGTACCGTCATCACCCTGCTTGATCGTCCTGGTGTTCCCGGCACAACCGTAGGCTGCAACAACAACAATTTCAGCCTGACGTTTGCCGATGGCCAGCCGAGCCCGGAATCGATTTGTGATGCGGCAGGCTCGGCAGCGACGTGGCCGCCGACCGCGGCCGGCCCGGTTACTGCGCTGTCGACACTCAATGGTCAGAACGGAAACGGTACCTGGACGCTGCGGGCAAGCGACTCTGCGGGTGCGGACACCGGTACGCTTACCGGCTGGACGCTCAACCTGACGCCTGCGCCGGCCGGCACCTGCAACGCGTGTCCCAGCGATCCGGAGTTCGCTTTTGGTGCCGCTTCGCTTGCCTTTGGCAACGTCAACACCGGTTCGACTGGCGCCGTGCAGTTTGTGACCCTGAGCAATACCGGCGATGGGCCGGGCACCATTGATTCGCTGGTCTTCAGCGGA
>JBBRBN010000014.1:0-63732 GCA_038205755.1 Lysobacterales bacterium | reverse complement strand
CGTCCTGCGGCGCCTGCCCACCACCCTCGACAAACATCTCGACACCCTGCTCCCGCACCGCTGGACCCCGCCAATCAACGCCCGCAATAGTTCAACAGCCGACGCGTAGAAGGGGTAGATGGGGTGGGGCGGACGGTTACGATGTACCGTTAGACGGCCAACAGGTAGCCAGCGCGGGCACCTCGATTACCTAGTCGGCCTTGTCCTTCAACCGTGTCTGCGCCACCGCCGAGAGCACGCCGAGTCCGGCCAACACCACGCAAGCCACCACTATCCACTGGGTGGGAACATTCAGCAGGGTGGCGCCGTAGGCGACGCCGGCAAGAACCAGCACCAGGCCACATATATGGCTCCTCAGCAAAATCTGTGGGTGATTTCCGGCTATTCCGTCACCCCTGACGCGCCGATGAAGCGGTAGAGCTTCCTGCACGTCGCATCGAATGAGCGTTGCTGGGCTTCGGTGATGCTGGGGTATATCAGTGGACCGCCTTCGTCATCGATGTAGCGTCGTAGCAGTTCGTCGGGTGGCTGCTTTCGGAGCTTGGGCTCGTCGTACAGGCGGCGCACGATTTCGCCGCCGAGCATCCACAGGTGGTCGCGGTGACGGTTCCTGGCCTTCCGGCTCAGATCGCTGTGGAGCAGGTTCAGCAGGAATGGCGTGAGGGCTTCTACCAGGACGCGGCCGAACGCGATATCGCGATCGTCGATTCGCCAGCGGTGGGGCCATTCGGCGAGGTCTGGACAGAAGTCGGCCAGCACCGGGTGGGGCGGTTGAGGTGAAATAGCGGACCCGCCTTGTTTCGGTTGCGACTTGCCCATGCAACTCATCCGTCTGCTGAACGCCTGCTACCGCCATCCCGGCTTCGTCTACGAGGAGGCTCGCCTGCTCGAAGCCGAGAAGCTGATCGAGATCGACGTGCGGCCGCGCCGCGGCTCTCGGGCGATCTGCTCGAGCTGCGGCAAGCCCGCTGCCGGCTACGACACGTTGCCACAGCGACGTTTCGAGTTCATCCCAGTCTGGGGATTCACCGTGGTTCTACTGTATGCGATGCGTCGCGTCGGGTGTCGGCCTTGCGGGGTGAAGGTCGAGCAGGTGCCATGGGCGATCGGCAAACACACGCTGTGCAAGGCCTACATGCTGTTCCTGGCGCAGTGGGCACGGCGGATGTCCTGGCAGGAGACTGCGCAGGCGTTTCGTACCAGCTGGGAGAAGGTGTTTCATTCGGTCGAGTGGGTGGTCGAGTGGGGACTCACCCATCGTGAACTAGGTTCGATCAGCGCGATCGGTGTCGATGAGATCCAGTATGGCCGCGGTCACGAATACCTGACGCTGGTTTACCAGATCGATGCCGGCATCACGCGGTTGCTGTGGGTCGGCAAGGAGCGCACGATCGCCAGCTTCCAGCGGTTCTTCGACATGCTCGGCCAGCCGCTCGCCGACCGGATCGAATTCGTCTGCTCGGACATGTGGAAGCCGTACCTGAAGCTTATCGCGCTGAACTGCCCGAACGCGCTGAACATCCTCGATCGGTTCCATGTCGTGGCCTCCATCAACAAGGCGATCGACGAGGTACGCGCATCCGAGGCTCGCCGGATGGAGCAGGACGGCTACGAACCGGTGCTGAAGAAGACCCGGTGGAGCGTCTTGAAGCGCCGGCACAATCTCACCGGGAAGCAGCGCGGCCGGCTGAAGGAGCTGCTGAAGTACAACCTGAAGACGGTGCGTGCGTACTTGCTGAAGGAGGACTTCCATCGCTTCTGGGAATACACCTCGGCGACATGGGCGGGGAAATTCCTCGACCAGTGGTGCACGCAGGTGATGCGCTCGCAGATCGAGCCGATGAAGAAAGTCGTCGGCACGCTGCGCCGTCACCGCGAGCTGCTGCTCAACTATTTCAGAGCTCGAAAGCAGTTTTCCAGCGGCGTTGTCGAGGGGCTTAACAACAAGTGCAAAGTCACCATGAGAAAAGCGTACGGATTCCGGACGTTCAAAGCGACGGAAATCGCTCTATATCATGTACTTGGCAAGCTTCCAGAGCCGAAGCTCCCCCACAGTTTCTGCTGACGAGGCACATATATAGAGCAGGAACGACATTGGGAGCCTTTCGGGGCGACTGGGCAGAGGCGTCACTGTGCGCCACAAGGCCGTGAGCGTCGGTGCGCTGGCGCACGCGTGCGGTCTGACACCCACCGCGCCGTGCCAGCCAGAGCAGGCCGCGATGGACTACTCGAGCAGCGCTGGGGTGACGGTCTTTGGCGTCGGCTCGTCGGCGGGTGGGTCCGCGCGGCGCAGGATCTTGGCCAGCGCCTCCCAGCCGGTCACGCGTTCGGCCAGGATGCGCAGGCAGGTGAGCAGCGGCAGCGCCAGCAGCACGCCGGCCACGCCCCACATCCAGCCGAGGATTACCAGCCCGAGAAACACGACGATCGGGTCGAGGGCCAGCCGCCGGCCCACCGTTAGCGGGGTCAGGATCTGCCCTTCAATAATGTTGAATATCAGAAACATCCCGGGCAGCAGCAGCGCCTGACTCACCGTTTCAAACTCGCCGAAGCCAACCACGGTCAGCACCAGCAGCATCAGCATTGGCCCGACATAGGGCGCGTAGTTGAGCAGGGCGGTGACACCGCCCCACAGCAGCGGATTGGGAACGCCGAGCAGCCACAGACCCAGCGCCGTCGTGCCACCCAAGCCAAGATTGATCACCGTGATGGTGAGCATGTACAGCGAAAGATCGCGCTGCGCGCTGCGGATGGCCAGGACGATTTCCTTCTTCGCCCGCAGCGCCGGTGCCAGTTCGACCAGCTTGCGCAGCAGACTTTCGCCGTGCTGCAGGAATACGAAGATCAGGATGACGGTGACCATGACCGAACCCAGCGCGCTGGGCGCGGCCAACAGCAGCTGCGACATCTGACTCTCGCTGGACTCCGTCGGCACCGATTTGCGCGCTGGTCCGATATCCTCGCCCAGGCCGGCCAAGCGTTCGCCAGCGGCTTCCGCCGCGCGCAGCGGCTCTCTCAACGAGAGCGCCGCGCGCTCGATCCGCGCCAACGAGCGCGGCGCATCGTCGAGCCAGGCTTTGGCTGGCCCCAGCAGGCTGCCGACCAGCCCGATCAGGATCAGCAGGGCGCCGCCGAGCACGATACTGGTCGCCAGCGGCCGCGGCAGGCGTGAGCGACACAGCAGGCGCACCGCCGGCGCCAGAATCAGGCTGACCAGCAGCGCGATCACCAGAGGTACGACAAGCGACTGCGCCAGCACCAGACCGTACAGCAACAGCAGCAAGAAAATCGCTGCCAGCAGGCGGTCACGGCCGCGATTGGCAAGTGGCGGCTCGGGCGACGGTAGCGGGTTGCTGATACTCATGGGCGTTGAAGAGTCAACCGGAAATCGGAACCACAGTTGCCGCGGCGGTCCGCCGCGTGCTGCCGATCATTTTGCCGACCGCAGGCGCCAGCGGTCTGTACGCCGGCTCACGTTGGGCCACGCGGATCGGCACCGATCATCGCTGCGGCATGACTCACGGGTGTTCAGCCTCCAGATGCACGCGCTCACGGCGGATCAGATAGAGACCGCTGAGCACGATTATGGCGGCGCCGATCCAGGTTATCCGATCAGGCAGTACGCCCCATAGAAGCACGTCGAGACCTGCTCCCCAGGCCAGCGCGGTGTACTCGAACGGCGCAATGAGCGATGCCTCGCCGTGGCGAAACGCCTCGGTGATCGCATATTGGCCAAACGCGCCGGTCAGACCCACACCCGCGATCAGCCAGGCGTCCTCCGCCTGCAGCGCTACCCAGCCGGACCAGGCAAGCGCGCCAGCACCCAGCGACAGCAGCGTGAGCATCCAGAACACCATGCTTTGGGTGCTGTCGGTGCGCGACAGCACCCGCACGGTGACTGCCGAAACCGAGTAGCCAAATGCAGCGACCAGCACCGCCAGGCCCGCCAGCGACGCCACGCCGGCGCCGCTCGGACGCAGGATCACCAGCACCCCAAGCAGTCCAACGATGATCGCCATCCAGCGTCGCGGACCGACCCGCTCGCCGAGGATCGGCACCGCCAACGCAGTCACCAGCAGCGGCGCAATGAAGAACAGCGAGTAGGCGGTTGTCAGCGGCAGGTGCTGCAGCGCATAGATGAACGGCGCCATCATCAGCACCGCCAGCCCGCCGCGCAGCAGGTGCAGCGGCCAACGGATGCGCACCAGGGTAGCGAAACCGGTGGTCGCGGCGATCCACACCAGCACCCAGGGCAGCGACGACAGACCGCGCAGCGTCGCAACCTGCAGCGGCGGATAGCGGGCCGCCAGCAGCTTGAGGCCGGCATCCATCAGCGAAAACAGTCCAATCGCCACCACCATCAGGACGATGCCACGCAGCGGCGAGAGCGATGTCGAACTGACGGGCGTGACGGCGATGACGTTTCGATTCCAGCAGGTGTTCGCCGCAGCGCTTGCGGACGTCATGCAGGGTAGACCGGCTGCGGGCTGCGGCATACCCTTTGGATCGCACGGCGGAGTGAGCGCTGCCCGGCCCTCAGCCATCCCGCCACAGCAGCAGCGCGCTGGCGTCATCGGCTGCCAGCAGCGGATCCGCCCAGCAATCCAGCGCAGCGCCCAGGTCCGCGATCTGAGCCATGGCGCTTGCGCCGCGCAGCGCAGCAATTCGCTGGGTGCCAAAGGCCTCGCCACTTGCCGCGCGCAACTCCGCCACGCCATCGCTCGCGAGCAGCAGGCGGGCGCCCGCCGCAAACGGCAGGCGCTGGCTGACGTAGGGCAGGTCGAGAATGCCCAGCGGCGGTCCGCCGCTGATCTGCAGCGCTTCGAACGGCGCACCTGACGCGGCGATGAAGCCCAGCCCATGGCCTGCGTCAAGCAACTCGACCGAACTCTCGTCGGGATGAAACCGTCCCAGAATGGCGCTGGCAAAGCGCCCTTCTCCGATCTGCAGCAGGACGCGATTGAGCAGGTCGGCCAGCTCCGCCAGTCCAAGGTCAGAATGCAGTGCCGCCCGCAGCACGCCACTGAGCTGCGCCATCAGCAAGCCGGCGCCGGCGCCGGAGCCAGCGACGTCGCCAAGCACGAAATCGCAGCGTCCGCTGACACCGGAGCTGAGCAGCAGCAGATCACCTGAGACGGTCCGCCCGGCACGAAAAAGGCTGGCGTGGGCAAGCACGCCGATGCGCCCGTCGGCGCTTGGCAACAGCCGCCGCTGGATCCGCTGCGCCTCGCCAAGATCGGCCTCCAGCCGCGCATGGCGCTCGGCGAGATCACGTTTCTGCAGCGCCGCACGCAGCGCCTGCGCCAGCTCGGCCAGCCCGCGCAGATAGTGCCCAAGGTCGGCGCCCGGCGGCTCGACGCCGCGCCGCCAACCGTACAGCCAGACGTCCTCCGCGCCCTCTGCGCGCAGCCGAAGACACACCGACCAGGCCGGCGCCAGCCCGACCTGGGTATGCTCGGGCGACGCCGCGTCGGCAGCGGGCAGCAGCAGAACGTCGCCACGTCGGGCCAGCGCCAGGAGCCGGCGCGACAAGCCGGCCGGCCGCGCCTCGGACGGATCGGCGCAGACGATCCGGACCCGTTCAGCGGCGCCCGACGACTGCAGCAGACACGCGCCGTCCAGACCGCCGCGACTGCGAACTTCGGCCAGCACCATGCGCTCCAGGTCGGCCTCGCTGCGGCAATCGGAAGCGGCCGCTGCAAAGCGCGCAAATGCCGCGATATCGGCTGCCGGCGCGGCATCTGCCAGCACCTGCACACCTGCCGTATCGCCCTCATCCGTCGCCAGCAGGGGACGCTCGATGGCGCCCGCTTCGTCGGTCAGGTTGAATAGCCACGGGCCAACGCGAAGTCGATCACCCGGCCGCAGCGGAAGCGCTTGACCCGGCGTCAGTCGCTGGCCGTTCAGATCGGTACCGCCGCGGCTGCCGAGGTCGCTAACCAGCAGCCGTCCGGCCGATGGCGCTATCAGTGCGTGATGGCGCGAGACCTGGGCGTGCGCCAGCAGCAGATCAGAATCGACTGAGCGACCAATGCGCAGCGCGCGCTGCAGGGTCAGCGTCGGGGTGGGCGCGGGTCCGGAATGAAAAACCAGTCGCAGCGGGCTGGGCGAATCGGTGGGCATGGGTGCATGGTGGTGCAAGGCGGGCTGCGAAGCGACAGCATCGCTGCCGGCCGTTTGCAGACGTGGGTGTGGAGGGTCGCAGGCGCTGAGGGGCGGCGCGCAAATCCGGCGGTCCCAGCAGTCCCGTCAATCCGCGCCAAGCCACGCCGTCCCGCGACCTGGGGAAATCGTAGGGGTCAGGCCAGCGCGCTGAATGCCCGATCAAGCACCGCCAGCGACATGTCACCGACAGCCCGGAGAGGCGCTGTCTCAGCCGCGTTCGAGCAGCTTTCTGAGGTCGATGATGGCGGCGTTGGCGCGCGAAATATAGTTGGCCATCACCAGCGAATGGTTGGCAAAGAAGCCGTAGGCGTCACCGTTCAGAACAATCGGGCTGGCCAGCGGCTGCTGCGACTCCTCCAGCTCACGGATGATCTGGCGCAGCGAGATAAGCGCGTTCTTGTCGCGCAGCACCAACGCAAAGTCGTGTTCGGCGGCGCGCAGGAAGTGCAGCAGCGCCCAGGTGCTGCCGCGTGCCTCATAGAACACATCGTCGATTTTCAGCCACGGCGTCTTCACCGGGCGCTGGTCGGCCGTCGGGGTCGACTGCCGCGCTTCGGCGTCACCGCCCAGATCGGTGTCTACCCGCACTTGGCCAACGCTGGCCGACAGGCGCTGGGACAGCGAACCGAGACGCTTCTCGACCACCGCCAGCCAGTCGGCGAGGTTGTCGGCGCGAGCGTAGAACTGGGCGTTGTACTCGTCGCTGTCGCTGAGCCGCTTGAGATAGGACTCCACGTGAACGATGGCCTTGCGGTACTGGTTTTCCGTCGCCGGCAGCAGCCAGCGGTCGGACGGCGTGGAAAACAGCGGGTCGGCTTCCAGCAGGTCGATGTCTTCGGTGCTTTGGGTCTGCGAACGGCTGAACTCGTTGCGATAGGCCTTGGCCAGATCGCGCACCTGCAGCAGCGCGCCGAATTCCCAGTTCGGCACGTTGTCCATCCACACCCCTGGCGGGGCGTAGTCGTTGGACAAGTAGCCACCGCGCTTGTCCAGCAGGGTCTCGGTGACGCGGATCAGGGTCTCGGTGGTGACCGTGCCAACCACCACCGGCTGGCCGCGCTGGGTCGCCCGCTGCTGCGCACTTGTCACCACATCAAACCCGCGCGGCTCGAAATCCCACCACCACCACAGATAGGTGACCACCAGCAGCCACACGGCCAGCAGCACCGTGCCAATGCGGATCAACAGGTGCGCGCGGCGGCGCTTGGAGTCGCTGGCGAGGGCGTTCATGCGGTTGGTGTCTCAGTTGATCAGGCGGCCAGTCTAGCCGGCCTGACGCGGTCTATCCGTATTGGCTAGAACTCGTCGCTGCCCAGACGCTCTTTTTCCAGGTCATCGGCGCGTACCGCGACAAAGTCGATGGCCTCGCGAAGCGTGCCGGGCGAGGCATCGGCCGGAATGCGCGCGATCGCCCATACAACGCCATCTTCGACGCCCCAGAACGCCAGCTTGGACCGGCTGCTTTCTTCCATCAATCGGCGCGCCAGCTGCAGATCCAGCCCCTTGTCTTCGTCCGCCTTGAGCGCGGCGGCAAAAACCTCGCGAAACTCCGCCGTGCGATAGGAAAACGTGCCCGACTGCACGATCACCAGCTGGGTGCGATCACCGTCATCGGTGAAGCGCAGGATGACCTTGGCATCGCCCTTGGGATCGACCTCGAACTCCAGTTCCTCGGATTCAAGCGCCTTGCGAACCCGCGGATCCAGCTTGCCCGGCGGCTTGGCCTCCGCTTCAACGTCGAGCTTCTTATCATCCGCGGCCGCCAGCGGCGCGACCATCACGCTGCAAACGCCAAGCAGCAACAACGCGACCAGTGGATTGAGCTTCATGGCGACTCTCCGTGCGTAAAGACACGCCGGAAGCGGCGCGTGGCGCCCATGCTAGAGCGGCTTGGCCACAATGCAAGTGGGTGCACGCTGGCCAGCGGCACCCCCATCATCGAATGCCGCGGGACGCGATGTCGGGACCGGGTTGCGAACTGGCTCATGCGCGTCGGGTCCAAACATCACTGCGGCGAACAGCTCGACAGGTTGCGCCTGCATATCGAGCCTGCGTGGGTGTCGCTTGGTGCCACGCCTGGTGGTGCCGCACCTACTCCGGCTGATACACCTCGTTGCCCTTCTCGCGAAACTCGGCGGCCTTGTCGGCCATGCCCTTGGCCAGCGCCTCGTCTTCGGCCAGACCCTGCTGGGCGGCGTAGTCGCGGACGTCCTGGGTGATCTTCATCGAGCAGAAGCTGGGGCCGCACATCGAGCAGAAGTGGGCGGTCTTGTGGGCGTCCTTGGGCAGAGTCTCGTCGTGGAACTCCTTGGCCTTTTCCGGATCCAGGCCAAGGTTGAACTGGTCGGCCCAGCGAAACTCGAAGCGCGCCTTGCTCAATGCGTTGTCGCGCGCCTGCGCGGCCGGGTGACCCTTGGCGAGGTCGGCGGCGTGGGCGGCGATCTTGTAGGTGATGATGCCGTCGCGCACGTCCTGCTTGTTGGGCAGGCCGAGGTGTTCCTTCGGGGTGACATAGCAGAGCATCGCGGTGCCGTACCAGCCGATCATCGCGGCACCGATCGCGCTGGTGATGTGGTCGTAGCCGGGTGCAATGTCGGTGGTCAACGGCCCAAGGGTGTAGAACGGCGCTTCGCCGCACTCGCGCAGCTGCTTGTCCATGTTCTCCTTGATCAGCTGCATCGGCACGTGGCCGGGGCCTTCGATCATGGTCTGCACATCGTGCTTCCAGGCAATCTTGGTCAGTTCGCCCAAGGTCTCGAGTTCAGCGAACTGGGCGGCGTCGTTGGCGTCGGCAATGGACCCCGGACGCAGGCCATCGCCGAGCGAGAAGGCAACGTCGTAGGCCTTCATGATTTCGCAGATTTCCTCGAAGTGCGTATAGAGGAAGCTCTCCTGATGGTGCGAGAGGCACCACTTGGCCATGATCGAGCCGCCACGGCTGACGATGCCGGTCACGCGCTTGGCAGTGAGCGGGATATAGCGCAGGCGCACGCCGGCGTGGATGGTGAAGTAGTCGACGCCCTGCTCGGCCTGTTCGATCAGGGTGTCGCGGAACATCGCCCAGGTCAGCTCCTCGGCGCGACCGTCGACCTTCTCCAGCGCCTGATAGATCGGCACCGTACCGATCGGCACGGGCGAGTTGCGCAGAATCCATTCCCGGGTTTCGTGGATGTGCTTGCCGGTGGAGAGGTCCATCACCGTGTCGGCACCCCAGCGGATCGACCACACCATCTTCTCGACTTCTTCGGCAATCGAGCTGGTGACGGCGCTGTTGCCGATGTTGGCGTTGATCTTCACCAGAAAGTTGCGGCCGATGATCATCGGCTCGGACTCAGGGTGGTTGATGTTGTTGGGGATGATGGCGCGGCCGCGGGCGACTTCGTCGCGGACAAATTCGGGTGTTATCAGGCCGGGCAGGCTGGCGCCAAAGGATTCGCCGGCGTGCCGGCGCAGCAGATGGGCTTCGCGGATTTCACCCAGGCGCTGGTTCTCACGGATGGCGATGTATTCCATCTCCGGCGTGATGATGCCGCGCTTGGCGTAGTACATCTGCGAGACGTTGGCGCCGGCCTTGGCGCGCAGCGGCCGGTGGCTGGTCGGAAAGCGCACCTGCGCCAACCGCGGGTCAGCGGCGCGGCGGCGGCCGAACTCGGAGCTCAGATCCGGCAGCTGCTCGGTGTCGCCGCGCTCGCGGATCCAGCTGGTGCGCAGTGGCGGCAGTCCGGCGGTGAGGTCGATGTGGGCGTCCGGGTCGGTGTAGGCACCCGACGTGTCGTAGACGCTGAACGGGGCGTTGCGCTCGGCACCCAGGCTGGTCGGCGTGTCGGCCAGCGCGATCTCGCGCATCGGCACCTGCAGATCGGCGCGCGAGCCGGGCACGTAGACCTTGTGCGAACCGGGAATGGGCCGGGTGACGTCTTCGGACAGAGCGGAGGTCTGGCGGATCAGGTCGGACAGCTGCGCGTTCATGGCTTCAACACTCGTGAAGGAGGGAACGAAGCGGGCGCGCCAGCATCGCAGCCGGCGAAGCTTCCCTACGGCGGTACGAACCGCATCAGGTGCAAAGGGTTTGTCTCAGCCCCACTGGGGCACCCCCGCTTCTGCCGGGCATTCAAGCATGCACAGCCGGCCGCCGCCAGCGGTGCGCGTTGGTCGGCCCGACGGCGCGTCTATTGGTCGCTGCGCTCAGCCCGGCGCGTACGCGCGCAGGAACAGGTCGACGACGTTCTCGATGTGCGCCTGGGCCTGTTGCTCCGTGGGTGCCGCGCACACCCCGATCAGCATCCGCATGTGGCACAGGCCCTTGACCAGGCAGAAGAAATGTCCAGCGGCGATGCCGGCGTCGGCAACCGCCAGCGTGCCGGCGGCATCGGCGCGGCGCAACAGGTCTTCGAATTCGCGCAGGATGCGCTGCGGACCGGCCTCGAAGAACAGCTGGGCCAGCTTGCTGTTGGCCGGCGCCTGCGCCGCCATCATGCGGTACATCATGACCGTCTCATCGCTGGTCACCAGCGCGTGAAAGGCGCCGGCAATGGTCAGCAAACGCTCGCGGATCGACATCGGCCCGGCGACAAAATCGAAGAACGCGTGCGGTAGCTGCTCTTCGCAGCGCGCCTGGACCGCCTCGCGGAACAGCGTGTCCTTGTCGCTGAAGTGGCTGTACAGCGTGAGTTTGGACACGCCTGCCGCAGCGGCAATCGCATCCATGCTGACGCCGTCAAAGCCGCGCGCCGGAAACAGCTGTTTGGCCGCCTCCAGTATCGCGGCGCGCTTCTCCAGATCCTTGGGGCGACCCGGTCCGGCGGCGCTGCGCTTGGGCACCGCATGGGAGGTCTTGCCGGGCAAAGGTGAGGTTGGCATGAAATAGTGGACTAGTCGGTTCGTTAATAATATTCTACCGCCCGGTATAGATACTAACCATGAATCGCCAGGACGTCCCATGCCATATCGCCCGTCGCTCCCCATTGCTTCGCCGCTGCTCCGGACTGCCGTTCGCTGCGCAGCGATGATTGTCGCCGTGATGGCTGCCGGCGGCTGCAGCCGTGGCGATGAAGCAGCGCCGCCGATACGACCGGCAATGGTCGTGCAACCGCAGCCGGCAGGCGCCGATTTCGTGGTGTTCCCCGGCGAAGTGCGAGCACGGCACGAGCCGGCGCTGGGCTTCCGGATCGGCGGCAAGATCGCCCGACGGCTGGTCGACGTGGGTGATCAGGTCAAGAAGGGCGACCTGCTGGCGGCGCTCGACCCCGAGGACGTACAGCTGCAGGTGGAATCGGTGCGCGCCCAGCTGGCTGCTGCCCAGGCCGATCTTGATCTCGCCCGCAGTGAACGTGACCGGCACCGGGCGCTGCTGGAGCGCAAGCTGATCAGCGCCTCGCTGTTCGAGGCACGCGAGACCCAGTTCCGCGCGGCCCAGGCGCGCGCCGGCCAAGCCAAGGCGCAGCTGGATGTCGCCCGCAACCAGGCCGGCTATGCCGAACTGCGCGCCAGCGACAGCGGCGTCGTGGCGCAACGGCTGGCCGAGACCGGCCAGGTAGTGGCCGCCGGACAGACCGTGTTCGTGCTGGCGGCCGAGGGCGACCGCGAAATCGCCATTCACCTGCCGGAACAGACCATCTCGCGGTTCAAGGTCGGCCAGACGGTCTCCGTCGGTCTGTGGTCGAAGCCGGATCAGCGTTTGGCCGGCAGCGTGCGCGAGCTGGCGCCGGGCGCCGACCCGCTGGCGCGGACGTATGCTGCACGGATCGCGCTGCTCGGCTCGGCCGAGGGCGTCGATCTGGGCCAGAGCGCGCGGGTGTTCTTTGCCGCTGACAACGGCGGTGCGCTGGCACTGCCGCTGCCGGCGGTGAGCGCCGATGCCGGCCGCAACTTTGTCTGGGTGGTAGACCCGACGAGCGCAGCGGTCAGCAGGCGGGAGGTGGTGATCGGTGCGTTTGGCGATGACAGCGTGCCGGTTCTATCCGGTCTTGCGGCCGGCGAGTGGGTGGTGGCCGCCGGCGGGCACCTGCTGAATGAAGGCCAGCACATCCGCCCGGTGGATCGCGAGAATCGTGCAGTCCGCCTTGCGGCGACCCGCTGAGGGAATGACCGTGAGCGACCGCTTCAATTTGTCGATCTGGGCGCTGCGCAACCGCAGCCTGGTCCTCTACGCGATGGTCCTGCTGGGCATTGTCGGGGCGGTCGCCTACACCCGACTGGGTCAATCGGAGGACCCGCCTTACACCTTCAAGGTGATGGTGGTGCGCACCCTGTGGCCGGGCGCGACGGCCGCGGAAGTCGCCAGCCAGATCACCGAGAAGATTGAAAAGAAGCTGATGCAGACTGGCCAGTACGAGCACATCCGCTCGTATTCGCGGGCTGGTGAATCGCAGATCCTGTACGTCGCGCCGGACGCGCTGGTCTCGCGGGAGATTCCCGAGCTGTGGTATCAGGTGCGCAAGCGCACCGCCGACATCCGCGCCCAGCTGCCGCCGGGCATCGTCGGCCCGTTCTTCAACGACGAGTTTGGCGACACCTTCGGAAACATCTATGCGCTCACCGGCGAGGGCTTCGACTATGCGGTGATGAAGGACTACGCCGAGCGCGTGCAGCTGGAGCTGCAGCGTGCGCGCGATGTGGCAAAGGTCGACCTGGTCGGCCTGCAGGACGAGAAGATCTGGATCGAGATCAGCAACACCAAGCTGGCCACGCTGGGGGTGCCGCTGGACGCCGTGCAGCGCGCGCTCGACGACCAAAATGCGGTGGTCGCGGCGGGCTTCTTTGAAACCGGCAGTGAACGCGTGCAGCTGCGCGTGTCCGGGCGCTTCGATTCGGTCGCTACCATTCGCGCCTTTCCGATCCGCGTGGACGGCCGCAGCTTCACGCTGGGCGACGTTGCCGGGGTCTACCGGGGCTTTGCCGATCCGCCGTCACCGCGCATGCGCTTCATGGGCGAGGACGCGATAGGTATCGCGGTGGCGATGCGCAAGGGCGGCGATATCGTCGGCCTGGGAGAGACCCTGGAGCGCGAGTTCGCCCGCCTGCAGCAATCCCTGCCGCTGGGTATGACGCTGCACAAGGTCGCCGACCAACCGGCCGCGGTGCGCAGCTCGGTCGGCGAGTTTGTGCGGGTGCTGGCCGAAGCGGTCGCCATCGTCCTGCTGGTCTGCTTCTTTTCGCTCGGCTTCCGCACCGGCCTGGTGGTCGCGCTGTCGATCCCGCTGGTGCTGGCAATGACCTTTGCGCTGATGCAGTACTTCGGCATTGGTCTGCACAAGATTTCGCTTGGCGCGCTGGTGCTGGCGCTCGGCCTGCTGGTCGATGACGCGATCATCGCGGTGGAGATGATGGCGATAAAGATGGAGCAGGGCTACGACCGCCTGCGCGCCGCCGGCTTCGCCTGGAACTCGACCGCCTTCCCGATGCTCACCGGCACCCTGGTGACGGCGGCCGGCTTCCTGCCGATTGCCACCGCTGCGTCCGGCACCGGCGAATACACGCGCTCAATCTTCCAGGTCGTCGCCATCGCCCTGATCGTGTCCTGGGTCGCCGCGGTGGTGTTTGTGCCGTATCTGGGCGACAAGCTGCTGCCGGCACCAACCGCGCACGACGCCCACGGCAATGCCCACGACCCCTATCAGACCCGCTTCTATCGCCGCTTTCGCGGCTGGGTCGAGTGGTGCGTAAAGCAGCGCACCGTGGTGATCATCGCCACCGTTGCGCTGTTCGCCGCGTCGGTGCTGATGTTCCGCTTTGTGCCGCAGCAGTTCTTTCCATCCTCGACCCGCCTTGAGCTGATGATCGACCTCAAGCTGGCCGAGGGCTCCAGCCTGCGCGCCACCGAGGCCCAGGCGCAGCGACTGGAGGCGATGCTGGCCGAGCGCGAGGGCGTGACCAACTATGTCGCCTACGTCGGCACCGGCTCGCCGCGCTTCTATCTCCCGCTCGACCAGCAGCTGCCAGCGGCCAACTTCGCCCAGTTCGTGGTTCTGGCCGACGACATCGAGGCCCGCGAATCGCTGCGCGCCTGGCTGATTGATGCGCTGCGGGACGATTTTCCCGGCATCACCGCGCGGGTCACGCGACTGGAGAACGGCCCACCCGTGGGCTATCCGATCCAGTTCCGCGTCTCCGGCGAGCACATCGACGAGGTTCGGCGGATTGCTGCCGACGTGGCGGAAAAGGTGCGCGCAAATCCACTGGTCAGCAATGTCAATCTGGACTGGCAGGAGCCAAGCAAGACCATCCGGGTGGAGATCGACCAGGAGCGCGCCCGTGCCATCGGCGTCAGCTCGGCGCAGGTGGCGACGTTCATCCGCGGCTCGCTGTCGGGGTCGCTGGTCAGCCAGTATCGTGAGAACAACGAGCTGATCGAGATCCTGCTGCGCGGTCCCGAGAACGAACGCACCCGGATGAGTCTGATCGGCAGCCTATCGGTGCCGACCAGCAGCGGCCAGAGCGTCCCACTGGCGCAGATCGGCAGCATCGAGTACGGCTTCGAGCCGGGCGTGATCTGGCATCGTAACCAGCTGCCGACGATCACCGTCCGCGGCGACGTTTACGGCCGCGAGCAGCCGGCGTCGGTCACCGCCCAGCTGCTGCCGACCTTGGAGGACATCCGCGCGCGGTTGCCGGCGGGCTACCTGCTTGAGACCGGCGGCAGCGTGGAAGACGCGGGCAAGGGCATGCGCTCGGTGATTGCCGGCGTGCCGCTGCTGATCGTGGTCGTGCTGAGCTTGCTGATGATCCAGCTGAGGAGCTTCTCACGCACCCTGCTGGTGTTCTTGACCGCGCCGCTGGGGTTGATTGGCGTGGTGCTGTTTCTGCTGCTGTTCCAGGTGCCGTTTGGCTTCGTTGCCATGCTCGGCACCATCGCCCTGTCCGGGATGATCATGCGCAACTCGGTGATCCTGGTTGATCAGATCGAACAGGACATCAGCGCCGGACACGCGCCGGCGCAGGCCATCGTCGACGCGACGGTGCGACGCTTCCGGCCGATCGTGCTGACCGCGCTGGCCGCCGTACTGGCCATGATTCCGCTGTCGCGCAGCGTGTTCTTTGGCCCGATGGCGGTCGCAATCATGGGCGGCCTGCTGGTGGCCACCGCGCTCACCCTGCTGTTTCTGCCGGCGCTGTACGCCGCGTGGTTCCGGGTCCCGTCGCCAGCGTCCACCCGCGCGGATGCGCGCTGATGGTTGGCGTCAGCCTGAACCGCAGCGCAGCGTGATGACTTCCGGCACTGCGATGGCGGAACGCCGGCCGGCACGCTTGCTTTGCCGGCTGGCCGGTGCGGCCCTAAACTCGACAGCCTTTTACCCGTGAAACGGCCGCCGCCGGCTGGAGCCCAAGATGCCGCTTGACTATGTAACCGCCCGTCGCACCATGGTTGAACAGCAGGTGCGCCCGTGGTACGTGCTGGACCCGCGGGTGCTGGAGACGATTGGCGCGCTGCGCCGCGAGGACTTTGTGCGCACCCGGCACCGCAAGCTGGCCTATGCCGATATCGAGCTGCCGTTGGAGCACGGCGAGTGCATGCTCAAGCCGATTGTCGAGGGGCGCATCCTGCAGGCGCTGGATCTGGCGCCCGAGCATGATGTGCTGGAAGTCGGCACCGGCAGCGGCTATCTGACTGCCTGCCTGGCCCAGCTGACTCGCGCCGTGCTGAGCATCGACGTGCACGCCGACTTCATCGAACGTGCCCGCAGCCAGCTGGACTCGATCAACAGCACCTGCGTGCGGCTGCAGCAGGCAGATGCGCTGCAGTTCGATCCGGGTCGCCAGTTTGACGCGGTGGCGATCACCGGCGCAGTGGCCGAGGTGCCGACGCGCTTTCTGGACTGGGTGCGCCCGGGCGGCCGGCTGTTTGTGATCCGCGGCGCCGCGCCGGTGCAGGAAGCCGTTCTGCTGACACGGCTGGCGAACGGCTCCGGCTGGCGCGAGGAGAGTCTGTTCGAAACCAATGTGGCGTACCTTCATGGCGCCGCACCGACACACCGCTTCGTATTCTGAAATCTGTGCCCACACATCTCTCCAAGGACGTCACCATGAACCCGAGCCTCCGCCTTCGACCGCTGGCCTGCGCCATGCTGCTGGGCTGCGCCAGCGTCAGCGCCACGGCCGCCGATCTTCTGCAGGCCTACGAGCTGGCGCGTCTGAGTGACCCGCAGCTAGCCGCCGCGGAGGCAAGCCGGCTGGGCCAGGGCGAAGGCATTGCGATCTCACGCTCGGCGCTGCTGCCACAGGTCTTCGCCGACGTCTCGCTGAGTGATCGCGACGGCGACAGCAGCTCGGTTGGCACGCGCCCCAATCCGGACGGCACGGTGAGCTTCGGCCAGAGCCTGAGCGATAGCGACACCCGCAGCCGCAACTACAGCGCCTCGATCAACCAATCAATCTACAACCACTCCAACTTCACCCGGCTGCGCGCCAGCCGGGCGCGCGCCGCGCAGGCCGAGGCCAACTACGAGTTGGCCAGTCACGCGCTGATGCTGCGCGTGTCGGAGGGCTATTTCCGGGTTCTCACGGCGATCGATTCGCTGGTGTTCGCGCGCGCCGAGCGGCGCGCCGTCAAGCGTCAGCTGGACCAGGCCGATCAGCGCTTCGAAGTCGGATTGACTGCGATCACCGATGTCCATGAGGCGCGCGCCCGCTTCGACAGCGCGCGGGCCAATGCGATCGCTGCGGAGAACAGCCTCGACGATGCCCGCGAGGTGCTGTCGGAGACCACCGGCCAATACCTGCAGGGCTTCAGGGGGCTGGATGAAACCTTCGAGCCACGCCTGCCGGATCCGGCGCGCGCTGGCCACTGGGTCGATCTGGGGCTGAAGCAGAACCCCAGCCTGCGGTCGCGCGAGTTCGCGCTGCTTGCGGCTGGGCATGACGTCGACACCGCACGCTCGGCGCACCTGCCGACCCTGTCGGCGTCGGTCACCTTCAACGATGGCGCCACCTGGGGCAGCAGCGGCTCCAACGGTGTGGTGTTCCCGGCCGACAGCGGCAACAACAGCAATTCGGTGAGCATCTTTCTGCGGGTGCCCATTTTCGAGGGCTTCGGCACCCAGGCGCAGGTTCGGCAGTCGATCTACAACCGCGACGCCGTCGGTGACCAGTACGAGCAGGAGCGGCGCGCGATCATCCGCCAGACCAACAACGCTTACCGGGCGCTGGAGGCCGGCATGAGTGAGATCGGCGCCCGTCTGCAGGCGCTGGTTTCGGCGCGCAGCGCGCTGGAGGCGACCGAGGCCGGGTTCGAGGTCGGAACCCGCACCATCGTCGACGTGCTGCTCAGCCAGCAGCAGCTGTTTCAGGCGCAGCGCAACTACTCGGACTCACGCCACATCTTCCTGGTCAACGGCCTGCGCCTGCGACAAGCCGCCGGCAGCATCAACGTGAAGGACATCCAGGACGTCAACCGCTTTCTGGTAAGCGACGCCGAAGCGGCACTGGTCGAAGTCGAGGAACAGGGCGACGCCATCCAGCGCTAGCCCGCATGCTTCATGAATTCGCGCGATGATCGCGCAGGATATTGTTCGCACAAGGGACTACCGAAGGAGCGGCGTAGCGGGCCATACGACCGACTGAGGAAAATCCCTTGCGCGGACAAAAGACAAGCGAGGGCGTGTGAGATTCATGAAATATGCGGGCTGGAAAGCGCGCCCGCCGTCTGTAGGAGCGTCGCTCGGCGCGCTTGACCGGCGACGCGGCAGCGACGTGTCCCTCGCCAGACGCCGGTTGCAAACCGGGCGGGGGATGGAATGCCCGCGCTGCCGTATCGGAGGCCGGCGCCAGCTCACCGTCCCGGCGGCAAGATAGCCTCGATCCGCTGCAGCGTGCGAGCCACCGCACCGCGTGATCCCGCCACCGCAGCCAGACCCGCGTTGCCCATGTCACGGCGGCGTTCACTGGCACTCAGCAGCGACTGCAGTGCGTGGGCCAGTCCTTCGGCGTCGGCCACCCGCAGTGCTGCGCCACGATCCAGCAGCAGATCGGTGACTTCGCTGAAATTATGGGTATGCGGACCGACCACTACCGGCACGCCGAGCGCAGCGGGCTCGAGCACATTGTGGCCGCCAATCGGCTCCAGGCTGCCGGCCACAAAGGCGACGTCGGCGGCCGCCAGGAACGGCACCAGCTCACCCAGCGAATCGATCACGAAGCACTGCACGCGAGCGGCGGGCAGGCCCTCCTCGCTGCGCGTGGCGGTTACAAAGCCGTAGCTGCGGCATAGCTGCGCCATCGGCTTGAAGCGCTCGGGATGGCGCGGTGCGACCAGCAGCAGCGCGTCCGGGAAGCGCCCCAGGATCCGCGAGTGCGCCTCGAGCACGCTCAGCTCTTCGCCCTCGTGGGTACTGGCGGCGATCCACACCGGGCGCAGCGGGCCCCAGCCGTTGCGCCAGTTTGCCGACTGCGCCGGCAGGCCTTCGGGCACCCGCATGTCGAACTTCAGGTTGCCGACGATTTCCAGGCGCGCCGGGTCGGTGCCGAGGGCGAGGAAGCGCTCGCCGTCGATCTGCGATTGCGCCGCCACGAAGCGCGCGCAGCGGATCGCCTCGCGCGCCAGCGAGCGCACCGGACCGTAGCCGCGCAGGGACTTCTGCGACAGCCGCGCGTTGGCGATGACGATCGGCAGCTCGCGATCACGGCACTCCAGAAACAGGTTTGGCCAGATCTCGGTTTCCATGATCACCGCCAGCGAAGGCTGGATGCGGTCGAGAAAGCGGCGGATCGCGGCCGGCAGATCGTAGGGCAGGTAGACGTGGAAAACCTGATCGCCCCACAGCTGGCGAACCCGGTCGGAGCCGGTCGGGGTCACTGTGGTGACAACACAGGCGCGATCCGCGTAGCGCTCGCGCAGCGCGTCGATCAGCGGCGCCGCCGCGTTGACCTCCCCGACCGACACCGCGTGCACCCACAGGCTGCCGCTGAAGCCGGGCCGGGGAAAGAACCCGAAGCGCTCGCGCCAGCGCGCGTAGTAGCCGCGCATCTTCAGCCCGCGGCTGGCCAGCCGGTAAAGGATCACAGGGGTGACCAGATACATGGTCAACGTATAAACGGCGCGCATGAAGGCGCGCTGGACGGTGGCGAACGACATGCCGCAAGCATAGCCCGATGGCCGGACTACAATTCACCGATGGCACCACCTGTCACCGCCGGCCCGCCGCCGCTGTCTCCCCGCTGCTGGCCGACCTGGCTCGGCATTGGCTTGCTGTGCCTGCTCGCACGCCTGCCCTGGCCGCTGCAGCGGGCGTTGGGCAAAGGCCTCGGCACGCTGCTCGGCGCGACGCTCGGCAGCCGCCGGCGGGCGGCGCGGCGCAACATCGAACTGTGCTTCCCGGCGCTCGATGCGGATGCGCAGCGCACGCTGCTGCAGGCGAGCTTTGTCGATCTGGGGATCGGCGTGTTCGAGTTTCTGCGCGCATGGTGGGGCAGCATCGGCAGCCTGCGCGGCTCGACCCGCATCGAAGGCGCCGAGATCCTGACCGGGCTGCGCCAGCAGGGTCGCGGCGTGATCCTGATCTCCGGACACTTTCTGACCCTGGAGCTGTGCGGCCGGCTGCTGTGCGATCACGCGCCGCTGGCCGGGATGTATCGCCGTCACGCCGACCCGGCGTTCGAGTGGGCGGTCAAGCGCGGTCGACTGCGCTACGCCTGCGCCATGTTTGGTCAGGACGAGCTGCGGGCGGCGCTCCGCCACCTCAAGCAGGCCGGCATCCTCTGGTATGCGCCCGATCAGGACATGCGCGGCAAAGACACCGTGTTCGCGCCGTTCTTTGGCATCCCGGCGGCCAGTATCACCGCGACCCACCAGCTGGCCCGACTGAGCGGCGCGGCGGTGGTGCCGTTCTTCCACCGCCGCGAGGGCGGCCACCATGTGCTCCGCGTCGCGGAGCCGCTGGCGGACTTTCCCAGCGCCGATCCGCTGGCCGATACCACCCGCGTGAACGCCGCGATCGAGGCAATGGTGCGCGAGGCGCCCAGCCAATACCTGTGGATCCATCGCCGCTTCAAGCGCCGACCGGTGGGCGCCGCACCGCTGTACTGACCTTGGCCGGCGCGCCGCGCTCCCGCGCGGTGGACGCCACCATCGGCAGCCACAGGGCAAGCAGGCCAAACAGCAGCCCGCCCCACGCGCTGGAATAGAACGCATAGTGGGTGTTGAACGGAAACAGCAGGGCCAGCAGCGCCAGGCTGACCGGACCCGCCGCACGTCGCGCCGCCGGCGCGGCTTCGCGCCAGACCCTTGCGGCGACCAGCCCGGCCAGCACCCAGCACAACAGTCCGAACGCGCCGGTTTCCGCGGCCACCTCCAGCAGCAGCTGGTGGGCATGAAAGGCCCCGGACTCGCCGTCGAAGCCCCGCCAGGGGTCGTCTTCAGCGGCGTAGTCGGAGTAAGCCGTACGAAATCCCCGCACGCCGACGCCATTGATCGGGTGCTCGCGGAACATGCGCAGCGCGGTGCTCCATATCGGCAGCCGACCGGACAGGGCGTGATCGAGACCCTCGGCACCGGTCAATGCCGCCGCGCTACGCTCGATGCGGAGGGCAAAGCGCTCGGAGGCAACGTAGCCAAGCGCAGCCAGCGAACAGCTGGCCAGCAGCGTGAGGCTCACGGCGAACAGCGCCGCCCGACCGCCGCCGTAGGCTCGCCACAGGCAGGCGGCCAGCACCAGCGCCGTGCCTATCCAGGCCGAGCGGGTGCCCGCCAACAGCACCACCATGACCACCAGCAGCGCCGCCAGCGCGCCAAGCAGCCGGCTGCGCGCGAACGCCGGCAGCAGCAGGAACGGCGACAGCACGGCCACGGCGCTACCCAGCTTCAGATCGTCGGCGCCGAAGATGCCACTCAGGCGATCCGGCGAGGACGGGCCGCCCAGACTGAGTCCGGTGGCTGCCTGCAGCAGGGCATCACCCAGCCACAGCGCCACAATCCAGCCGCAGCCCTGCTTGGCCAGTTGCTGCGCCGGCGCGCTGCGCAGAACGCAGCAGGCAAACAGCAGCATAGGCAAGTAGCGCAGGTCCGAGGCGACCTCGCGCCAAGCGCGCGCGGGCTGCAGCGCATCCGGCGCCGAGACCAGTTCAGGCAGCCAGTAGGCCGCGAACAGCAGCAGCGCCAGACGCACCGACGGTGCCTGCCAGTCGACGCCTCCGCGCACCGCAAGCGCAACGCCGCAGACGGCCGCCAGCAGAATGGGCAGCTCGGCGGCTCGGCCGAACGGCAGCAGGGCAAAACCGGCCAACAGCAGCAGCACCGCCGCGCGCTGCCCTCCGCGCAGCGGGTCCGGCCGGGCAGCAGGCGCAGCCGATTCGACGCCAGCCGAATCCACTCTCTGAGGATCAACCATCTGCCACCTCGGCATACAGCGCCAGCGTCGCCGCCTGCATCGCCGCCAGCCCCGGCAGCGGCTGCCGTGCCACCGGCGTGGGGTTTGACAACAGCCGTCTCGCCGTCGCCAGCAAGGCGGCGGCGTCACCCGGCTCCACCTGCCCGGCCGGAAAGTGTGCGGTCAGCAGTTCGCCCACGCCGCCGTGGGCGTAGCCGAGCACCGGACGACCCAGGCTCAGCGCCTCGACCACCGTGCGGCCAAACGCCTCCGGTTTGCGCGACAGCTGCAGCACCAGCGCCGAACTCGCCAGCACGTCGCGGATATCGGCGCGCGCAGCGCTGACCGCCAACGCATTCGAAACGCCCAGACTGCCGGCCAGCGCCAGCAGCTCCTGCAGATAGCGTTCGCGTCCGGCCTCGATGGCTCCCAGCAGCAGCAGGCGCGCATCCAGCCCGGTGGCGCGCAGCCTCGCCAGCAGCTGGATGGCGTCGGCGTGGCCCTTGAGGCGGGTGCCGCGGCCCGGCAGCGTCAGCAGCAAACCTCCCGCCAGCATCGGAAACTGCCGCTGAAAGCGCTGCAGCCAGTCGCGCTCCGGCTGCAGGCCATAGGGGAATGCCAGCGGGTCAACACCGCGCGGAATCACCCGCAGACGTTCGCCGTCCACACCCGGATAGTGCGTCAGGACGTGGCGGCGCACTGTTTCCGAGACGCAGATGACCCGCTCTCCCCGCGTCAGCACGCTGCTGTAGCGACCCGGCGAATTGAGACCGTGCACGCTGGTGACCAGGCGCGACCGGGCGCCAGCCAGACCGCGCAGCGCCCACTGCGCCAGCCAGGCCGGCAGCCTCGAGCGGGCGTGCACGATGTCGGGACTGAGGTCGGCCAGCAGCTGCCGCAGCCGACGGGCGCGCAGCAATACGCGCAGCGACTTGGCGCCGATATCCATTTCGATGTGCCGGCTGCCGCCGGCCAGCAGTGTCGGCAGCAGGCGACCGCCGGCCGAGACGACGATCGAGCGGTGTCCCGCCGCCACCAGCGCCGCAGCGATTTCCAGTGTGCTGCGCTCGACGCCGCCGGACTCGAGCGCCGGCAACAGTTGGACCACGGTCAGCGGGCGAGTCACCCGACCCGGTCAGCGGGTCAGGACGTAGTGCGCGCCGCAGTAGGGACAGCTGGCCTGGCCGCTGGCTTCGATCGGCAGATAGACTTTTGGGTGCATGCTCCACAGCACCACGCCTGGTCTCGGACAGGACAAGGGCAGATCGGCGCTGGTGACCGCAATCGGCGTCTGTTCGCGGTGGGCAGAGGTGGCGGAGGGCATGGTTCGACGCCGGGCGATGCGGGAGGCGCAAGTTTACACCTGCGACCCCCACTGCCGAGTTGTCAGCCCGCCTTGGCGTTGGCCTCGATGGTGACCGTCACCTGGACGTTGTCGGGGATGTTCGGCACGTACTTGCCGAGTCCGTAGGCACTGCGCAGCAGCTCAGCGGTGCCGTCGAAGCCGATCGCCGGTGTCTTGCGCATCGGGTGCTCGCCGCGACCGTTGAGCGTGACATCGAGCGTTACCGGGTGGCTCTGATCGCGGATGGTCAGCGTGCCCGTCACCTTCAGCTTGCCCTCACCCGCCGCTTCGACCTGGGTGCTGGTGAAGGTTGCCTTGGGAAACGTGGCGACGTCGAAGAAATCGTCGGCATAAAGATGCTGATCCATTTTCTCGACGCCAGTGCGGATTTCGCCGACCGGAATGGTGACGCTTACTTTCGAGTTGGCCGGGTTGGCATCGTCATGGACCAGTTCGCCCTCGATTCCGCCGATCAGGCCGAGAATGTTGGAGAAGCCAAGATGGTCGTATACGAAGCGGACCTGCGAGTGGTTCGGATCGATGGTGTAGGTGTCGGCGGCGACCGCCGGTACAGCAGCCAGTCCAAGTGCAGCGGACAGCAGGGCATGGCGCAGCATGGGAACCTCCGTTGGTGAGGGAACAGAATCAGACGATGCGGCACGCCTCATCGAAGCTCAGGCGTGGATTGCGTGGATGCAGTGTCGAGCGCTCGCCATAGCCGAGGTTGACCAGGAAATTCGAGCGCACGGCCGTGCCAGCGAAGAACGCCGCGTCGACCTTGGCGGCATCAAACCCGGACATCGGTCCGCAGTCCAGCCCCAGCGCCCGCGCGGCGATGATCAGGTAGGCGCCCTGCAAACTGGCGTTGCGGAACGCGGTCGCCTGGGTAAGCGCCTCGTTGCCGGCAAACCAGCTGGCGGCGTCGGCCTGCGGGAACAGGTAGCCGAGCCTGGACGCGAAAGCCATGTCCATGCCGACGACCGCCGTCACCGGCGCCGCCATGCTGGACTCGACGTTGCCCGGGTCCAACGCGTCGGCCAGCTCAGCCTTGCCGGCCGGCGTCGACACGAAGACCACCCGCGCCGGCGAACAGTTGGCGCTGGTGGGTCCCATGCGGGTCAGATCCCAAACCTGCCGCAACAGCGCCGGCTCCACCGGCCGGGACTGCCAGGCCCGGGCCGAACCGCGGAATGTCCGCGCCTCGCGAAAGATCAGGTCGAGCGCAGCATCGTCGAGCATGGCGGAACTCCAGTCGGATCAGGCTGACAGGATAGCGCGACGCGCATCAAGCGGCTGTGCGCCATGCGCGCTGATCGCGCCTTGCTGCGCCTGCTGCTGCCCTCCGCGTAGGATACTTGGCGCATGACTTCTCGCCCTTCGAACGGCTGCCGGTGCGGATGAATCGGCCGCGCGTCTGGGCGCTCAGCGACGGCGCCGCCGGCAACCTGCGGCAGGCGCTGGCGCTGGCCGGGGCGCTCGGCGAGGTGACCAGAAATCTGCAGCTCACCAGTGCACCGCCGTGGCGCTGGCTGGCGCCTCGCAAGCTGCCGCTGGCGCGGTTTGCCCTTGGCAGCGGGTTTGCTGCGGCGCTGGCCGACACGCCGCCGGACCTGGCAATTGGCTGCGGCCGTCAGGCAGCACTGGCCACCCGACTGCTGCGCGAGCGCGGCGTGCCGGTGGTGCAGCTGCTGGCGCCGCGGCTCAATTCACGGCACTGGAGTCTGCTGGTCGCGCCCGCCCACGACTGCCTGAGCGGCGACAACGTCATTACCACGGTCGGCAGCTTGCACGAGGTCGACGACCGCTGGCTGGCGCGGGCGCGCGGCGACTGGCCGCAGTTTGGCGAGCTGCCCTCACCGCGCTGCGTGGTTTTGCTGGGCGGGCCGACAGCGGCCGCCGCGCTTGGCCAGCCGCAGTGGCGTCAGCTGGTCGCACGTATGCGGCACTGGCACCGGCGGGATGGCGGCAGCCTGCTGCTGAGCAGCTCACGGCGCACGCCAGCGTGGCTGCGCGAGGCGGCGCGACGGGATCTGGCGGCTTTGCCAGGCGTCCAGTGGCACGGCACTGACGATGGGCCCAATCCCTACGCCGGTCTGCTCGGATGGGCCGACCGGATCGTGGTCAGCGCCGACTCCGTCAACCTGCTCAGCGAAGCCTGCGCGACGCGTGTGCCGGTGCAGACGCTGCTGCCGAAATCGCCGCGCGGTCGGCTGCTGCGCTTTCATCGCAGTCTGCTGGCCAGCAAACGACTGACCGACCTGAGCGAAGAGCCACCGGCGACCGTCGCGATGGACCCCCTGCGCGAGCTTGCTGCGGTGGCCGATGCGGTGCGTGCACGACTCGGCTGGGACCGCTCCGCCCTGGGCTGAAACGCGCCTTTCCGCCCACCGCCGCTCGCCCCACGCACCGGCTATGCTGGTGCGCAGTCGTGACCGCGGGGAATCCGATGCACTGGGTATTGGCGATAGTGGGCGCGCTGCTCGGCGCCAGCGCTGGCAGCGCCAGCGCTGCTTTCTTGGGTCTGTGTGCGGGCCTGCTGCTCGGCTGGCAGGGGGCGCGCATCGGCGAGCTTCGGCAACGCCTCGATGCGCTGGAGCGTGCCGGTCGAGTGGAGCTGGCCAAGCGCGCCGCACTGCAGAGCATCGGCGCCCGCAGCGCCGACGCCGCGACAGTGGGACCCGCGTCGCAGCCGCTGACGCCAGCGACGCTGGCCGCCGTCGCAGAAGCGCCGCCCGCAGCGGCATTCGAGACTTCAGCAGAGCCAATCCCAATTGCGAGCGCCGCCGCGCCATTCAAGCCAGCGTCGCCGCTGCCGCCGCCGCTCACGGCGGCAGCTCGCAGCGCGCCAGCCTCCCCGCCTCCCAGTGCGGACGCCGATTGGCACGGCGAATCGGCGTCTTCCCACGCCTATGACGGGGCCGATCAGGGGCCCAGCGCCATGGATCGCCTCGGAGCCACGCTGCGCGGCTGGTTTTTTGAGGGCAACGTGCCGGTCAAGATCGGCGTACTGCTGCTGTTCTTCGGCTTGGCCGCGGCAATGCGCTATGCGGTGGAGCAAGGGCTGGTCAGCTTTCCGATCGAACTGCGATTGGCCGCGATTGGTGCGGCAGCAGTCGCCGGCCTGGTCTGGGGCTGGCGCAACCGGCGGCTGCGGCCGGAGTTTGGTCTGGCGCTGCAGGGCGGCGCGATCGGCGTGCTGCTGCTGACCGTGTTTGCGGCCTACAGGCTGTACTCGCTGCTGCCTTCGGGAATCGCGTTTGGACTGGTGCTGGTGCTGGTTGCCGGCGCTGCCATGCTGGCCCTGCTCCAGAACGCCGTCTCGCTGGCGGTACTGGGCTTCGTCGGCGGCTATCTGGGACCGGTCCTGATTTCGTCCGGCAGCGGCAATCACGTCGCCCTGTTCAGCTACTACGCGGTGCTGAACGCCGCCGTCTTCATCATTGCCTGGCTGCGGCCGTGGCGGGCGCTCAACCTGGTCGGCTTCGGCTTTACGTTTGCGGTGGGCACGCTGTGGGGCGCCCGTTACTACCGTCCCGAACTGTTCGCCAGCGTCGAGCCGTTTCTGATCCTGTTTTTCCTTTTCTACGTTGCCATCGCTGTGCTGTACGCCCTGCGCAGCGCTGGCCAGCGGCGCGCACTGGTCGACGGCACGCTGGTGTTTGGCACGCCGCTGCTGGCCTTTCCGCTGCAGGCGGCGCTTCTGGCCGACGACTCGATGGGCTTGGCGTGGAGCGCCATCGCGATGGCTGGCATCTACGCTGGGCTCGCCTGGTGGCTGTTGCGCAGCGGCCGGGCAACGCTGCTCGGTCAGTCCTTCGCCGCTCTGGCGCTGGGTTTCGCAACGCTCGCTGTGCCGCTGGCACTGTCGGCGCGTTGGACCTCGGCCAGCTGGGCCGTCGAGGGCGCCGCCCTGGTCTGGCTTGGGCTGCGGCAACAGCGGCGGTTGCCGCAGTTCGCCGGCTGGGCGCTGCAGGGTCTGGCGCTGCTGGCCTACTTTCATGGCATCGCCGAGGGCGGCTGGAGCCGCACGCCGGATGAGCTGTTCCTGCTCAATGGCCATGCGCTGAGCGTGCTGCTGATGGCGTTGGCGGCGTTCTTCCTGAGCTGGCTGCACGAGCGCGAGGGTGGCAGTCGGATGAGTGTCTGGCCGGCGTTTGCGTTGGGCTTGTTCTGGTGGCTGATTGGCGGACTGCGCGAGCTGACCGAGTTTTTTAGCAGCGCCGACCCAAGTCTGCGGCTGGTCGCCTTCAGCGCGGTCAGCGCGGCGCTCGCGGCAGTCCTGCGCGGCTGGCTGGGCTGGGCGCGACTGGGCTGGATCGGCATCGGCGCGGCGCTTTGTGGCCTGCCGCTCGTGCTGGCCACCGAGACCGACGTAGGCGCGCTGCAAACCCTGGCGCAGCACGGCCATTGGCTGGGTTGGTTCGCGGCCATGGCGCTGGCCCTGTGGCGACTGCGCGAACCGCCGCAGCGGGGGCTATCGATCGCCCATGTGCTGGTTCTGGCCAGTGCGGCGCTGCTGTACGGTTTCGCCATGTATGGCTGGGCCGGTCGCAGTGGCCTTGACGACGGCTGGACCTACGTCGCCACGCTGCTGCCGTTGATCACGCTGCTGCTGACCACCTGGCAGCTGCCGACGCTGGCCTGCTGGCCGCTCGCCGACCGCTTCGAAGCCTATCGCCTGCGCTGGTTCATTCCAGCGGGACTGGCCCTGGCGCTGGCCTGGGTTGCCGCGCTGGCTGAACGTGGCGGCAGTGCGCCGCTGCCGTTCATTCCGCTGCTGAATCCGGTCGAGCTGTTCCAGCTTGGTGTGCTGCTGGTAGCGGTCACTCTCGCCCGGCGGGCCGGCGCGCGCGACGTGCTGGCCCTGCTGGCCGGCGTCGGGCTGTTGTTTGCCACCTTTGCCGCGCTGCGCGCCGTGCATCACTACAGCGGAGCGCCGTGGTCAATCGGCATCCTTGATGACCGCGTCGCGCAGGCCACGCTGACGGTGGTGTGGAGCCTGGCCGGGGTGCTCGCCTGGGTGATCGGCTCGCGTCGCCGGCACTGGGGCGTGTGGCTCGCCGGTGCGGTACTGATGGGCGTGGTGCTGCTCAAGCTGCTGCTGATCGACCGTCGCTACTTTGGCGACCTGGCCGGTATCGTTTCTTTCATGGCGGTAGGCGCGCTGCTGGTACTGGTCGGCCGGATTGCACCGACGCCGCCGCGGCGTGGCGTTGTCGAGGCTGCCGCTGGGGAGCGCTCGTCATGAGGCTGTCAACTCGTGCCGTGGTTGCCACGCTGCTGCTGATCGGCACTTCGCTGGGCACCGCCCAACCCGGCGCGCCGCCGGCGGCGGCGGCGGATTTCGCCTGGCAGTGGTCGCTGGACGTCCCGCAGGGCGAGCAGGTGGTGCAGTTCACCTTGAGCCCGGCTGTCTATGCGCGGCTCGCGCGCCGCGATCTGCGCGACCTGGTCGCATTCAACGGCGCCGGTGAAATTCTGCCGATGGGGTTGGCAACCCAGCTCTGGGCGCCGGCGGTTGAAGCCACCGCCGTGCTCGCGGTCTCGCAGCCACTGCCAATGTTCCGCATTCCGGTCAGCCCGGCATTGGCGGCCGATGGTCTGCAGCTGCACATCGAGCGCGATGCCAACGGTCGGCTGCGCCAGCTGCACGCGGACATCGCCGACACCGCCAGCGCCGGCACCGCCAGCGATTGGCTGCTTGACCTCTCCGCGTTGCGCTCCCCAGTGCAGGGGCTTTCGTTCATCCTTGACCAGCGCGCCGTGGGCAGTCTCAACGCCCGGATCGAGATCGCCGGCAGCCGCGACCTCGACCATTGGCAGCCGGTCGCTGCGCCGCAGACGCTGCTCTCGCTGCAGCAGGGCGAGTACCAGCTGCAGCGCCTGGGGGCCCGCTTTGCGCCCATCCAGTGGCCGTATCTGCGACTCCGACGGATCGACCGCGAAGGCAGCATCGACCTGGCCAGCGTCAGCGCCGAACTGCAGCCAGCCCATCTGGCGATCGATGAGCGGCTCGCGCTGGAGATGGCGGGCAGCGCCGCCGCAGATCTGCCGGGCACATTCGACTATGTGCTGCCAGGCCCGTATCCGATTGAACGGATCGGCGTTGCGCTGGCGGATCGAAACGCGCTGGCCACGGTGATCGTCGAGAGCCGCGCCAGCGCCGACCAGACCTGGCGCACGCGCGCCAGCGGCACCGCCTTCCGACTCGCTGGCAATGGCGATGGCGACGACATCGGTGCCGACGCCTTCGAACTGCCGGTGATTCGCGACCGCTACTGGCGGCTGCGCAGCGAGCCCGCTTTGGCGCGCGCGCCGGTCCTGCAGGCCGGCTATCGTGGCGAGGCGTTCGTGGTGTTGGCGCAGGGCGCCGGACCCTATCGGCTGGCCGGCGGCAGCGCCAAGGCGCAACGGCCAGACTTTCCCCTGCCGGCAGTGCTCGCCCGTCTGCAGGCGCAGCGCGGCCGCGACTGGCAGCCGGTGGCGATCACCCTTGGCGCCGGGCAGTCCCTGTCCGGTCCGGCCGCACTGATCGCGCCAGACGACCCCGTTCCGCTTCGACAATGGTTGCTGTGGGGAGTACTGATCGGCGCAGCCGTCCTGATCGCCGGGCTCGCACTCCGATTGCTGCGCGAGCCCGGCAGGGGCTGACACCGGATTCGAGTGGCTGCCGCTCGGACGGCGGGTCAGGCATCTGGATATTCTGGCTGGGCACCCCCACCTATCCGGGGAGGGGAGCAATGCCCGCCGACCGGCAAGCGGTCTCCGTTCTGTAGCGGTGGTACTGTCTACTTCGGTTCTACCCCTCACCGCCTGGTGCCCACGAGCACTGGGAAAGCAGCCCCGCAGAGGACGTTTGCGCGGGGTCCAATGCGATTTCAATCACGCGGCGACCTGCATACTCCACCGCATCGAATTGCGCACGCGACCGCGTCGGTCGAGAATGCACCTCTAGTCAGGAGATTCACCTTGAGTGCCACCGCTGAAACACCACGCACGGCCAATCTGCGCGAACTGTGCGCGGCCTTTGCCAAACCGCACCTGGGTCGGGCTATCTTCCAGCTGCTCAATACCATCCCGATGTTCATCGCCCTGTGGGCGCTGATGGCGTGGAGCGTGGTTGACGGCTGGAACTACCTGTGGACGCTGCTGCTGGCGCTGCCGGCGGCCGGCCTCTACGTCCGCACCTTCATCATCCAGCACGATGCCGGCCACGGCTCGTTTTTCGCCAGCGCCAGCGCCAATGACCTGATCGGCCGCTGCCTCGGCGTCATCACCCTGTTTCCCTACGGCTACTGGAAGAAGACCCACGCGATCCATCACGGCAGTTCCGGCAATCTGGATCGGCGCGAGATGGGCGATATCGACACGCTGACGGTACGTGAGTACCAGTCGCTTTCCAGCTTCAAGCGCTTCTGCTATCGCTTCTATCGCAGTACGCCGGTGCTTCTTGGCATCGGCCCGATGTACCAGTTCGTGATCAAGCACCGGTTTCCCTTCGACCTGCCGTTCTCGTGGAAGCGCGAATGGGCAAGCGTGTGGCTGAACAATCTGGTGCTGCTGGTGGTTGCGCTGACACTTGGCTATTTCATCGGCTGGCACACGGTGTTCCTGGTCCACCTGCCGATCGTACTGATCGCGGGCGCGCTCGGCGTCTGGCTGTTCTACGTCCAGCACACCTTCGAAACCGCCTACTGGACGCGCAAGGAAAACTGGGATTCCAACGAGGCAGCCATTGCCGGCAGCTCGTTCTATGACCTGCCGCAGGCAATACACTGGTTCACCGGTAACATCGGCTATCACCATATTCATCACCTCGCCAGCCGCATTCCCAACTACCGGCTGCGCGAGTGCTTCGAGTCGAATCCCTTGCTTCAGGCGGCACCGCGATTGACCCTGTGGACCAGCCTGCGCTGCGCCAGCCTCAAGCTCTGGGATGAGGAAACCCAGCGCATGGTCGGCTTCGGGCAGCTGCGGCGGCGCGCCCCGGCGGCCTGAGCAACAGCCGACAGGGGCAGCGGACGGCGCTGCCCAAGTCGCCTACCATGGCGCTCCCAGCCGTCGGGAGCCGCCCATGAGCCGCGAGTCACGCTTCCGCGCCTGCCCGCTGTGCGAGGCGATCTGCGGGCTCGAATTGCAGTACGAGCACGACGCCCTGGTCGCGATCCGCGGCGATGCCGCCGACCCCTTCAGCCGCGGTCACATCTGCCCGAAGGGCAACGCCATCCTCGATCTTGAAGCGGATCCGGATCGGGTGCGCCAACCGCTGCGTCGGCGCGGCCGCGATTTCGAGGAGATCGGCTGGGACGAGGCGATCGCCGAGGCCAGCGACCGGCTGGCGGCGGTGCAGCGTCGCCACGGTGCCGACGCGGTCGCCGTCTATGTCGGCAACCCCAACGTCCATCATTTTGGCCACCTCGCCTATCTGCCGCCGCTGCTCAAAGCGCTGCGCAGTCGGAATATCTACAGCGCCTCATCGGTCGACCAGTGGCCGCATCAGCTGGTTGCGTACCTGATGTTCGGGCACCAGTTCCTGCTGCCAATTCCGGATATTGATCGCACTGACTGCATGCTCATGCTGGGCGCCAATCCAGTGGCCAGCAACGGCAGCCTGATGACCGCACCGGGCATCGAGAAGCGGCTGCAGGCACTGGTTGCCCGCGGCAGCCTGATCGTCGTCGATCCGCGACGCACCGAAACGGCCGCCATCGCCAGCCAGCATCTGGCCATACGTCCGGGCGGCGACGTCTGGTTCCTGCTCGCTTTCCTGCAGGCACTGCGGCACATCGGTGCACCGCGACTGGGCGCCTACGGCGAACGCCTGGCGGGATTCGAGTCGGCGTTGGCGGCAATCGCCGCGGTTGACGTTGGCGAGCTGGCGGCGCGCTGCGGCATCGCCGGACAGGATGTACAGCGACTCGCCGCGCACTTCTACGCCAGCACCCGCGCGGTGGCCTATGGCCGGATGGGCGTCTCGACCCAGCTACACGGCACACTGTGCCAATGGCTGCTGCAGCTGATCAATCTTTACTGTGGCCAGCTTGATCGCGAAGGCGGCAGCCTGCCCAACACGCCAGCGATGGCAGTCACCGGAGCGGGCACCTCCGCCGGTGGCTACGGCCGCTGGCACAGTCGGGTGCGCGGGCTGCCGGAAGTCAGCGGCGAGCTGCCGGTCGCGACGCTGCGCGAGGAGATCTGCACGCCCGGCGCCGGTCAGGTGCACGGCCTGTTCACCTGCGCCGGCAATCCGGTGCTGTCGACGCCGAATGGGGCTGCGCTGGATACCGCACTGGCCGGCCTGGAGGCGATGGTGTCAGTCGACATCTACGTCAACGAGACGACCCGCCACGCGCACCTCATCCTGCCGCCGGCCTCGATGCTCAGCCAGCCGCACTACGATCTGATCTTCAATGCCTTAGCGGTACGCCGGGTGGCCCGCTACAGCCCGCCGCTGCGCGCGCAGGCCGCCGACGAACGCGCCGACTGGCAGATCCTGCAGGGCCTTGGCGCCCGCCTGGCGGAGGCCAATGGGCGACCCTGGCAGCCGCTGCCGGCGCCGCGTGAGCTGATCGCTTTGGGCTTGGCGCGCGGTGGCGTACTGTCACTCGACACGCTCGAGCAGTCGCCGCACGGCATCGACCTCGGCCCGCTGCAGCCCTCCCTGCTGGCGCGCCTGCAGACCGCTAGTGGCAGCATCGAATGCGCGCCGCCGGCGCTGCTTGCCGCGCTGCACGCGCTGGCCGCGGCGCCCGCCGAAGCGCTTGACGGCCTGCGCCTGATCGGCCGGCGGCACGTGCGCAGCAACAACAGCTGGATGCACAACGCCCCGCGCCTGGTGAAAGGCAAGCCGCGCCATCAGCTGCAGATGCACCCACAGGATCTGGTCGCGCGGGGTCTTGTCGATGGCAGCCGCGTGCGGCTGCGCTCGCGCACCGGCGCGGTCGAGACCGAGCTGCAGGCGAGCAGCGACATGCTGCCGGGCGCGGTCTCGCTGCCGCACGGCTTCGGCCACGCGCTGCCCGATGTCCGCCTGCGCCGCGCGACCGAAGTGGCTGGCGTCAACTACAACGCGCTGAGCGATCCGGCGGCACTCGACGGGGTGTCCGGTAACGCCGCCCTGAACGGCCTCGAAGTATGGGTTGAAGCGCTCTAGCCCGCATATTTCATGAATCTCACCCGCCCTCGCTTGTCTCTTCTCCGCGCAATGGATTTTCCTCAGTCGGTCGTATGGACCGCTACGACGCTCCTTCGGTAGACCCTTATGCGGACACTATCCTGCGCGATCATTGAGCGAAATCATGAAACAAGCGGGCTAAGTCCGACAGGCTGCTAGAGCGATTGCTGCTGCTGTCGAGCTTGGTCGGCAGCCGGATCGATACGCTTGCTCAGGCTGCAACTCCTGCTTGGGGACTCCCGCCAAGCCTACCGCTGCGCGCGCTGCCCCGCGCGTAGCGCTGGATGGTCGGCGACCGGCGGCATAATCTGCGCTTCCCCGTTGATTGCTGGCCGCCGATGGACCTGTTCAAGCGTTTCACCCTCGAAGCCGCGCATCTGCTGCCCAACGTGCCGGAAGGCCACAAGTGCCGGCGCCTGCACGGCCACTCCTTCGGCATCGAGCTGCACGTGGAAGGCGAGCTCGATCCACACACCGGCTGGGTGATGGACTTCGCCGACATCAAGCGCGCCTTTCAGCCGATCTACGAGCGGCTCGACCACCACTATCTCAACGACATTCCGGGTCTTGAGAATCCGACCAGTGAACGGCTCGCCGTGTGGATCTGGGACCAGCTCAAGCCAGCCCTGCCGCTGCTCGCCGAGGTGGTCGTCCACGAGACGTGCACCGCCGGCTGCCGCTACCGAGGCCCCGACCACGGCGTGTCGCAGCGCGCAACAGGAGCCTGAGGGCCGCACTTCCCCCACCTGCCTGCGCCCGCACAAGCCATTGTTTATGAATGGATCACCAGCGCCTGATCACATTATGTTGCACTGCAACATAAAGCTTGCTACCTTGGGCTCGCGTTAAACCCCTATTTCCCGCGGAGGCGACCCCATGTACGAGCAGATTCCGAACCAGATCCTTTCCTTTGGCAAACAGGCCATCGAGGCGTCCTTCAAGGCCCAGCACCTTGCGCTGGAGAACTTCGAGCGCATTGCCGGCCTGCAGCTGAAGACCTTCGAAGACCGCATCGGCGCGACCATTGCGTTCTTTGGCGAGGCCAGCGAAGTGCGCGACGCCGAGGGCGTCAAGGCCGTTTGGCCGAAAGGCGTGGCGCTGATCAAGGAAAGCGGCGAGCAGTTCTACAGCGTCAGCCAGGAAGCGCTGAACACCTCGCTGAAGGCGTCCGAGACCATCGGTCAGCTGGTCAAGACCCAGCTCGAAGCCGTCAACGACAGCGTCGCCAAGGCTGCCCCGGCCGCCAAGGCGCGCGCCAAGTAATACCTGCAGCATCAACCCGGTCGATACGCTCGACCGGGTTGCGCAACACCGCGTCGCTCCCCACCCCTCCCTCGGGGGACGACCCGGTTCACGGCCGGTACCGTCAGGTACCGGCCGTTTTCTTTTTTGCCGTTGGCGCTACGGTTTGCGCCTCCGAATGCAGTAGCGCCGGTCGTGCGCATCAGCCGACGCGCGCGGGGCGCGATCCTGCCGCTCAGGGCGCGAGAAAGAACATCGCGACGCAGCAGCCGTAGGCCGCCACCCACAGCAGGCTCCGCGGCAGTGCCCAGTCGGCGATGTAACAGACGCCGTAGCCAATCCGCAGCGCGATGAATGCGATCGACAGCGCGTCGATCCGCGACTGCTCGCCTCCAACCATGTGCGCAATGATGACGGCGGCGGCAAAGAACGGTAGCGCCTCGAAACTGTTCAGGTGGGCGGCGTGAGCGCGCGCCGGCATGCCGCTCAGGCGCGCCTGCCAGGCGCGGGGCTCGCGATTGTTGTAGCGCCCCCCGGCCGCCTTGGCCACCGCCGTGAAAAGGAACGGCAGCACCGCCGCAATCAGTACGCACCAAAAGGCAATCGTCATCGAATGCAGCTCCTGCAGGTTGCGGGTTGACTACTTGCCGCGCCCGAACAGTCTGGCCCAGAAGCCGGGTTTGGACTTCTCCTTGGACGGTGCTTTGCCGGCCGCCCCGGCAGCAGGGCGGGCGCCGGCCGGACTTGAGGCGGTCTCGACCGGCACGGTGATCTTGCGCATCACCTGGGTCCCTTCGACCATTGCCCGCGCCGCGCGCGGCTGCTGGACCGCGCCTGCCGAAAGAAGCCCAAATGCCGTCTCGGCCAGCTTTGCTATCCCCGGCACGGCCGCAACGCTGGCGTTGCCAGCATTGATGCCAAGCAGCCGTGCGGCGTGCTCGCCGAGCTTGCTGCTGCCGGTCCCGGCCGGATGATCGAGCAGCGCTGCGTCAAGGTCGGCGCGCAGATCGAACAGCATCGCGATACCGGCTGCGTCGAACACTTGCCGCACCGACGGCGTTGCGCCCGCCACCCGCAGGCTGGTGGTAGGCGTTTTCAACGACTTCGCCAGCGACCCCAGCGCACGCAGGCCGGCGTTGCTCATGTAGCTCAGGCCGGACAGATCAAGCACCAGATGCCGATTGCCGGCCGCGACCGATTCCTGCGTGAGCAGCTCGAAGTCGGCGGCGCTTTCATTGTCCAGGCGCCCGGTCGGCGTGATGATCAGCACGCCCCCTTTGCGTTCGGTTTGGATATCGACAGCCATGGCAGGGCGCTCAGGCCTCGCGGAACGTGAAACGGGCGGGGCCGACTTCCAGCACGTCCTCGTGCCGCAGCAGATGCTGTTCGATCACGACGCCATTGATACGCACGCCGCCACCCAGGTCCGACACGGTGATGCCAGCCATGCTGGCGCGCACCTCGGCGTGCCGCGCACTGGCACCGCCGACCCGGATATCGCAGCTTTCGCCGCTGCCGATGGTCAGCGGCTTGGCGCCGATGGTGTGACTCAGCTTGCCTGCTTCGGGATTCTGCGGCACCAACCGCGCGCTGCGCACCACGCCCGGCGCCGCCTCGTTGCCGCGCGTGATGGGTGGCGGGGAGGCAGGCTGCGCTTTGACCGCCGCCGGAGCCATCAGGGTCGCCGCAGTAGCCAGTTCGGAGGGCTTGATGGCCCGCATGATCTGCGTGGCGCCCGGCGTCGGCGGCGGTGCGGCCGGCGGCGGCACCGAACGGGGCGGGGGCGTGTCGGCGGTGATCGGTTTGGCGACCAGGGTCGGCACGTCGATCTGCGGCACCTTCAGCGCGGCCGCATCGAGCGTTGGCAGACGGCGGGTGGTCTGCTCGCTGAGCGGCACCTGCGCAACTGCGGGTGTCTGCTCGGTGATCGGTGCCGCAGCGGGTTCCTCAGGTGCTGCAGGGTGTGCTGGCTCGGCGGCCGGTTTGGCGGCCACCGCCGCCGGGAGCGCCGACTCCAATTCGTCTTCGGAGCGGAAAGCGTCCACAAACCGCTGACGCACGGCCAACGCCTGCTCGCGCGCCGCCGCTTTCGCCGCAAGCTGCTCATCGATCTCACCGACGCGGCGCTTGTATTCGGCCTTGTCGAATTCGCCGAGCGCGTGGCGGAACTCGATCTCCTCGCGATCCAGCCGCGCCGCCTCATGATCGGCTTCAGAGCGGCTGAGCAGTGCCGCCAACTTGACATACTGCGCCTGCGCCGCCGACTTCAGCGGAGCCGCATCGGCCTCCAACGAGCTGCGCCGCGTTTCGTAGTCATTGCGAACCCGCAGGTAGACCGGCGCAGCGACCGAATCCTTGCGCTCTTCCATCGCTGTCAGACGCGCTTCAAGTGTTTCAAGCTCGGCCTTGATGCCCATCAGGGCCTCAAGCGGACTGACATCAATCGCGGCCAGTTCATCCTGCATGACGCTCTCCTGATCCGATTCCGGATCGCATGGGCTGCGCCTAGGCGCGTTCTACCAGCACTTCGACGGCGCCGAAGCGTACCGAGTCTCCAACCCGCAGCAGCACCGTTTCGTCCGGCACCAGCTTGCCACCGTTGACCCACGTGCCGTTGCCAACGCCCGGCTCCTCACGCAGCAGCAGGTCGCCGTTCTCGATCATGAAGCGGGCGTGCTTGCGACTTAAGCTGCGCGCCACATCAAGCGGACCCAGATTCACCTCCGGCACGGCACCGGTGGCCGGATCGGGTCGACCGACCAGATAGTCCTCACGACCGGCGAGCAACGGAATGAGGCCCTCGGCGGTACGCAGCGCGAACCCGGTGGAGGCGGCAGCGACCGGCGGCAAACGCTCGGTGATGGCGTCCGAGGACGCCGAGGGCGCCGCGGCCGCAGGCAGCGGCACGCTGGCCCCAATCCGCGAAATCTGCATTTCCAGCTCGACCCGGCGCTGCTCGCTGGCCTTCAGGCGTAGCACCAGCCGGCGCATCAGCAGTACCGCGATCTCGATGTTCTCGGCCAGCATCCCGTGGAAGGCGGCGACGTCGACGCGCATCGCCCGCAGCGGCCCTTGGGCGACCACCGACGCGGCATGCGGCTGCTCCTGCAGGATCGACATTTCACCAAAAAAGTCGCCCGGCCCCAGGCTGGCGAGCACCACGCCTGGCGCATCCGCACGCTGGATGGCGACCTTGCCGGTCTCGATGATGAACAGCGCGCTGGCCGGCTCGCCCTCGCTGATGATCGAGGCGCCGGCGGGAAAATCGACAAATGGGCTGTCTTTGCTCATGGTGTGCTCGACATGCCTCCTGATGCGGATTGCGCCGCGATCCTCTGATTATGCCGAGCCTTGTGAAAATGCCGCAAGCGAACACCAGCAGAGCGCCGCGCAAGGCGGCCGCAGCAGGGCATCCCGGCGCAGCAGTGTCTGACGCAAGCGGGCTTTGGCCAGCGCAGCCCGACAGTGAGTGCCGTCAGCGTGCGCAGGGCCTGGTTCGCGATTTGCCCACCTGCCGCGTACGCATGATGCGAGCGGCCAAGTGGCGTAGACCGGCGCCGGGCCCAGGAGGTGGCGAGCAGACGCACTGGTGACGCGGCTAACCTGCGGCCACGCAGTCCGCCTCGATCTCGACCAGCCAGGCGGGATTGATCAGGCCGGAGACTTGCACAAACGTGCAGGCCGGCCGGATCTGCCCGAACATCTCGCCGTGGGCGCGCGCGGCGTCCTCCCACAGCGCGATGTCGGTCAGCATCACCCGCGTGCGGATGACCGAGTCGAGGCTCAAACCCGCTTCACTGATCGCCGCGGCGATGATCTCAAGACAACGCTTGGTCTGCCCGTAGGCATCGCCGGGAGTGGCCACAGAACCGTCAGCGGCAATCGGTGCGGTGCCCGCCACAGCAAGCATGTTGCCGACGCGGACAGCGCGCGAGAAACCGATCTTTGGCTCGAACGCCGAGCCGGATGAAATGAGCGTGCGCACGGTGCGTGATTCCTTCATGAGTGGGATTTCTTCTTCGGCCGATGCCAGCCGCTCAGGGTCGACTGCCGCGCCCGCGCAACGGTGAGTTCGCCCGGCGGAGCCGGCTTGGTGATGGTGGAACCCGCGCCGATGGTGGCGCCGGCGCCGATCACAACCGGCGCCACCAGCGCGCTGTTGGAGCCGATGAAGGCGTCGTCGCCAATCGTCGTCAGGTGCTTGTTGGCGCCATCGTAGTTGCAGGTGATGGTGCCAGCGCCGATGTTGACCCGTTCGCCGATCTGCGCGTCGCCCAGATAGCTGAGGTGATTGGCCTTGCTGCCGCGACCGATACGGGTCTGCTTGGTCTCGACGAAGTTGCCAACGTGCGCCTCGGCGGCAAGCTGGGTGCCGGGCCGCAGCCTAGCGAACGGTCCGATGACGCAGCGTTCAGCAATATCGGCGCCGTCAATATCGCAATGCGCATACAGGACGCTGCCGGCAGCGATGCTTACGTTGCGCAGGCGACAGTAAGGCCCGATTTGCACATCATCGGCCAGTGTGACCGCGCCTTCGAACAGGCAGTCGATGTCGATCTCGACATCCCGACCACAGCGCAGGCTGCCGCGCACATCGAAGCGCGCCGGGTCGGCCAGACGCACCCCCTGCAGACACAGCGCGCGCGCCTGGCGCTGCTGCCAGCGGCGCTCCAGCTGGGCCAGCTGCCAGGCGTCATTGGCGCCATCAGCTTCACCCGGTTCGATGCAGGCGACTGGCACTGCCGGCGCACCGGCGGCGCGCGCCATGGCGAAAATGTCTGTGAGGTAATACTCGCCCTGCGCGTTGTCGTTCGAAAGTGCGGCCAGCCAGCCACGCAGCGCTGCGGCCGATGCGCAGACCACGCCGGTATTGATGCGGGTAACCGCGCGCTGCTCGGGCGTGGCGTCGCGCTGCTCGACGATGGCGGTGACGCGGCCGTCGGCATCCAGCAGCACGCGGCCGTAGCCGGTCGGATCAAGCAGGGTGTCGACCAGCACGCCGGCACCCGCTCCCGCTGCATTGAGCAGCGCACGCAGGGTCGGCGTGGTCAGCAGCGGCACATCGGCATACAGCACCAGCACCTGCGCCTCATCGGGCAGCTGCGGCATCGCCTGCGCCACCGCGTGGCCAGTGCCGAGCTGCTGCGCCTGCTCCGCCCAGTGCAGATCCGGCTGTGCGGCAAATGCCGCGCGCACCGCTGCGCCGCCGTGGCCGAACACCACGTGGATGCCGGCAGCATCCAGGTCACGCGCACGATCAACGATGTGCGCCAGCATCGGGCGGCCGGCGATCAGCTGCAGCACCTTGGGCCGCTGCGACCGCATGCGCTTGCCCTCGCCAGCGGCGAGGACGATCACGTGAAGGGGTCTGTTCATTGGACTACTTTAACCGCGCGGGCGACGGGCCGGCGCTGGCGACGATAAGGGACTGCGCGTGACCACGGCTCCGCCGTCGCGGCCTGGCCTCGCTGCACCTGGTGACGACCTTCGGATTCCGGCAAGTCCACGCGATAGGCAACGGCGCCCTCGGGCTGCGGCTGCATCGTCGGCCGCTCGCGCGCAGCGCAGCCGGCACCGGGACTGGTGGCGACGGCAACGACGACGATGAGCGCCGACTGCCGGCGCCTTGGGGCGGCTGCGGTGGCGGAGCAGTCACCGGTGCTGTTCATGTAATCGTCCGGTGGCCAAAGAAGAACGCCGGCACAAGGCCGGCGTTGGTGACCAAGCCCTGTCAGGCGAGTGTCAATGCTTGAGGTTCTTGCGCAGCCGCTCCAGCGCCTGCAGCTGTGCCATCGCTTCGGCCAGCCGGGTCTGCGCTTGCGCCAGGTCCATGGTCTCGCCGCGGTTGGCAATAGCGCGCTCGGCTTCAGCCTTGGCCTGCTTCGCCGCGGCCTCGTCGATGTCATCGGCGCGCAGCGCGGTGTCGGTCAGGATGGTCACCACCTGCGGCTGCACCTCGAGAATACCGCCGGAGATGTAGAACGACTGCTCCTCGCCACCGGGCAGGATCACCCGCACCTGGCCCGGCTTGAGGCGGGTGATCAGCGGCGCATGCCGCGGCGCGATGCCGAGCTCGCCCATCTCACCGGAGGCGATGACCATCTCGACCACGCCGTGGAAGATTTCCTGCTCGGCGCTGACGATGTCACAACGGATGGTTGTTGCCATGTTGGTTCCTGAGTAGGTGGGTCTCGGACCCACCGCTCTGCGTGATTCGGAAACCGCCTTGGTGGGCCCGAGACCCACCCTACGGCTTACTGCAAGATCGCGATCAGGCCTTTTCGGCCATCTTCTTGGCCTTCTCGAAGGCCTCGTCGATGCCGCCGACCATGTAGAACGCCTGCTCCGGCAGGTGATCGCACTCGCCGTCGACGATCATCTTGAAGCCGCGGATGGTCTCCTTCAGCGTCACGTACTTGCCCGGCGAGCCGGTGAACACCTCGGCGACATGGAACGGCTGCGAGAAGAAGCGCTCGATCTTGCGCGCCCGTGACACCGCCTGCTTGTCCTCTTCCGACAGCTCGTCCATGCCCAGGATGGCGATGATGTCCTTCAGCTCCTTGTACTTCTGCAGGGTTGACTGCACCTTGCGCGCGGTGTCGTAGTGCTCGTGACCGATGACGTTCGGATCAAGCTGACGCGAGGTCGAGTCGAGCGGATCGACGGCCGGGTAAATACCCAGCGAGGCGATGTTACGGCTCAGCACGACGGTGGCGTCGAGATGCGCGAACGTCGTCGCGGGCGACGGATCGGTCAAGTCATCGGCCGGCACGTAAACAGCCTGGATCGAGGTGATCGAGCCGGTCTTGGTCGAGGTAATGCGCTCCTGCAGCACGCCCATCTCCTCGGCCAATGTAGGCTGGTAGCCGACGGCCGACGGCATGCGGCCGAGCAGCGCCGACACTTCGGTTCCGGCCAGCGTATAGCGATAGATGTTATCGACGAAAAACAGGATGTCGCGGCCGCGGCCGGTTTCCGGGTCAATGTCGTCGCGGAAGTACTCGGCCATGGTCAGCCCGGTCAACGCGACGCGCAGGCGGTTGCCCGGCGGCTCGTTCATCTGGCCATAGACCATCGCGACCTTCGAGTCCTTCAGGCTGTCGAGCTTGATGACGCCGGCCTCGGCCATCTCGTGATAGAAATCGTTGCCTTCGCGGGTGCGCTCACCGACGCCGGCAAACACCGACAGGCCGGCGTGCTCGGTGGCGATGTTGTTGATCAGCTCCAGCATGTTGACCGTCTTGCCGACGCCGGCGCCGCCGAACAGGCCGACCTTGCCGCCCTTGGCGAACGGGCACATCAGATCGATCACCTTGATGCCAGTTTCCAGCAGCTCGTTGCCGGAGGACTGGTCGGCGTAGTCTGGCGCCGGACGGTGGATTTCCCAGTGTTCGGTGGCATCGATCGGACCGGCTTCGTCGATCGGCTCGCCGAGCACGTTCATGATCCGCCCCAGCGTGCCAACGCCGACCGGCACCGACACGGCGCGGCCGGTGTTGTTGGCGATCAGATTGCGGCGCAGGCCGTCGGTGGATCCGAGCGCGATGGTACGCACCACGCCGTCACCCAGCTGCTGCTGGACTTCCAGCGTGATCCCGGTGCCCTCGACCTTGAGTGCGTCGTAAATCTTTGGCACCGACTCCCGCGGAAACTCGACGTCGACGACGGCGCCGATGATCTGTACGACTTTGCCCTGACTCATTAGCTTTTGCTCCGGAGTAACTTGATAACGGGACTCGGGATTCGGGACTCGGGACTCGGAAGGCACACCTTCCAAGCGACGATCGCCGGTTCCCGCTCTGTTGCTACACGGCCCCCCTTGAATTCAGGCTCCGGGACTGAAGCGCGCCAGGGGCTGCTGCTTCGAGTCCCGAGTCTCGAACCCCGAGTCCCGTTTGAATCAGACCGCAGCCGCACCACCCACAATTTCCGAGATCTCCTGGGTGATCGCGGCCTGACGCGCCTTGTTGTAAACCAAGTTCAGCGTGTCGATCATCTTGTTGGCGTTATCGCTGGCCGCCTTCATCGCCACCATGCGTGCGGCGTGTTCGCTGGCCTGATTCTCAAGCACCGCCTGATACACCAACGATTCGATGTAGCGGGTCAGCACGCTGTCAAGCACGGTCTGCGCGTCCGGCTCGTAGATGTAGTCCCACTCGTGCTTGTCTTCCATCGACTCGGACGGCGGCAGCGGCAGCAGCTGGTCCTGCATCGGACGCTGCGCCATGGTGTTGATGAAATCGTTGTAGCAAAGGAACACGCGATCGGCACGGCCTTCGGCGTACGAGTCGAGCATGACCCGTATCACGCCAATCAGCTGTTCCACACGCACCTGCTCACCGAGGTGGCTGACCGAGCCCAACAGGTCGATGTTGAGGCGGCGGAAAAACGCCGTGGCCTTTTGTCCAATACAGACCAGCTCGATCTCGACACCCTTCTCCTGCCACTGCCGCATGTCGGCCAGTAGACGGCGAAACATGCCGGAGTTGAGGCCACCACACAGACCGCGATCGGTCGACACGATGATGTAGCCGACCCGCTTGATGGTCTCGCGCGGCTTCAGAAACGGATGCACGTACTCCGAGTTGGCCTTCGCAATATGGCCGATCATCTGCCGCATCAGCCGCGCGTAAGGCCGCGACGCCTTCATGCGTTCCTGCGCCTTGCGGATCTTGGATGCCGAGACCATCTCCAGCGCACGGGTCACCTTGCGGGTGTTCTGCACCGACTTGATCTTGGTTTTGATTTCGCGGCCACCGGCCATTTTTCTTCCTCGGGACTCGGGACTCGGGATTCGGGACTCGGAAAAGCGCTCCGCCGCCCCTACCGCTTCGTCTGCATCCGGGACTGGCTACTCGTGACGCGGGCGCACGCTTGTGCGAGTCCCGAATCCCGAGTCCAGAGTCCCGGCTATTAGAACGACTGCTTGAACTCTTCGATCACCGTCTTGAACTTGGCTTCGATGTCGCTGTTCCAGTCGCCGGTGTCAACCACCTGCGACTGCAGCTCGCCAAAACTGTTGGCCAGGTGCGCATGCAGGCCGTCTTCAAACGCGCCGATCTTGTTAACCGGCACGTCATCCAGGTAGCCCTCGTTGACGGCGTAGATCGACAGCGCCATCTGGGCGATGTTCATCGGCGCGTACTGGCGCTGCTTCATCAGCTCAGTGACGCGCTGGCCGCGCTCCAGCTGCTTGCGGGTCGCCTCGTCCAGATCGGACGCGAACTGGGCAAATGCCGCCAGCTCACGGTACTGCGCCAGCGAGATACGAATGCCGCCCGAAAGCTTCTTCATGATCTTGGTCTGCGCAGCGCCACCGACGCGCGACACCGAGATACCGGCGTTCACCGCCGGACGGATGCCGGCGTTGAACAGATCGGTTTCGAGGAAGATCTGGCCGTCGGTGATCGAGATCACGTTGGTCGGCACGAACGCCGAGACGTCGCCGGCCTGGGTCTCGATGATCGGCAGCGCGGTCAGCGAGCCGGTCTTGCCGGTGACGGCTCCCTCGGTGAACTTCTCGACATACTCCTCGGAGACGCGCGCCGCGCGCTCGAGCAGGCGTGAGTGGAGATAGAACACGTCGCCCGGGTACGCCTCGCGACCCGGCGGGCGGCGCAGCAGCAGGGAAATCTGGCGATAGGCGACGGCCTGCTTGGACAGATCGTCGTAGATGATCAGCGCGTCTTCACCACGGTCGCGGAAATACTCGCCCATGGTGCAGCCGGAGTAGGGGCTGATGTACTGCATCGCGGCCGATTCCGAGGCGGTGGCGGCCACCACCACGGTGTGCGCCATGGCGCCGTTCTCTTCCAGCTTGCGCACCACGTTGGCGACCGAGCTGTTCTTCTGCCCGATGGCCACGTAGATGCACTTAATGCCAGTGCCCTTCTGGTTGATGATGGCGTCAATCGCCAGCGCGGTCTTGCCGGTCTGCCGGTCACCAATTACCAGCTCGCGCTGGCCACGGCCGACCGGGATCATCGCATCGACTGACTTGTAGCCGGTCTGCACCGGCTGCGACACCGACTTGCGCCAGATCACGCCGGGCGCCACTTTCTCGACTGGCGCCGAGAGCTTGGCGTCGATCGCGCCCTTGCCGTCGATCGGCTCGCCCAGCGCATTGACCACGCGACCAAGCAGCTCAGGGCCGATCGGCACTTCGAGGATGCGGCCGGTGGTCTTCGCCACGCCGCCTTCGCGCAGATGTTCGTAGTCACCCAGCACCACGGCGCCGACCGAGTCACGCTCGAGGTTGAGCGCCAGCGCAAACGTGTTGTTGGGCAGTTCGATCATCTCGCCCTGCATCGCATCCGCCAGGCCGTGGATGCGGACGATGCCATCGGCGACGCTGGTGATGATGCCCTCGTTGCGGGCTTCCGCAGCGAGCTTGACCTTCTCGATGCGGTTCTTGATCAGCTCGCTGATCTCGGAGGGGTTCAGCTGGGTGGTTGCCATCTTCGTTGGTCCTGGTAGGGCGGTAGTGGTCCGCCATTGATGCGGCGGGCCGAAGCCCGCCCTACGGGGTTGTTGTCAGTGGGTCAAAGCGGATTGCATTCGCGCCAGCTTGCTGCGCAGCGAGCCATCGATGACCACATCGCCGGCATCGATGATCGCGCCACCGATGAGTTCAGGATCCACGCGATGGCTCATTGCCAGTTCGCGCCCGAAGCGCTTGCGCAGCGCGGCAGCCAGGCGCTCGAGTTCGTCGGAGCCAAGCTCGGTGGCCGATGTCACCTGCACTTTCACGATGCGTTCGGCGTCGAGGCGCAGCTGTTCGAACAGCGCGGCGATGTCGGGCAGCACGGTCAGCCGCCGGTTCTCGGCGAGCACGGTCAGAAAGCGCTGGAAGTTGGGATCAATCTCGCCGGAAGGCAACAGCAGGGCGACCAGGGCGTCGTTGTCCAACGCCGGGTGTCCCAACAGCGCCTTTGCCTGCGGGTCTGCGGCGACCGTCGCCGCGAAGCCTATCAGCGACGACCACGGGCGCAGGCGACCGTGCTCGCTGGCAATCGCGAAAGCGGCGCGAGCGTATGGACGGGCCAGGGACAGCGCGTTGGTGCTCATGCTGGTATCGCTCCGGTCGGCTCGATCACAGCTGCGCGGCGAGTTCGTCGAGCAGGACCTTGTGGGTCCCGGCGTCGATCTCGCGGCGGATCAGCTTCTCGGCACCGGCCACTGCCAGCGTTGCCAGTTGGCCGCGCAGCTCCTCGCGAGCCCGATTGGTCGCCGAGGCGATCTCATCCAGTGCCAGCGCCTTCTGCCGGTTGGCAACCGCGATCGCCTCGTCCTTGGCCTGATCAACAATCTGGTTGGCACGCGAGTGCGCCTGATCGATGATCTCGTTGGCCCGCGTACGGGCCTCGCGCAGGACTTCGTTGACCTTGTCCTCGGCCTGGGCAAGCTCTTTCTGGCTGCGATCCGCGGCGGCCAGGCCGTCGGCGATCTTGGCCTGCCGCTCTTCGATCGCTTTGATCAAGGGCGGCCAGATGAATTTCCAGGAAAACCAGATCAGGATCGCGAAAAACAGCGCCTGACCCAGAAAGGTGGCATTGACGTTCATTGTGTTGCTCCGCGAAACAAGGACCGCATCGACGCACTGTCAGCCTTCAAGACCAACAGTGCGCCCACGCTGCTGGATGATGCCGGCGCGCGGATCAGCCCGCTGCGGTCATCACCGCGTTCAGCAGCGGGTTGGCGAACGCAAAGAACAGCGCGATGGCCAGACCGATGATGAAGGCAGCGTCGATCAGGCCGGCGAGCAGGAACATCCGACCGGACAGCATCGGCACCAGCTCCGGCTGGCGTGCGGCGCTCTCGAGGAACTTGGAGCCCATGATGCCGATGCCGATGCAGGCACCCAGCGCACCGAGGCCGATGATGATGCCGATGGCGATCGCGGTGCTGCCCTGGACGGCGGCGATGAGAGCGGTCAGATCCATGGTGAAACTCCTGTTGACGGTACTGGTTAAAGGAAAATCGGAAGGTGTAAAACGCAGCGCAGGATTGGAAAACGTCGGGCTTGGGTGCTCAGTGACTTTCGGTCGACATCGACAGGTAGACCACGGTCAGAATCATGAAGATGAAGGCCTGCAGGCTGACCACCATGATGTGGAAGATCGACCAGCCGGCACCGGCCAGCACGGCACCCAGGAAAGCCAGTGCTCCGCCAGCCTTGGGCGCCAGTCCTTCCATCGCCATGAAGTCGCCGCCAGCCATCGCCAGCAGGGCGATCAGGATGAACACCAGCTCACCGGCGTACATGTTGCCGAACAGTCGCATCGCCAGACTCACCGGCTTCGACAAATACTCGATGATGTTGAGGCCGAGGTTCGGAATCACCAGCGCCAGCTTCATCAGCGGGCCGTGCGCGTGGAACGGCGCGGTCAGCAGCTCTTTGCCGAAACCCAGCGGACCCTTGGCCTTGACCGCGAAGGCGAACATCAGGATCAGCACCGTGGTCGACATCGCCAAGGTGATATTCAGATCGGTGGTTGGTACCGCGCGGAAGTAATTGACACCCAGACTGGCCGCGATCATCGGCGGCAGATCAAGCGGCAGCAGCTTGACCGAGTTCATCAGCAGCACCCAGACGAAGATGGTCAGCGCCAGCGGCGCCACAAAGCGGCGGTCGCCGTGAAAGACGTCGCGCACCTGGGTGTCGATGAACTCGACCGCCATTTCAATGAACGCCTGGAACTTACCGGGCACGCCGGAGGTGGCCTTGCGGCCAACCTTCCAGAAGATGCCAAGACCGATCACGCCGATCAGCGCCGCCATCAACAGGCTGTCAATGTGCAGCGTCCAGAAGGCGCCGTCACCAATCGACACCTTCCAGTGCTGCAGATGGTGCTGGACGTATTCGACCGAACCGCCCTTCGAGCCGGACTCCACCGCCACGATACCTTCCTTCAATTTCTGAATCCGATTGCCGCCAGATTGACCATCAGGGCCGCCAGGAGCCCGCTGAAAACTGCCAGCGGATCCAGCGCCCATTGGGCCAGAGCGAGGTAGAGCACAAGCACCACAACGGCCCACTTGAGCGCGATGCCGACGAACAGACCAAACAGAGCCATTTCCGGCCCTGCCAGGCCGCGCGCAAATGCGCGCCACGCCATCACCGCACCGCCCAACGTCACCGCCAGCCCCCCCAGCGCGGCGCCCAACGCCTCGCGACCGCCTGCTCCAAGGAAGAGTGCGGCGACTGCCCCGGTGACGATGACCTGAGTCAGGACGATGCGTCGGGCCAGACGCCGGCCAGCGGCGACGGTGTTGAGCACGCGGCGAATCCGTAGAAAAGCAGGCGGCGCGCCAGCCAGCGCCCCACCAAGATCCGGAATGTTAACAGTCGGCCAGAAATGCTGGCAAGCCACATGACACTCAGCGAGTGCGGATCGACGCCGTTCGTTGGCCGCCAACGCGTTGTGATGGTCCTCGGCCAGACCGGTCGACAGCCGCCGCAGCCGACCGCCGGTTGCCACGCTGCGCCCGCTGGATGCCCGCGACGCTCGGCTAAACTGGTCGCCGTCACCGGTCACGGAAGCGCTTACCCAATGTGTGGAATTGTCGGAATCAGCGCGCAGCGCGGTGTTGCCCGTGATCTCATTGCCGGGCTGAAGGCACTGGAGTACCGCGGCTATGACTCCGCCGGCCTGGCCATCCTTGGGCCAGACGGCATCGAGCGCCGCCGCGCCAAGGGCAAGGTGCGCGAGCTTGAAGCCCTGCACGCAGCGCAGCCGCTGGATGGCCACTGCGGCATCGCCCATACCCGCTGGGCCACGCACGGCGTGCCCAACGAGCGCAACGCGCACCCGCACATTTCCGGCAACAGCCTGTCGGTGGTGCATAACGGCATCATCGAGAATCACGCCGAGCTGCGCGCCGAACTGGAGGGCGCCGGCTACCGCTTCGAATCCGATACCGACACCGAGGTCATCGCGCACCTGGTCGAGCACTATCAGCGAGATGGCGACACCCTGCTGACGGCCACCCGTCGCGCGATCTCTCGCCTGCAGGGCGCCTACGCGCTGGTGCTGATGTCCAAGCGCGAGCCTGGCGTGCTGGTCGGCGCGCGCAGTGGATCACCGCTGGTGCTGGGCTTTGGCGACGACGAGCACTACCTGGCCTCCGACATCCACGCGCTGCTGCCGCTGACCCGGCGCTTCGCCTATCTCGCCGAGGGCGATGCGGTCGAACTGCGGCGCGACCGCGTCCGAGTGCTTGATGCGAGTGGCGCTGACGTAGAGCGGCCGATCAAGGAGTCGACGTTCAATCTCGACTCGGTGGAGCGCGGCGAGTATCGGCACTTCATGCTGAAGGAGATCTTCGAGCAGCCGCAGGCCATTGCCGACACGCTGGAGAGCCGAATTGCCGACGGCAAAGTGCTGTCGAACGTGTTCGGCGTCGGCGCCGACGAACTGCTTGCGCGCACCCGCACCATCCACATCATCGCCTGCGGCACCAGCTATCACGCGGGCCTGGTAGCACGCTACTGGATCGAATCCCTCGCCGGCCTGCCGTGCAGCTGCGAGATCGCCAGCGAGTATCGTTATCGGCAGCCGGTGGTTCCTGCCGATACGCTGCTGGTCACCATCTCACAGTCAGGCGAGACCGCCGACACGCTGGCCGCGCTGCGGATGGCCGGAGCGCGCGGGTACCTGGCTCGGCTGGCAGTCTGCAACGTGCCGGAGAGCTCGATTGTGCGCGAGGCGGACCTGCAGCTGATGACCCGCGCCGGCCCCGAGATTGGCGTCGCCTCGACCAAGGCGTTCACCACCCAACTTGCCGCGCTGGCGCTGCTCGCGCTGCAGCTGGGGCGCCTGCATGGCACCGACCCGGGCCGGGTCGCCGCCGGCGTGCGCGAGCTTGAGACCCTGCCCGGCCTGATCGCCGAGGCCCTGAAACTCGACGCCGCCATCGCCGAGATGGCCGAGCACTTCGTGCCCCGCCAGCACGCGCTGTTTCTGGGCCGCGGCACGCAGTATCCCGTCGCGCTGGAGGGTGCGCTCAAGCTGAAGGAAATTTCCTACATCCACGCCGAGGGCTACCCCGCCGGCGAACTCAAGCACGGCCCGCTGGCGCTGGTGGATGAATCGATGCCGGTAGTCGCCGTGGCTCCCAATGACCACCTGCTCGACAAGCTCAAGTCGAACATGGAGGAGGTCCGCGCCCGCGGCGGCGAGTTGTTCGTCTTCGTCGACGCCTCGGTCCGGCACGGCATGCAGCACGACCACGTGCTGGAGCTGCCGCCGTGCGGCGAAATCGCCGCCCCGATCGTGTTCACCGTGCCCCTGCAGCTGCTGGCATACCACGTCGCAGTGCTGCGCGGCACGGACGTCGACCAGCCGCGAAATCTGGCGAAGAGCGTGACGGTGGAATAGCACTGGTCCGACCGAACACCTCTTGTTCCTGACTCCGTGACCTCGCGGCCCCGCATCGCACCGCAGCGCGATGCGGGGCCGCGAGGTCACGGAGTCAGGTTAGTGCAGAAGCAACAGGTCAGAGACTAGCCCGCATCACTACTGTCTGGTTTAAATCGCGAACAATTTCAATTGGCTAGCGGCATCGAGGGTTTCGCTTTGGGCTCCATCGGCTTGCAAGGCGCATTGCAGCTCGGTTTTCTCGAAAGCCGAGACCGACAAAATCTGTAGCCATGTGTAGAGCGAGGCATTGAGTTGTAGAGCGAGGCATTGAGTTGAAGCGCCTTCTTGACGATGGCGATGAGCACGTACGTGTCGACAGCGCACCACACCTGCGTCTTCACGGCGTTCTCGCTGTTGCCGAGAAAGTGCTTGATCCGCAAATGCTGCTTAATCCACTTGAAGAACAGCTCGACCTGCCAGCGACTCTTGTAGAGGGCAGCAATCGTCAAGGCCGGCAGTGTCTTGTTGTTGGTCAGGAATATCAGCGTCTTGCCCGACTCGGGATCCTTGAAGCGAACGCGCCGAAGGTGCTCGGGATACTTCCTGGCCGAGTAGTAGCCATTGAGCATGACCTGCTGGTCGCTGATGATCCCAGTGCTGCGGTCGGTGGCCGCCGAGTAGACGCGCCTGGCATTCATGGACGACTTCGCACGCGTCACGAAGAAGGCCCCGGCTTGATGCAATGCGTGCAGCCGCACGAAATCGACGTAGCCGCGATCCATCACGTAGAACGCGCCGGCTTCGAGGACCAGCATGTCCAGCACGTTCGCGTCGTGCAGCTTGCCGTCGCTGATGTGAATGAAGGCGGGGATCGCGCCGCGCAAATCCAGCAGCGTGTGCAGCTTGACGGCCGCCTTGGTTGATCGAAACGGCGCCCAGTCGAACAGGCTCAAGCACAGATCGATGGTGCTGGAATCCAGCGCGTAGACGGTGTTGTCCAACTCGACACCGAGTACGGAGTCGCCTGCGTAGAGCTTGCGCGCACGGCGAATCAGTACCGCAGCAAGGTCCGACCAGATTCGCCAATCGCGCGATTCGTTGGCATCCGCGAGCGTGGAGCGCTTGACCGCCGAGCGAAATCCCATCGCATACAGCTTGCCGGCGTTGGCGCAAAGGCAAGACTCGATGTCGCGCAGACTCTCGCGCCACGTGAGCTGTGCAAAGGCCATAGCGCGGAACTGCTCGCCACACGACAGCGTGCGTACGCCGGCATTACCGCCGTAGCGTTGCACGATGCGCGAGAAACTGGTCCAAGGTACGAACTCCATCACTTGAGCAAACAGGGTCTTGCCGACGTACATGTGCGCTCCCGGGGGCGGTCAAGCCCGGAAAAGTACGCGGTTTTGGGTCAGCAGCGCTCAAGTCGACACCGAACGAAATGGATCTACAGCCCGCGCCAATGCTTGCTTTCAGGCTTGGCACGGATCATTTAACCGGACAGTAGTGAACGCGCATGTTTCATGAATCTCATACGCCCTCGCTTGTCGCTTGTCTCTTGCGCGATCGTCGCGCGAATTCATGAAACATGCGGGCTAAGAACACGATGATGTTCGCGGGGGGCTGCGCCCGGCGGGGCGTCGGCCCGCCGGCTGCTCGCCAGCGGGTGTCTGCGCCTGGGTTGCCGAGACACACGGCTGCTGAGCGCGCGTTAAGCAGGCTGCCAACTGCTCTGCCACGCTCGGCGCTATGCTGATGGCCTTTTCAGGCCATCGGCGTTTCGCATGTCTCCCATTGATCGAATTTGCGCCCTGGCGATGCCGGTTTTTTTGCTGGCTGCCTGCGCTGGCGGGCCGGACTCCCGCAAGCAGGAGCAGGCGCTATTCATCTATGCCAGCGCAATCCGCTGGGGACACATCGATGAGGCGCTGAGCTTTGTAGATCCGAAAGCGCTCGAGAAGATGCCGCTGTCAGCGGTCGACCGGGCGCGCTTCGAGCAGGTCCAAGTGGCCGGCTATACGGTGAAGACCAGCGCGCAAGTCTCGGAGGACGAGCTGCAGCAGGTCGTTGAGATCAGGCTGGTCAACCGGCACACCCAGATCGAGCGGGTGCTGACAGATCGGCAGCGCTGGCGCTGGGACAAGGATGCGAAACGCTGGTGGCTGGTTTCAGGACTGCCGCAGATTGGTGGCCGCTGACGGGTTTCCGACGTGGCAGGGCTAGACTGGGCGCATGTTGTCGCGCCAGCACTGGCACCTGTACGTTCCCAAGCTCTACACCACGCTGCGGCGCGGCTATTCGCTGGAGTCGCTGCGCGCCGATGCGCTGGCCGGCCTCACGGTTGCGGTAGTCGCTCTGCCGCTGGCGATGGCGCTGGCCATTGCTTCGGGCACCACGCCGGAGAAAGGTCTGCACACGGCGATCATCGCCGGGTTTCTGATCTCCGCACTGGGCGGTTCGCGGGTGCAGATCGGCGGTCCGACCGCCGCCTTCATCCCGGTGGTGTTCAACGTCATCGAGCAGTTCGGCTACGGCGGCATGATCCTATGCACGCTGCTGGCCGGCCTGATCCTGATTGCCGCTGGCCTGCTGCGCGTCGGCACGCTGATGAAGTACATGCCCCAGCCGGTCATCACCGGCTTCACCGCTGGTATCGCGGTGACGATTTTCGTCAGCCAGATCAAGGATCTGCTTGGACTGGAAATCGACAAACTGCCGGGTGACTTTCTGGGGCGCTTCGAGGCCTACGCCGCGCACATCGGCAGCTTCAACGCAATTGCACTCGGCCTCGCGCTGGCAAGTCTTGCCCTGATCATCGGGCTGCGCCGCTGGCGGCCTCACTGGCCGGGGCTGCTGATCGCGGTGATCGCCGGTGCGCTGGCCGCAACGATGTTCGGGCTGCCGGTGCCGACCATCGGCTCGACCTTCGGCGAGATTCCCGCCGCACTGCCGAGTTTCAACCTGCCGGACATTCCCTTTCATCGCACCGCCGAGCTGCTGCCGGCGGCGCTGACGATTGCCTTTCTTGGCGGCGTCGAGTCGCTGCTGTCGGCAGTGGTGGCAGACGGCATGACCGGCGGCAAGCACCGATCCAACGCCGAGCTGGTCGCGCAGGGCGTGGCCAACACGGCGTCCGCGCTGTTTGGCGGGCTGCCAGCCACCGGCGCCATCGCCCGCACCGCCACCAACGTGCGCAGCGGCGCGCGCACGCCGGTCGCCGGCATTCTGCACGCCCTGTTCATCCTGCTGTTCATGCTGCTGGCGGCGCCGCTGATGAGCTACGTGCCGCTGGCGGCGCTGGCGGCCGTGCTGCTCATCGTGGCCTGGAACATGAGCGAAGTGCATCGATTCCGCCAGCTGCTGCGCTCACCACCCGGCGACTCGGCGGTGCTGTTGATCACCTTCGGGCTGACCGTGGTGTTTGACCTGACCATCGCCATCGAAGTCGGCGTCGTGCTGGCAGCGTTCCTGTTCATGCACCGGATGAGCGAAGTGGTATCGCTGGAGTCCGACCTGAAGCTGATCGAGGAAGACAGCGACGACCTCAAGCGCGCGCCCAGCGAGGATCAGCAGGGCCGGCTGCCGCCGGGCGTCGCCGCGTTCCGCATCGAAGGACCGCTGTTTTTCGCCGTCGCCAATCGCCTGGATGACGTGCTCGACCAGTATCCCGACGCCCCGCGGGTGTTCATCCTGCGCCTGCGCCGGGTGCCGTTGATCGACGCCTCCGGCGTCACCGCGATGGAGCAGTTCGCCGACCGCTGCCGCCGCCGCGGGACCTCGCTGGTGCTGTCCGGCGTGCAGCCACAGCCGCTGCGGATCCTGCAGCAGATGCGGTTTGACCAGCGTCCGGATGTGCTCGGGTTCGTGGAGGATTTTGGAGCGGCGTTGGCGCTGGCCCGACTCCTTCAGCCCAGTCGCTAGCAGCCGGTCGGACTTAGGTGGTCGAGGCGATTGCTGGCTGCGTGAGGACAGACAACGACGATTCGCAGGCCCATCGCAGCGCTATGGGCCAGGAATTGGCGGCGTGCGCTTTTTTTGAACACTCGGGCCGCGCAGACGGATTTGCAGCCCGGCCGACCTGAGTCCGACAGGCTGCTAGACCGCATCCCCATCCATCTCGCCGGTGCGGATGCGGATCACCTGCTCGAGCGGCGCCACGAAGATCTTGCCGTCGCCGATCTTGCCGCTGTTGGCGGCGCCGATGATCGCCTCGATCACGCGCTCGACCTGGTCGTCGATCACCGCGATCTCGATCTTTATCTTGGGCAGGAAATCGACCACATACTCGGCACCGCGGTACAGTTCGGTGTGGCCCTTCTGGCGCCCGAAGCCCTTCACTTCGGTCACGGTGATGCCGTTGACGCCGACGTCAGACAGCGCCTCACGGACGTCATCGAGCTTGAATGGCTTGATGATGGCGGTGATCATTTTCATCTTGACAGTGCTCCCGAAGCTGCGCGCGCAGTGGCGCGAGCATAGACCAGCGCACCGCCGAGGTTGTCATCGTCGGGTAGGATTTTTCCTACACGGGCGGCCGGAAAGCGCTGACATCCACCGTCACTGAAGGCCCGGTAGGCTGTTGGACACCCCGATTGAGGATTGACCGATGATTGATTTCAAGTCCATAGACGACCTTGCACAACGCCTCAGCGACCTGCTGCCGCCCGGCATGCAGGAGGCCCGCGGCGACATCGAGAAGAACTTCCGCGCCGCACTGCAGGCCGGACTTGGACGGCTGGACCTGGTGACCCGCGAGGAGTTCGACGTGCAGCGCGCCGTGCTGCTGCGAACCCGCGAGAAGCTCGATCTGATCGAGCGGATGGTGGTCGACCTCGAAGCCCGGCTGCTGGCCGGCGCGCCGATCACCCGCAACTGACGGCGCCGACGGCGACAGCCCACCGCGATGCTTGCGCGTCGCGGACGCTGTCGCTTGGCCAACTTTCGCGCCCAGCCATGTCGCTTGCCATTGTCCACAGCCGCGCACAGTGCGGCGTTGATGCTCCGGCCGTGCAGGTCGAGGTGCATCTGTCCGGCGGTCTGCCGGGGATGTCCATCGTCGGTCTGCCGGAGGCCGCGGTGCGCGAAAGCAAGGATCGGGTGCGCGCCGCCCTGCTGTGCGCCCGCTTCGAGGTGCCGGCGCGGCGCATCACGGTCAACCTGGCGCCGGCCGACCTGCCCAAGGAGGGCGGGCGCTTTGATCTGCCGATCGCGCTCGGCATTCTCGCCGCCAGCGGCCAGCTGCCGTCCAAGGCGCTGGCCGGCTGCGAGTTCATCGGTGAGCTGGCGCTGACCGGCGAACTGCGCGCCGTTCAAGGCGCACTGCCGGCCGTGCTCGGCGCCCGCCGTGCCGGTCGCCATAGCGTGGTGCCGGCGGCCAATGGCGATGAGGCCGCGCTGGCCGGTGATGACGACGTTCGTATTGCCCACAATCTGCTTGAGGTGTGCGCCTTTCTGCGCGGCGAGCAGCCGTTGGCGGCGCCTGCGGCGGCCGCGGTGGAGTCGGCAAGCAGCGCATTTCCCGACCTGTCCGACGTACGCGGCCAGGCCCGCGCGCGCCGCGCGCTGGAGATCGCCGCAGCCGGCGGTCACCATTTGCTGATGATCGGGCCGCCGGGCAGCGGCAAGAGTCTGCTCGCCGCGCGCCTGCCCGGCCTGCTGCCGCCGCTGCGCGAAGCCGATGCGCTGGAAGCGGCAGCGGTGCGCTCGATCGCCGGGCTGCCGCTGGATCCGGCGCGCTGGCGCGATCCCGCATGGCGCTCGCCGCACCACACCGCCAGCGGCGTAGCGCTGGTCGGTGGTGGCTCGCCGCCGCGGCCCGGCGAGATCTCGCTGGCGCATCACGGTGTGCTGTTCCTTGACGAGCTGCCGGAGTGGGATCGCCGGGTGCTGGAGGTGCTGCGCGAGCCGCTCGAGTCCGGGCGCATCTGCATTTCACGCGCCGCCCGGCAGGCCGAGTTTCCGGCGCGCTTCCAGCTGGTCGCGGCGATGAATCCCTGCCCCTGCGGCTGGGCCGGCGATCCATCAGGTCGCTGCCACTGCAGCGGTGAGCAGATCGCCCGCTACACCGGCCGCATCTCGGGGCCGCTGCTGGATCGGGTGGATCTGATTGTCGAGGTGCCGCGCGTCGCCCCGGCCGAACTGCGCAGCGAAGCGCCACCCGGCGAGTCCAGCGCACTCGTGCGTGCGCGCGTGAAGGGCGCGCGCGATCGTCAGCAGCAGCGCAGCGCGACGATCAACGCGCGGCTGCCGCCGCAGGAGCTGGGCCGACTGGCCGCGCTCGACGTGCCGACCCGCGATCTGCTTGAGCGGGCGATGGAGCGGATGCAGCTGTCCGCCCGAGCTGCGCAACGGATTCTGCGGGTGGCGCGGACCATTGCTGATCTGGCTGGCAGCGGCGGCATCCAGCGGCCACATCTGGCCGAGGCGATCTGCTATCGGCGTGGTCTGACGAGCCGCTGAACACTTCGTTCAGGCAACTTGGGTAAGCCTGCGCGCTGAGGCACACTCCACGCCTTGCTGATCGCCTGAGGTGTTCCATGCGCGTGTTCGCCCTGCTTGTCGCCTTTACGTTGTCGTATGCCGCACCAGCAGCGGCGCAGCTTCCGCCGGACCTGCAGCTGGTGAACGTCAGCGGAGGATTCAGCGGCATCACGGGGATTCGGGCCCCCGACGACGGCAGCCAGCGACTGTTCGTGCTTGAGCAGTCCGGACGGATTCGCATCCTTGCAAATGGCAGCGTCGCAGCGACGCCCTTCCTGCGCCTTTGCGCTGGCGCTGCAACGGGCTGCTACGTGCCCAGCGGCGGCTTCACCTCAATCGGCAGCGAGCAGGGATTGCTCGGTCTGGCCTTCCACCCGGACTACGCCAGCAACCGACAGGTGTTCATCAACTACACCAACGGCGGCGGCAACACGACGATTGCGCGCTTCCAGGCCGATGCCGGCAATCCCAACCTCGCCGACATCAAGCCCTTCGCCATCATGCTCAACGTCAGCCAGGACTTCAGCAACCACAACGGCGGCGATATCCACTTCGGCCCGGATGGCTATCTGTACATCGGCATGGGCGACGGCGGCAGCGGCAACGATCCCTGCTCGCGCAGCCAGACCCTGAACCCGATGCTGCTGTGCAACGGAGCGAGCAACGACGGCCAGACAGGCTGCCCCAACAACGGTAGCTGCGGCCCGGTGACGCGCGGCAACTCGCGCGCGCTGCTCGGCAAGATGCTGCGCATCGATGTCGACAGCACCACGCCAGCCGGCACCAATCGCCTGTGCGGTGCGGCTGCGAATGGCTCGGCGCCGTATGCGGTGCCGGTGGACAACCCCTACGTCAGCACCACGTCGAACTGTGCAGAGATCTGGGCCTCGGGCTTGCGCAATCCGTTCCGCTTCTCGTTTGATCGCGAGACCAAGGACATGCTGATCGGCGATGTCGGGCAGAGCGCGCGCGAGGAGATCAACCTCGAGCCGGCGTCGTCGGGTGGTGGCCTCAACTATGGCTGGCGCTGTTTCGAGGGAAACCGCACCAACATCACGACGGCTCCGGTCTGCAACGCACCCCCGGCATTCGTTGCGCCCATCTTTGACAACGACCGGAGCAACAACCGCTGCTCGATCACCGGCGGCTACCGCTACCGCGGGCCGGCGCCGTCGCTTGACGGCCTGTACTTCTTTGGCGACTTCTGTGAAGGCCAGGTCCGTGTGGCGACGCAGGCAATGGGCGGCAGCTGGAGCCAGCAGATCTGGACCTCCAGCGGCGGCAACATCCGCACTTTCGGCGAGGACCCTATCGGCAACGTCTACATGGGCACCAGCAGCACGGTCTTCCTGATCACCGGCGACCTGCCGGTCAACACCATTTTCACCAATGGTTTTGAAGCGGTTATCGACTAGCCCCCGCCGCTTGGCAGGGTGATTTCGCTGCCAGCGCAGCCGAGCAAGCTCGGCTCTACGGTGCCGGACACGGAATGGCGCCGCGTAGAGCGGAGCTTGCTCCGCTATTCGCAGCGCATCCGCGTCGCGAACTGACTGCATCGCAAGTACCTCAGCGCCCTCTATCATCGGGCCATGGACAGCCTCAACAACACCAACTGGCTGCTGCTGGCCGGCGCCGGTCTGGTCCTGATCGGCATCGCGTCGAGTCTTGTCGCCAGACGCGCCGGCGCACCGCTGCTGCTGGTGTTCCTGCTTCTGGGCATGCTGCTCGGCGAGGATGGCTTCGGCGGGCTGCGCTTCGACAACTACGGGGCGACCTACACGCTGGGTTCGCTGGCGCTGGCGATCATCCTGTTCGATGGCGGGCTGCGCACCCGCGCCGGCCGCATGGTCGGGGCGCTCGGTCCGGCAACGGTGCTCGCCACCATTGGCGTGGTGATCACCACCGCGCTCACCGGCATCGCCGTGTGGTGGCTGTTCGGGCTGGGGCCGCAGGAATCCCTGCTGCTGGGCGCGATCGTGGCCAGCACCGATGCCGCCGCCGTGTTCTTTCTGCTGCACGCCAACGGCCTGCATCTGCAGCGCCGGGTCGGCACCACGCTGGAGATCGAATCCGGCAGCAATGACCCGGTGGCGGTGTTCCTCACCCTCATGCTGTGCAGCTGGCTGGCCAGCGATGGTGCCGACACGGTGGCCGACATGGCGCTCAGCCTGGTGCTGCAGATCGGCATCGGCGCGTTTGCTGGGGTCGCTGGCGGCCGCGCGATGGCCGCCGCGCTGAACCGGCTGGCCCTGCCCGCAGGATTGCATCCGCTGATGACCCTGGCTGGCGCAGTCGCGCTGTTTTCGTTGACCAACCTGCTTCACGGCAGTGGCTTCCTCGCGGTGTACCTGGCTGGCATCGTGATCGGCAACCGGCCGGTCCGCGCGTTTGCCAACGTGCTCAGCGTGCAGGACGCCGCCACCTGGCTGGCGCAGCTGGTGATGTTCCTGGTTCTCGGGCTGCTGGTTACCCCGAGCGCGCTGCTGCCGGTTCTGCTGCCGGCGCTGGGTGTGGCGGCATTCCTGATGCTGGTCGGGCGTCCGCTGGCGGTGGCGCTGTGCCTGCTGCCGTTCCGCTTCCGCCTGCGTGAGATCGCATTCGTTTCGTGGGTCGGACTGCGCGGCGCGGTCGGCATTTTTCTAGCGTCGGTGCCCATGCTGGTTGGGCTGCCCAACGCTGAGCTGTACTTCAACGTCGCCTTCGTCGTGGTGCTGGTGTCGCTGCTGATCCAGGGTTGGACGCTGTCGGCAGCGGCGCACTGGCTGCGGGTGGCGCTGCCGCGGCGCGACGCGCCGTCTCGACGGGTCGAGCTCGACCTGCCTGGCCAGCTCGACTACGAGATGGTCGGCTACCTGGTTTCGGCCGACGCCGCGATCCTGCGCGGAAGCCAGGCGCCAAAATGGGCCCGACCGGCACTGGTGGTGCGCGATCAGCAGGTCTGGACACCGGAACAAGCCGGCCCGCTCAAGCCCGACGACTACGCCTACTACCTCGCCCCGCCCGGCAACGTCACCCGGCTCGACTGGCTGTTTGCGGAAGCCAGCGAGGCGCTGGAGGCCGAGCGTGAGATGTTTGGCGCATTCACATTGGCCGGGGACGTGCCGCTGCAGGCGCTGGCGGACTTCTACGGACTGACGGTGCCGCCGCATCTGGCGCAACTGACGCCGGCCGAGCTGTTTGCCCAGCGCTTTGACAGCGAGCCGCAGGTGGGTGATCGACTGCGGGTGGGCCAAGCCACCTTGGTCGTGCGCGATCTGGAGGATGACCAGGTGGGCCACGTGGGCCTGAAGTTTGGCGCCGTGGGCAACACCCTGTTCGGCGAGCCGGGCGCGTCCGGGGGCAAGGTCAGGCGCTGGGTCGCGTTCGTCGGCCGGCGGCTGCGCCGCCCGCGTCGGGTCGATTCGGATCGGCCTTGAAAGCTCCGTGGCAGCGGTCGGCAGCGCCGCCGCCGCAGGCGTGGGCCGTGCGATGCTTTACATCTGCCGCTGCCTCCGCGAGGCGCCAGCACCCCACAACCGACAGTGACCCCATCCCGTATCGCCATGAACTACGCCGCCCTGCTGCAGTCGATCATCGATGACCTGACCCCGCTGCGCGGCAGCGGCAAGGTCGCCGACTACATTCCCCCGCTGCAGCGGGTCGATCCCAACCAGTTTGGTATTGCCCTGATGACCGTGGACGGCGAGCTGCACGCGGCCGGCGACGCCGACACCCGCTTCTCGATCCAGAGCATCTCCAAGGTCTTTGCCCTCACGCTGGCGATGCAGCACGCCCGCGACGATCTGTGGCTGCGGCTGGGTCGCGAGCCGTCCGGTACGCGCTTCAATTCGCTGGTGCAGCTGGAGCACGAGCGCGGCATCCCGCGTAATCCGTTCATCAATGCCGGGGCACTGGTCGTTACCGACGTCATTCTTGAGGCGCTGGCCGATGCCAAGGGCACCTTTCTGGACCTGCTGCGCGACCTGAGCGACGCGCCCGATGCGGACTTCGACGTCGAGGTTGCCGACGGCGAACGCGACACCGGCTTCACCAATATCGCGATGGCCTGGTTCATCAAGAGCTTCGGCAATCTGCACGGCGATCCAGCAGCCGTGCTGGACGCCTACTTCCACCACTGCGCGATGGCGCTTTCCTGCCGCGAGCTGGCTCGCGCCGGTCTGTTTCTCGCCAGCGGCGGCTGCACGCCCGACGGCACCTGCATGCTCAGTCCGCAGCAAACCAAGCGGGTGAATGCGCTGATGATGACCTGCGGCGCATACGACGCTGTTGGTGACTTCGCCTTCCGCGTCGGCCTGCCGGCGAAGAGCGGCGTCGGTGGCGGCATCCTGGCCGTGCTGCCGCAGCACTTCAGCGTCTGCGTGTGGTCACCGGGGCTCGATGCAGCGGGCAACTCACTGCTGGGCATCCGCGCGCTTGAGCTGCTGACCGAGCGCACCGGGTTGTCGGTGTTTTAGGGCTCGGTGCTGGGGGCTGCTGGGGGCTGCTTGGGCGCAGAAGAAAAAACGGCCGGGGCTCGCGCCCTGGCCGTTTGCGTACTGCCAAGCCTGGTCGGTAAGTCGACGAATCAGGCGGCCGTCTTCTCTCCGTGGAACTGCTCTTCCTCGGTCGAGCCGGTGAGCGCGGTGGTCGAGGACTTGCCGCCCTGGATGGCCTGAGTGACGGCGTCGAAGTAGCCGGTGCCGACTTCGCGCTGGTGCTTGACCGCGGTGAAGCCGCGAACGGCGGCGGCGAACTCGGCTTCCTGCAGTTCAACAAACGCGCTCATCTGACGGCGAGCATAGCCGTGGGCCAGATTGAACATGGCGTAGTTCAGCGAGTGGAAACCAGCCAGGGTGATGAACTGGAACTTGTAGCCATAGGTGGCGATTTCCTTCTGGAATTTCGCAATCGTGGCGTCGTCCAGATTCTTCTTCCAGTTGAAGCTGGGTGAGCAGTTGTAGGCCAGCATCTTGCCGGGGAACCTGGCGTGGATGGCTTCGGCGAACTTGCGCGCGAATTCGAGATCCGGCTTGCCGGTTTCGCACCACACCAGGTCGGCGTAGGGCGCATAGGCAAGACCGCGGGAGATCGCCTGATCGAGACCGTTGTTGGTCTTGTAGAAGCCCTCCATGGTCCGCTCGCCGGTGCAGAAGCCGGTGTCGTTGGGATCAATGTCAGAGGTAAGCAGATCGGCGGCTTCGGCATCAGTGCGGGCGACGATCAGGGTCGGGACACCCATCACGTCCGCAGCCAGGCGCGCGGCGACCAGCTTCTCCACTGCCTCGCGAGTCGGCACCAGCACCTTGCCGCCCATGTGGCCACACTTCTTCACCGAGGCCAGCTGGTCCTCAAAATGGACGCCGGCGGCGCCGGCTTCGATCATTCCTTTCATCAGCTCGAACGCATTCAGCACACCACCGAACCCGGCTTCGGCGTCGGCCACGATCGGCTGCAGGAAGTCGATGTCGCCGGAGCCTTCGCTGGTCTGGATCTGATCAGCGCGCAGCAGGGTGTTATTGATGCGCTTGACCACCGCCGGCACCGAGTCGGCCGGATACAGCGACTGGTCGGGATACATCTGGCTGCCCAGGTTGGCATCAGCGGCGACCTGCCAGCCGGACAGGTAGATCGCCTTCAGGCCGGCCTTGACCTGCTGCATCGCCTGATTGCCGGTGAGCGCGCCCAGCGCATTGACGAAGGGTTCGCTGTGCAGCGACTTCCACAACTTCTCGGCGCCGATCTGCGCCAGCGAATGCTCGATGTGCACCGAGCCACGAAGGCGGACGACATCCGCTGCCGCGTAACCGCGGGTGATGCCTTTCCAGCGCGGGTTGTTGTCCCAGTCCAGCTGGATCTGTTCGGCGGTGGGGAGTGCGTTCTTCATGGTCGGGCCTTTGGCGTGGGAGGGTTCGGCTTTGCTCCCCGCTCACAGCGGGAGAGGGGTCGGGGTGAAATGCCACTTACTTGAGGCTCGGCAGCCCGGAAAAAGCCGGGATCCAGTGCGGTTGACGCGTTGCCGCGGGCCAGACGTGCTGGATTCCGGCCTTCGCCGGAATGACGATTGTTTGGCGCTTTCGCTTGCGTAGGTGCCATTCGGGTCGGGGTGAGGCGTTGCTCCCCTCTCCCTGAGAGAGACCGGCTGAGAGAGACCGGCTCGCGTGCGGGAGTGGGGCGGGCAGCCGCGGTTACGGAAGTCGCTCGTAGGCCGGCAGGGTGATGAAGTCGGCCAGGTCCTCGGCACGGGTCAGCTCGCCGAGCATCTTCATCGCCTCCGGAATGCGCGCCTGACCCGGCAGGCCAGACTCCGGCAGCCGCTCGGCGACGCCGGAGAGGGCAAGCTCGAACAGCGCGAAGTCGATGGGCGTGCCGTCATCCAGCGCTTGGCCGCCGACGTGCAGCCATTGCCACAGCTGGACCCGCGAGATCTCGGCGGTGGCGGCGTCTTCCATCAGGTGGTGGATCGGCACGCAGCCGAGGCCATCCAGCCAGGCGGCGAGATAGCGCACGCAGACATCAATGTTGTTGAGAAAGCCAAGCCGCGAAATGCTGCCTGCGGCGGGAGCGATCAGCGCATCGCGGTCGGCCTTCACATCCAGCCGCAGCGCGGTCTTGACCTGGTTGGCGGCCGACATGTGCTGGTCAAATATTTCCTTGGCAAGCGGGATCAAGCCCGGATGGGCGACCCAGGTGCCGTCGTGCCCGGCGGTCGCTTCGCGCAGCTTGTCGGCGCGGACGCGGGCCATCGCCGCGTCGTTGGCCACGGGATCACTGCTGATCGGAATCTGCGCCGCCATGCCGCCCATCGCGTGCGCGCCGCGCCGGTGGCAGGTCTTGATCAGCAGCTCCGAGTAAGCTTTGAGGAAGGTCACCGTCATCGGCACCTGGCCGCGCTCGGGCAGGACCCGGTCAGCGTGCCGGCGGAAGGTCTTGATGTAGGAAAAGATGTAGTCCCAGCGCCCGCAGTTGAGGCCAACGATGCGACCGCGCAGCGCATGCAGGACCTCGTCCATTTCGAACGCCGCCGGCAGCGTCTCGATCAGCACGGTGACCTTCATGCTGCCGATCGGCAGACCGAGCCGTACCTCGATGAAGGTCATCGCCTCGTCCCACAGGGCGGCCTCTTCCATCGCCTGCAGCTTGGGCAGGTAGAAGTACGGTCCAAGATCGCGCGCCTGCAGCGCGCGGGCGTTGCGCTGGGCGAACAGCGCCAGATCAAACAGGCCGGCCGCCAGGCGCTCGCCGTCAATGAGGACGTGCTTCTCGTCCAGATGCCAGCCGCGCGGGCGCACCATCAGCACGGTGCCGGCATCGGCATTCAGCGCGTAGTGCTTGCCGTTGGGCGCGGTCCAGGTGATGTCGCCGGCCACGGCATCGGCCAGATTGGCCTGGCCTTCGATCAGATTTTCCCAGGTCGGGCTGGTCGAGTCCTCGAAATCGGCCATGAACACCCTGGCGCCGGAATTGAGCGCATTGATCACCATCTTGCGGTCGACCGGTCCGGTGATCTCGACCCGGCGGTCGGCCAGCGCGGCGGGCACCGGCGCGACCGTCCAGTCCGCCTCGCGGATCGCGCGAGTGTCGGCGCGGAAGTCCGGCAGCTCACCGGCGTCGAAGCGCGTCTGGCGGGCCTGCCGCGCCGCCAGCAGGGCCAGGCGGGTCGGATTGAAGCGTCGATGCAGTTCGGTGAGG
>JBBRBN010000013.1:0-65126 GCA_038205755.1 Lysobacterales bacterium | reverse complement strand
CTCGATGCTCAGTGAACACCAGTGCCAAGGTTGGCTGGAGGGCTACCTGCTGACCGGCCGGCATGGGCTGTTCAATTGCTACGAGGCATTCATCCACATCGTCGACTCGATGTTCAACCAGCACGCCAAGTGGCTCAAGGTGGCCGCGCAGCTGCCGTGGCGGCGGAAGATCGCGTCGCTGAACTATCTCCTGGCATCGCACGTCTGGCGGCAGGACCACAACGGTTTCACCCATCAGGATCCTGGCTTCATCGACCATGTGGTGAACAAGAAAGCGGAGATCGTTCGCGTCTACCTTCCGCCCGACGCCAACTGCCTGCTGTCGGTGATGGACCATTGCCTGCGCAGCCGCCATTACGTCAACGTGGTGGTCGCAGGCAAGCACCGCGCGCCGCAGTGGCTGACGATGGACGCCGCTGTCGAGCACTGCACGGCGGGCATCGGCATCTGGCACTGGGCCAGCAACGACGGCGGCGGCACCCCAGACGTGGTCATGGTCTGCTGTGGCGACGTGCCGACGCTGGAGACCTTGGCCGCCGTTTCGATCCTGCGCGCGCATCTGCCCGTGCTGAAGATCCGCGTGGTAAACGTCGTCAATCTGATGAAGCTGCAGCCGCCGTCCGAGCACCCGAACGGACTGAGCGATGCGGAGTTCGACCAGATGTTCACCGTCGACCGGCCGGTGATCTTCGCCTTCCACGGCTACCCGTGGTTGATTCATCGGCTCGCCTATCGGCGTACCAATCACCACAACTTGCACGTGCGCGGCTACAAGGAAGAGGGAACCATCACCACCCAGTTCGACATGACGGTGTTGAACGATCTGGATCGCTTCCATCTGGTCATCGACACCATCGACCGCCTGCCGCAGACCGGCGCGCCGGGCGCCGAGCTTCAACGGCAGCTCCGCGAAAAGCTGATCGAACACAAACGGTACATCAACCAGCACGGCCGGGACATGCCGGAGATCCGCAGCTGGACCTGGGCTGGCAGCGCGCTCGAATCGAGGCCGACATGAACGCGACCGGGCGTTTGCATGATCTGGGACAAAGCCTGTGGCTGGATCACATCACGCGCGATCTGCTCGATGCCGGCACGCTGCAGCGCTACATCGACACGCTGTCCGTCACCGGCCTCACCTCGAATCCGACCATCTTTGAGAACGCGCTCAGCGGCAGCGTCGCCTACGACGACGCCATCCGTGACGGCGTGAAGGCCGGGCGCACCGGCGAGCAGCTGTTCTTCGACCTGGCCATCGACGACCTGACGCGGGCTGCCGACCTGTTTCGACCGCTGCATCAACAAACCAACGGTGTGGATGGCTGGGTCTCGCTCGAGGTCTCCCCGCTGCTCGCCCACGACACCGCAGCGACCCTGCAGGCCGCCAAAGACCTGTTCGCCCGTGCCAACCGCCCCAACCTGCACATCAAGATTCCCGGCACAGCCGAAGGCCTTCCCGCCATCGAAGAGGCCACCTTCGCCGGCATTCCGGTGAACGTGACGCTGCTGTTCTCGCGCGAGCACTACCTCGCTGCGGCCGATGCGTGGCTGCGCGGGGTCGAGCGGCGAATTGCGGCCGGCCTTGATCCCGACATTCGTTCGGTAGGCTCGGTGTTCGTCAGCCGCTGGGACGTGGCGGCCGCGCCGATGGTGCCGGCAGACCTCAAAAACCAACTCGGCATCGCCATGGCGGGCCGAATCTACGCGGCGGTGCGAGCGCTGCAGGCCTCGCCGCGCTGGCAGCGTGCGCAGAACGCCGGCGCGCGTCCGCAGCGACTACTTTGGGCCAGCACCGGAACCAAGGATCCCGCCGCTCCGGACCTGCTCTACGTAAACGCGCTTGCTGCGCCCTACACGGTGAACACACTGCCGGAAAAAACCCTGCTCGCCTTGGCCGATCACGGCGAGGCCCGGCAGCTCCTCGCCGAGGACGGTGGCGATGCGGAGGAGGTGATCGCCCGCCACAGGCGGGCCGGAGTGGACGTGGATGCGCTAGCGGCGCAGCTGCAGGACGAGGGTGCAAAAGCCTTCGTGAAATCCTGGAACGCGCTGCTCGCACGTCTTTCCGAGAAGTCCGCAGCGGAGGAAAACTCGTCGTAAAGCCGGCTCTCCGCGCACCCTGAGCTACGTGAGCGGGCTGACCTCACGCCGCGCGAGCAGCACGCCGCTGCACCTGCCCGAGCTATTCGCGGACGATCCAGGACCGGGCCAGCGACTGGCCGTCGGGCCTGCCGGGGTGTTCCTCGACGATGCGAAGAACCGCGCTATCGACGAGACCATGGCGCTGCTGAAGCCGCGCGCGGCGAGACGGGGCGCAGCCCAACCCGACCCGCTGCCGTGCCCGCGGATCCTCCGTCGGCGCGCTCCGTCGGCTACCGGCACGGTCTAGCAGCCTGTCGGACTTAGCCCGGCCGGCCATCGCCAAGCTGGGCGAGAGCATTTTGGCACCAGCAACGCACACCGCCGCGACCGAGTGCCGCGCAGCTGTGGCCGGCGCCGGCAGCGAGCGTGCTGACGTTGTCGAGCGGCATCGGCTGCGCCAGCGCAGCGAGCGGCCAAAAGAGCGCGCTGGCGAAGGCCACCAGCAGCGCGCCGAGGCTGCGCCTGCAGGGCATCGAGACGGCGCCCTGATCCGATCCGCGTTTACTGCAATGCTCATGAATTTGCATGGCCATTCCCCGATGAAGCGTCGAATGCGCTTCCGCGCGGTTGATCGGACGCAGCAACCGTCGGACTGCTCTCACCGCTGACTTCCAATCAGGCTGCGGTGCGCCCGCCGGCCAGCGTAGCGCTGCGCCGTGAAGGAATTCACGGCTGCTTGACCGCCGCAATCTCGGCCACCCGCCAGCTCGCTTGGGCGCGGCCTCTTCATAATGGGAGGTGCGCGGTCGACCCCCAGGAGATGAGATGCATGAGCGGCTGTCAGTCAGTCAGAGCGTCCGGGTTTACAGCTGCTGCAGCGTCGGAGTCAGCCAATTCGGACCGCTGGACGCCGACTCCGCCTGACCCCCTGCTATTCGGACTGCAGAGGCCCATCGCGTCGCGGCGCGCGTGCGCGCACCGGATCGGCGATTGGTGGCAGCGGCGGCAGCGGCGTCTCCGAACTCAACTGATCGAGCGCCCGATCAAGCTGCGCGATGCGTCGCCGCGAGCGCTGCAGGTCCAGATCGGCGGCAAACGCGCGGCCGTCATGGCGGTCGCGAAATTTGAGACTGAGACTGACCCGTCCCTCATCTGATTCCGGCAGTCCTTTCAGCGCAGCCAGATCGCGAACGCGCAGTTCAATCCGCGGCATCAACCAGAACCAGCCGGCGCTGTAGCGCACGCTGAGCAGGGCATCCAGCGGCACGCGCAGGCTGCGCTGGCCGGACCTGAGCACGCCGAACAGCGCGTCGCTGGTGCAGAACTGCAGCTCCAGGCCCCGCTCGTCGAGGCGGGCCAGGCCCTTGACCTCACCAAACCCGCCATACGCGTCGAAATGGAAAGGGACGGTGTCCATGGCCTCATGCGTTCCCGAAGGTGTCGAGCAAGACGCCGCCCGGAGCAACGTGTGACGCCGCCGGCCGGAATCTGCGTTTTGCCGACAAAGTTACCACGCGTGCCGCTCGATACGTCTTTGCCACACGCCTCGCATCCGGATAGCATCCGGGGCATTACGGGCAGCCAATAGGCGATGCGAATGCGAGTGAGCCGTGCGACCTTGCTGATCATGCTTCTGATACCGGCGCTTGCGTTGGCAAGCGATGGCGGGGGCGTGGCGTCAGGCGCGCAGGCCTGGCTACTGGTGAGTGCGGCGCTGGTGTTTGTCATGCAGGGCGGGTTCCTGGCGCTCGAGGCTGGGCTGGTCCGGACCCAGGGCGCGTCGGTCACGGCGATGAAAAACGTGATCGACTGGTCAGTTGTGACGGTGGTCTGGCTGCTGTTCGGATACGGACTTGCGTTCGGCGAGACGCTGGGCGGCTGGGTCGGCAACGGCCACTGGCTTGGAGCGGGCATCGAGGGCACCCCGGGAGGTTGGGCCTTCCTCCTGTTCACACTCGGGTTTGCGGCTGCGGCGGTGACCATCGTTTCCGGCGCGATCGCCGAGCGCGTCAGCCTTCACACCTATCTGGTCTGCTCCCTGGTCAACGTCGGCCTGCTGTTCCCACTGGTGGCGCACTGGGTTTGGGGCGCCGGTCAGCAGGCTCAGAAGACGCTGCTGAGCGGCCTTGGCTATGTCGACTTTGCCGGCGCCACCGTGGTGCACTCGCTGGGCGGCTGGATCGCGCTTGTGGCGGTGTGGGTGATCGGCCCTCGGATTGGCCGTTTCGATGCCGAAGGCAAGCCGCTGGAGATCAAGCCCTACAGTCTTCCGCTGGCGGGCCTGGGCGTCATCCTGCTGTGGTTCGGCTGGTGGGGCTTCAACGGTGGCAGCGCCGTCGGCAGCGATTCGGTGGGACTGATCCTGATCAACACTCACGCCGCCGGTGCCGCCGGCTGTATCGTCGCCTGGCTGCACGGACGCTGGCAGGTGCCCGGCCGCGATGTCGAACTCAAGTTGATTGGCGGTGCCCTGGCCGGGCTGGTTGCAGTGACCGCGTGCGCAAACATGGTCACACCGCTCAGCGCACTCATCATCGGCGCGCTCGGCGGACTGGTTCACAACCTCGTCTACGAATGGATGCTGCGGGTGCGACTGGATGACGCCGTCGGCGCGGTGCCGGTGCACTTGGGCGGCGGCCTCCTCGGCACCCTGTGTGTGGCGGTGTTCGGCAATGCCGAGGTGTTGCCGCACGGCCGGCTGGAACAGTTCGGCGTGCAGCTGTTCGGTGCCTTCGTGGTGGCAGCCTTTGCCGTCGTCGTGACCACCTGCGTCCTGCAGCTGCTCAAGCGCACCGTCGGGTTGCGGTTGTCGCCACGGGAAGAAATGCAGGGCTCGACGTTGAGTCGACCGCCGCCGGCACCGCCGCCCGCGGAAGCGCTCGATGAGGCTCAACTGCGGCGCCTGATGGGAGGTGAGTAGTCATGTCGCGTCTGACAAGCATCACGGTTCGTGAAGGCTTCGGCTACAACTACCTGACCCCAGCGGAGTTCGCCAAGCTGCCGCTGTCGGAGCGCATCCAGCTGATGATGAGCCAGCGGGTCGAATTTCTTGACGAGAACGGCAACAGCATCCCTTCGTTCGACGCCGTTGACCAATTGCCGCGCGCCGCAGCAGCGGATGGGTCGAAGGCGAAATGGTCTTGAGACCTGCCCCGCAGCGGCGCCAGTAAGGGTGGCTGTCGATCCCGCTGCGAGCAGCGTCGGACCTGCGCGTCGAGCGGGCAGGCGGCGCGCTTCTCGCGCAGCCATTTTCCGATCCTGCCTGGCATCGACCTCGGCACCACCACAGCCCCCAGCCAAACAAAAACCCCCGCGTGCGCGGGGGTCTTTGTTTGGCTGGGGGACTAGGATTCGAACCTAGATAGGCAGCGTCAGAGGCTGCAGTCCTACCGTTAGACGATCCCCCAAAACCGGATCGCCGACTCCGCCCAACGGGCGGAGGGCTCTGACGTGATCGCTTAGCGCTTGGAGAACTGGGTGGCGCGGCGGGCCTTGTGCAGACCGACCTTCTTGCGTTCGACTTCGCGGGCGTCGCGGGTCATGAAACCGGCGCGGCGCAGCGAGGGCTTGAGGCTTTCGTCATACTCGATCAGGGCACGCGAGATACCCAGACGGATGGCGCCCGCCTGGCCGGTGGTGCCGCCGCCTGCCGCCGTGACCAGGATGTCGAACTTCTCGGTGGAGTCGGTCAGCACCAGCGGCTGACGGACAATCATGCGAGCCGTCTGACGACCGAAGTACTGGTCGAGCGGCTTGTCGTTGACGACGATCTTGCCGGTGCCCTTGCGCAGGAACACGCGGGCGGTGGAGGACTTGCGACGGCCGGTGCCGTAATTCTGCGAGGGGTTGGATGAAATCGCCATATGCTTGCCTTAGATGTCCAGCGCTTGCGGCTGCTGCGCGGTGTGCGGGTGGTCGGCGCCGGGGTACACCTTGAGCTTGCGATACATCGCGCGACCCAGCGGATTCTTGGGCAGCATGCCCTTCACCGCGATCTCGATCACGCGCTCCGGGTGGGCGCCGGTCAGCATCTGGCTCAGGTTCTGCGTCTTCAGGTTACCGATGTGGCCGGTGAACCGGTGATACAGCTTGTCCTGCAGCTTGTTGCCGGTGGTGTGCACCTTCTCCGCATTGATGACGACGAGGTAATCGCCGGTGTCAACGTGCGGGGTATAGATGGGCTTGTGCTTGCCGCGGAGGCGGCGGGCCAGTTCGGAGCAAAGACGACCGAGCGTCTTTCCAGTGGCGTCGACAACGTACCAGTCGCGCTTCACGGTCTCCGGCTTGGCGCTGATGGTCTTCATTGCAGCTCCAGTGGGCAAACGGAAAAGAAAGGAGCGGAATAGTAGTCGGGATACGGCTTTCGCGCAAGCCTCGGCGAACGTGCGTGCTAAGCTGCCGGGCTGGTTTCGACCAATTCCCAGCCGGTGGCGTAAGGTGTTTGCATGGCGAGCGGCGATCCGCACAGCGTGCAGAAGATTTCCGAGCGGCTGCTTTCGAGCACCCAGGCGTGCGTGCGCTGCGGGCTGTGCCAGCCGCACTGTCCCACCTATCTGATTGACCGGCATGAGAGCGAGTCGCCGCGCGGGCGGATCACGCTGGCCGCGGCGCTCGCGCAGGATCGGCTGGCTGACGCCTTTGATTCGGCCGCCCTGGCGCTTGAACACTGCCTTGGCTGCCGCCGCTGCGAGCAGGTCTGTCCGGCCGGCGTGAGGTTCGATGCGCTGATCGTCGACGCCCGTGCGCTGGTCCGGCGACGGCAGGCGCCGGCGTGGCGGCAGCGCGCACTGGAATGGGCCATCGTGCAGCGTTGGCCGCTGCGGGTCGGCTTTGCGTTGCTGCGGGCGCTGCAACGTCTGCTGCCGACGCGCTGGCTCGGAGAGCTGCCAGTGGTTCCACGCCAAGGACCGACGGCGGGCCTGCACCCGCCAATCGGCGCCGGCCGCGGACGCGTGGCTCTGTTCACCGGCTGTGTCGCCCAGCGGCTGGATGCCGACATCCATCGCGCTGCGATCAAGGTCCTGAACCGGCTGGGCTGGGAAGTATGGTTGCCGCCGGGTCCGTTGTGCTGTGGCGCTCTGCACCGGCACGCCGGCGCGCTGGACGCCGCGGCAGGCCAATCGGACGTCGCGCGCAGCGCGCTGCGCGAGGTTGCCGGCAGCTGCTCGGCGATCCTGGTGGCCGCCAGCGGCTGCCACGCTGACCTGCGCGATGCCGTCGCAGACCTGCCGGCGCCGGTGCACGAGCTGCTGGCGTTCGTCGCCGACGACGTCAACCTGGCATCGCTGGCTCTGCGCAACGCTACCGCGCGGGTCGCGCTGCATACGCCCTGCACCCAGTCCAGCGGCGTGCACCGACCCGATGCGGCGGCAGCGGTGCTGGGTCGGATTCCCGGCCTGCGGATCGAGCAGTTGAGCGACAGCGGCTGCTGTGGCGCGGCCGGCAGTCACGCCCTGCTGCAGCGGGAGCGGGCCGGGCGCCTGCGCGACCTGCAGCTCGAGCCGCTGACCCGCAATCCCGCCGATGTGCTGTGCTCGAGCAATGTCGGCTGCCGGCTGCATCTTGCGTCAGGCTTGAACGCGCGCGGCGCGACCGTGTCTGTGCTACACCCTCTCGAACTTCTTGCCGAGCATCTTGCATGAACGCCATCCGCCGCTATTCCACCCTTGACCGCATGCTGATGGAGGCCGAGCGCGCGCTCGCGACCGCCCTGGGCGCGCCTGCAAACTCCGAGCGGCCAAGCCCGGCGAGAGCGCCCAGCGTGGAGCTGGACGACGCGCAGCGCCGCCATGCGGCGGGCCTGATGCGGGTCAACCACAGCGGCGAGGTCTGCGCACAGGCGCTCTACTTCGGCCAGGCGCTGGTTGCGCGCAATCCGCAGACCCGCGACGCGCTGCTGCACGCCGCCCGCGAAGAGGGCGACCACCTCGCCTGGTGCAGCGAGCGACTGGCCGAACTCGACAGCCGACCCAGCCTGCTCAATCCGCTCTGGTACAGCGGCAGCTACGCGATCGGGCTCGCTGCCGGCGTGGCTGGCGACGGCTACAACCTCGGCTTTGTCGTCGAGACCGAACGTCAGGTCGAGGCGCATCTGGGTGAGCACCTGAAGCAGCTGCCGATCGCGGATGTCCGCAGTCGCGAGATTCTGGTCCAGATGCAGACCGACGAGGCGGCGCATGGCCAGTCAGCCAAGGCGGCCGGCGCCCGCGAGCTGCCGGCACCGATGCCGGCGCTGATGCGCGCGGTGAGTGCAGTGATGAAGGCAGTGGCTTACCGGCTCTAGCAGGACTGCCGCGCAGGCGGATCGACTGGCAGGCAGTGGTGGGTTTGGGCGCGGCCGGATGCGCCAACACGGGCTTGCCGGCGCCCTGCCCGGACCTGATGCGTGTGGGCGCAGCGTCCGCTACGACGAAGCGGGAAAAACCGTGGCCAAAAATGCTTCGACCTCGGCCGGCAGGCTGCCACGGCGCGCTCGCAGGGCGCGGAGATCGCTCAGAACCACGCTGAACATGGAGCCGGAGTGCGGCCCGACCGATTCGAGAAGCCGGCGCATTGGCAGCAGGAACGCCTCGCCCAGCTGCGTCGGCCCGAGCTCCCAGGCGCGAAGTAGCTCACGCTGTGCAGCCAGCTGGTCGGGCAGCCAAGCATTGCTGCGCAATTGGTCCGCATTCAAGCCTTCCAACAGCTCGCCGGCGCGGCGAAGCCGGTTCTCGGCACCACGGACATCACCGGCGCGCGCCTCCAGGACGGCTGCATGCATGACCGCCATGACGAAGACGGCGCTGCTTTCGCCGAAAATCTTCTGCCGTTCGCTGACGACCAGGTCGACCAGGTCGTTGGCCGGCTGGTAGCGGCCGGCAAGATTCAACGCATTCGCCAGGTTCATCTGCGCCATCAACACAGTCGGACTGGTCGGCCCCAGCAATGGCGACCCGATCTCCACGGCCGACTCGAAAAGAGTGATTGCGGCCTCGATCTCGCCCGCGGCCACCAGCACCAGACCGCGTCGATTGCGGGCGTTGATCAGGCCCGCACTGCGCGGCCCGGAGTGTTCTACCGTCAGGTCATCCAGGCGCTGATGGAGGGCCACCGACTCGTCCCAGCGACCGAGCCCGTCCAGCGACATGGCGACCATGTTCAATACGTTCATGGAGGTCGGATGCGTCGGGCCAAGTGCCGCTTCGGCACGCCGCTGCACCAGCAGGCCGCGCGCCCTCGCCTCCTCGTAGCGGCGATCCACATACAGGAACTGGACCTCGTAGCGCGCAACCTCGAGCGCGCGCGGATCGTCCGCACCGAGCACTTCGGCGATTGCCGTCGACGCAGCGCTCATTTCCTGCCAAGCGCGCGGATCGCGTCGATCAAGGAAGAAGCGTGATGCGCCAACGTCGAACAGCGCTGCCAGCGTTTGACCGTCGCGTTCGCCAAGGCTGCGCAACAGGCGCTCATGGCGGCGCTGGTTCAGCGCAAACTTGCGCGGGTAGTCACCCAGAAAATCGGCGGCGGCGGCGCGCGAATTCAAGAGTTCCAGCACGCGCGCATCGTCTTCACCCGCGGCGCTTTCGAGCGCCGGAAGCAGACCGTCCAGCAGCGCAGCCGTCTCCTTGTACTGCCCCAGCGACAGCCGCACCTTGGCGAGCGCGGCGACCAACGCCATCGCTGCATCCGGGTCGACGTCGATGCGTGCGCTGATCTTTGACTCGGCAGCATCCAGCACGTCCACCACGCGCAGCTCACGCCCCTTGCCGCTGGCCTGGGCGCCGCCAAACATGTCGATCAGGAATCCCTGCACCGACTCGGCGCGCGCCAAGGCTCGATCACGATCCTCGAGCGAACGCTCGGCCTCGGCACGGGCAAGTTCAGCGGCGCCGCGCAGCTGGCGCTCCTGCAAACCGAAGCCAAGCAAGGCCAGCGCCGACAGCAGACCGGCCGCTGTTGCCAAGGCGTTGCGTTCAACGAAACGACGCAGTCGATAGGCGGCACTGTCGCGCCGCGCCAATATCGGCTGTCTGGCCCGTGACCGCCGCAGGTCCTCGGCCAGCGCTTCCACGCTGGCGTAGCGTCGCTCGGGCTCCTTGCGCAGCGCTTTCATGACGATCGTGTCGAAATCACCGGCGTAGCGCCCCGACAGTCGCACGCCGTGTTCGCCTTGAGGGCATCGCGATGGCGGCACCGGCTCATGCACACAGACGAAGCGCTCGATCTCGCTGGCCCGCGTGGTGCGCGACAGCGGCTGCGCCTGGCTGCCGGTCAGCAGCCAGTAGAAAACCAGACCAAGCTGGTAGACATCGGTGGCCGTGGTGATGAGCTTGCCCTGCACCTGCTCGGGCGCCGAGTAAGACGCCGTCATCGGCGCCAGGCCGGCGACCGTCAGCGTCAGGTCGGCGTTGTCCGGCACCAGCAGCTTGGCGATGCCGAAGTCGAGCAGTCGCGCCTTGCCGCTTTCATCAACCAGAATGTTGCTGGGCTTGATGTCGCGGTGAATGATCAGCCGCTGGTGCGCGTAGGACACCGCGGCGCACAGCTCCAGGAAGCGGTCGAGCCGACCCTCGATCCCAGGCTTTTGCTTGTGCACCCAGTCGAGCAAGGTCAGGCCACGCACATACTCCATGGCTAGAAACGGCGTGCCGTCGGGTGCGACGCCGCCATCGAGAAGGCGCGCCAGATTGGGGTGATCCAACTGCGCCAGAATCTGCCGTTCGCGACGCAGCCGGGCCGCCCGCTCGCCGTCAGCAAGCGCAAACGGCACCATCTTCAGCGCCACTTCCTGGCGGAAATTGCCGTCGACGCGCACGGCCAAGAAGACCTCGCCCATGCCGCCAGCGCCAATCGACCGCAGCAGCCGATACGGGCCAACCTGCTCGAACGGCAGTCGGCCGATGAGCGGCGGCGTCGCTGCTTCGTCGAGACCTAAAGTGGGTTCGTCGTCGGCGTCGGCCATGCCTGCACTGCCGGGGTCAGTCCAGATTGCGGCCGTGGAACAGCTCTTCGATCTCGCGCTTGAGCTGGACTTCGATCCGCAGGCGCTCCTTGAAGCTCAGGTTCTTCGCCTTCTCCTCGAACAGGTAGTTGTCGAGGTCGAACTCCTTCACATGCATCTTGGTGTGGAAGATGTTTTCCTGATAGACGTTGACGTCAAACATCTCGTAGTGGTTGCGGATGTGCTTGGCCAGATAGTCCTGGATCGAGTTGATCCGGTGATCGATGTAGTGCTTCTTGCCCTTGACGTCGCGGGTGAAGCCACGCACCCGGTAGTCCATGATCACGATGTCCGACTCCAGACTTTCGATCAGGTAGTTCAGCGCCTTCAGCGGCGAGATGATGCCGCAGGTCGCCACGTCAATGTCGGCGCGGAATGTCGCGATGCCATTTTGCGGATGGGTTTCAGGATAGGTGTGGACGGTGATGTGGCTCTTGTCCAGATGGGCAACTATCGAGGCGTCTTCGGGATGCTCACGCACGGCACCCGCCAGCACCTCCTTGCCGGCCGCCCTCTTGTCAACCACTGGCTGCTCGGAGATCAGGATAGTCACCGAGGCGCCCTGCGGGTCGTAGTCCTGGCGGGCGACATTGAGCACGTTGGCGCCGATGATGTGCGCGACCTCGGTCAATATCTGTGTCAGGCGATCCGCGTTGTAGGCCTCATCGATGTACTCGATGTAGCGCTGGCGCTGCTCTTCGCTGACCGCGTAGCAGACGTCGTAGATATTGAAGCTGAGCGCTTTGGTGAGGTTGTTGAAGCCTTGGAGCTTCAGTCGCGGCAGAGGTTTGACCACGTCGGTGGGGTCCGGTCCAGTAAGATCAACGGCCGATTATCGACCAAATTGAAGTCAGGCACTATCGCCTGCTGCGCCTGGTGCAAGGGCGTTCTGTCCAGCACTGCGCATTGCCGCCATCCGCAACGCGCGTTTACTCTTGCGGATGGCGCCGTAACGGCGCGGGGGAAATAACGATGACGACTCTGACCACAGCGCTCTGGCGGCCGCACCAGCCGGCCTCGCTGGCACCAACGCCGTTCTCACTGGATCGCTTTCTGGCGCATTGTCATCGGCGCCGTTATCCGAGCCGCGCCGACGTGTTCCGCCCTGGCGACCCTGCCGGCACCATCTACTACGTCATCAGCGGCACGCTGTCGGTGATGCTGGAAGAGGATGATGGCCGTGAACTGGTGCTGAGCTATATCAACGCTGGCGACTTCGTCGGTGAAACCGGCATCTTCGTCAACACCCCGCAGCGCGAAGTCCTGCTGCGTACGCGCAGCGCCTGCGAGCTGGCCGAGATCGGCGTCGAGCGTCTGCACGCGCTGTTTGCTGGCCCGCTGGCCGACGAATGTCCGCGCATCCTGTTCGCAATTGGCGCCCAACTCACCAAGCGCCTGCTGCACACCAGCCGCAAGGCCAGCCGGCTGGCCTTTCTGGATGTCTCCAACCGGATCAGCCGCACGCTGGTCGACCTGTGCGAAGAGCCCGACGCCATGACTCACCCGCAGGGCACCCAGATCCGGGTCAGCCGGCAGGAGCTGGCGCGAATCGTTGGCTGCTCGCGCGAGATGGCCGGCCGGGTTTTGAAGCAGCTCGAAGAGCAGGGCGCCCTGCACGCGCGCGGCAAGACGGTGGTGATCTATCGCACGGTCACCACGGCGGCCTGATCGGCAGTCCCTGGCATCCCATCCGGCGAAGGATTCGCGCGCACGTGTGAACTGACGACCGATGCAAGGGTGGCCTGCGTTCGCCAGCACACAGACTCACCGGGCTCGGCGGCCGAACACTGGGGTCACCTACCCGGATCGAGCACGCCGACCATGAGCTTCGTAACCACCCGCGACAACACCCAGCTGTATCTCAAGGACTGGGGCACCGGCACGCCGGTAATCCTGATTCATGGCTGGCCGCTGTCGGCCGACAGCTGGGACGCCCAGGCATTGGCCATTGCCGAGGCCGGCCACCGCGCCATTTCCTATGACCGGCGTGGCTTCGGGCGCAGCTCACAGCCCTGGAACGGCTATGACTACGACACCCTGGCCGACGATCTGGGCGCAGTCATTGAGCATACCGGCGCCAAGAATGCGGTGATCGTTGGCTTCTCGATGGGCGGCGGCGAAGTGGCGCGCTATATGTCGCGCCACCAGGGCGGGGCGGTGGCCAAAGCGGCGCTGATCTCGTCGATCCTGCCGTTCCGGCTGTAGACGCCCGACAACCCCAGCGGCACCGAACAGGCTGCATTCGACCGCACCGCCGTGGCGCTGCGCGAAGATCGCCCGGCGTTTCTGGGCGATTTCTTCAGGACCTTTTTCGGCGTTGGCCTGCTCTCGCACCCGGTCAGCAATGAAACCCTGCAGTGGGCTCATGGACTGGCCATGCAGGGCAGCCTGCGCGCCACGCTCGAATGTGCAAGATCATTCTCCACCACCGATTTCCGAGCCGAACTGAGCGCGTTCAACGTGCCCACCCTGATCATTCACGGCACCGACGACGCCGTCGTACCGATCAACGCCTCTTCCCGGTTGACAGCGCGCGGCATCGCGGATGCGACGCTGATCGAGTACGACGGGGCGCCGCATGGGTTGTTTGTCAGCGAGCAGGATCGCCTGAGCAAGGATCTGCTCGATTTCATCGAATCCTGACCGGGACGGGCAACGCGGTCCGCGCAGCCCAGTTGCACAGGCCCGGCTGAAAAAGCGCGGAAAGTCAGCGATGACTGCGGTGGACGCCGAGCGCAGCCGCAGTCGCGAGGACTACCGACTGCCGCGACGCGCCCGCACCGTCACGCGCCGCCGCTGGCCGCGTCCAGCGTGGGGCGGAAAGATTTTCCAGGAGTCCGACATGCTTCGCATCCTCGTCCCGCTGCTGCTGATCGCTCTGCTGCTGGTGTCGATCACCGCCATACTCAGCAACACTCACCCGGCGCGGCTCAAGGCTGCGGGCTGGGGAATGCTCTCGGGCGGCCTGATCATCGGCGGAGTCTGGATGATCTTCAATCCGTGATGCGTCAGCGGTGATGCCGATTTGATCGACGCGCCACCGCTGGACCAGCCGCTATCGGCTCAACGCGCCTTGGTCGGAAGCTGGCGCGCCCGCAGCATCGAGTCTGCATACTCGTAGGCGATCACGGCCATGCCGTCCATGCTGGGCGTGAGTACGCCGGGGCGGGTCGGCGCGGGGATCATCCCACCCAGCGCAATACCGGCAAACCAGTCACGCAGGCTGCCGCGCTCGGCGTCGCCGGGAGTGGGTGAAGGCTCAGGTGTGGACATGGTGCTCCTCGCAGGTAGAGAGACTGTTGAATCCCGGCGCACAGGCGCGCCGCGGGTTCAAGGCTAGCAGGTTGCTCGCGAACGCCGTGCGCTCAGCCCGCTCAGCCGCTCAGGCCATTGCGCGGCTGGGTTCCGTAGTAGGCGTGAATGCCGCTCACCCAGCCGGCGTCCGCCATGTTCGGCCAGCGATCCTTCTGGAAGCCCGGCGCGCTTTTCAGCTTGGCGCGTTCTACGTCCAGCACAAAGCGCTTGTTCTCGGTGTCCAAGGTCAACGCTTCCCACGGCACGGCGAACAGCTTCTCGCCCATGCCCAGAAAGCCGCCAAACTTGAGGACCGCATAGCCGACCCGACCGGTCCGCATGTCGAGCAGAATTTCCAGAATGCCGCCGATGTCTTCATTGGCGCGGTTGTAGACATCGTTGCCAATCAGGGTCCCCGCGCCCATCAGCTCCGGTCCCGGACCGTGCCGCTGGGTGGGGCCGGGGCCATCAGCGACTGGCGACTCGCTGGACGCCAGCGAATCTTGCGGTTTGTCGTTCATCGGGTGTCCTGGGGCGAGCGGTGGGATTGGCGGCCAGCATTGCAGGCGCGCCTGGGCAGATTCGCCCAAATCGGGTGCCCGGGTCTGTACGCAATCGCACAACCGGGGCCGGTCGTCTGCGTCAACCGGCCGGCGCTGCAGGCAACCGTAGCCGCGAGCGCTGCTGGGCGTACCTTCGCCGAACGCAGCACTGCAGCAAAATGGCCACGGCGATCTATCAGGAGTGCGTCGTCACTGGCGCGACATTCGCCATGGTCGGACCATGTGCCCTCCACCGGCTGCTCCCTCCCGCCGGCCCGCATGCTGGCCACTGGGTGTGATGTTTTCCGCTTCCGCAAGCAAGCCCGTAGCAACGCGCTTAGTCGGCGCTGGCCAGATCGGGCACCGCCGGCCGAAACACCGGCGCCAGCCCGCCCGTAGCCGACCCACCCGGCGAGACTCGGATACAGCGACTGGTCGGGCGTTGGGATGCCAAACCAGTGACTCCACTGCGAGGTCGCGAACAGCGCCAGCGCCACTGGATCTATCTGGCCCACCTGCCGCTGCTGATGGCGCTGCAGGTGTTGGCCGCGCAGGCAGATGCGCCGTGGTGGATCGAGTATCCGCTGCTGCTGGCGGTCGCTTCTGCGCTGCTGCTGGCCAGCTACCACTGGCTGGTGCGCGGGCGGATGCTGGGGCGGTTTCTGGGCGAACGGCGGCCGCTGAGCGATACGCCAGCCCACGCCTTGGCGAGTCGGCTGTGATATTTCCGATGCGTCTGACGAATAACCCTGAACAGCCCATTCCCAGACCCGCCTCCCGCATCCCGCCCATGCACGCCGTAACCGACCAATCCGCCTTTCTGGCGTTGCTCGACCAACACCGAGGCATCCTCTACAAGGTGGCCACGGCCTACTGCGCCCGTCGCGAGGATCGCGGCGACCTGATCCAGGAAATCGTGGTCGAGCTGTGGCGGGCATGGCCACGCTTCGACGCCCGGGCGACCTATTCGACCTGGATGCACCAGATCGCCATGAACGTCGCGATCTCGCACTTCCGCGGCGAGCGACGGCGCATACGCGATGCGCTGCCGATCGAGGAGTTCGGGATGGATCTGGCCGCCGCCGATCGCGCCATGGGCGAACAGGGCGACGACCTGTTGGCCCTGCATCAGCTGATCGCCCAGCTCGATGAAATCAATCGGGGCCTGATCCTGCTGTATCTCGAAGGCTACGGGCAGGACGAAATCGCCCGGATGCTCGGGCTCAGCGGCAGCAACGTCGCCACGCGCATCAACCGCATCAAGACCCGTCTGCAGCGGCTGCACGCCGCCACCGAGGAATCCCTGTGAACACGCCTGATCTTGACGCCCTGCGCGGCCGCTGGGCCGCATCGAACACCACGCTTGATCGCCACCTCACGCTCGACCGCGATGCCGTCCGCGCCGCCTTGGCCGGACGCACGGCGCGCGCCTTCCGCCGGCATTCGCTCTGGCTGCTGCCCGGCCTGCTGCTCACGGCGCTGGCGCTGATTGGCCTGCTGGCCTTTGTGGCGAGCCACTGGAACGATCCGGTTTACCTGCTGGCCGGCGGCGCGCTGCTGATCCTTGCTGCCGCCGAACTGCGGGTCGATCTGCTGCAGTGGCGCACGCTGTCCAGACTGGACTTCAGCCAACCGACGCTGCAGGTGCAGGCCACGCTCGACGCGCTGCGGTCGCGGCGACTGTGGCTGACCAAGTGGATCCTGCTTAGCAGCGTGCTGCTGTGGCTGCCGGGCATCGCCGTGCTGCTGAAGGCCGCCACCGGCCACGATCTGCTGCGCAGCCTGCACATCAGCGTGGTGCTGATCAACCTGGCCATCGGCGTGGCGTTCATTCCGGTCGCGCTTCTGATCAGCCGCGTCGCCATGCGCCGACTGCTGGGCGACACCGGCATGCAGCGTTTTCTGGACGATGCCGTGGGCGCCCGCTGGACCGCCGCGCAGCGCTCCTGGCAGCGCCAGCAGCAGGCCGATCAGCAGATCGACGCGGGACGCGACCCGCTGGCCTTGATCGCGCCGCTGCCAGAGGCCATCGCTTCGGAGGTGAGTGCCCTGCAGTGGCGTTTGCTGGTCGGCATCGTGGGGTTTGCTGCGCTGATTTTGGCCATCGGGATGTTCAATGCCGCGCACGCCGGCCAGTGGCAGTTCCTGGTGCCGGGCATCGTGCTCAATCTGCTGGTTGTCGCGCAGATGGTCACGCGCATCCTGCAGCGGCTGCAGCTGGGTCAACTGCACGGCGGCATGCTGCGCGTCGAACTGCAGCAGCAGTTCGTCGCCATGCTGTCGCTGCGCGACCAGCTGGCGCGCGCCACTCTGATCCTGGGACCGCTGCTGCTGCTGCTGCTGGCGCAGGTGCTGACCCGGCTGGTCGGGGACGGCGATCTGTTCCTTAGCCTGGGTGGGCCGTGGACGTTGGCGCTGGGGCTGATCGCGGGTCTCGCCAGCCTCGCGCTTTGGCGCAAGGCGCGGCGCGCGCCGGACCGGTTCATGCCGACGACGGTCGCCGTGCTGGGCGGCCTCAGCCTTCGCCGAACGCGGGCGCTGCAGGCGCAGCTGGCGGATGCGCGTTTTGGCGACATGTGAGGCTGGGCAACGCATCGCGCCGAGCGGCGCTCCTGCAACGACGGGCAATCCGATCCAGCGACCCGTATCCGGCGAGGCGCTGCAGGGGCGCCATCAGGCGCTGCGGCAGCGCCGTCAGGCGCAAAGCTTTTTTGCGCTCGGCAGTCCGGCTATTGTGCGGATCCCGCTCCGCTTGGCTCCCCAGCATGATTTCGCCCACCGCTCCGCCGGCAACCGGTCGACGTGCACTGTTCGGCCTTCTGTTTGCGCTTGCCGGCACCTCGCAGGCGCAGGTGGCCACGGGGCAATCCAGCCCGGACCCGCTGCCCGCGGTCGAAGAAATCAGCATCGCCGATCTGCAGGCCTCGATGACCGCCGGTCGCAGCAGTTCAGCGTCGTTGGTACAGGCCTATCTTCAGCGCATCGATCAGATTGATCGCAATGGGCCAACGCTGAACGCGATCATCGAGCTCAATCCGGACGCACTGGCGATCGCCAGATCGCTCGACGCCGAGCGCGCAGCGGGCAACGTGCGCGGCGCGCTGCACGGCATCCCGCTGCTGCTCAAGGACAACATCGACACCGCCGACGCGATGCAGACGTCGGCCGGCTCGCTGGCCATGGTCGGCGATCCTGCAACGGCCGACAGCACCGTTGCCGCGCGGCTGCGCGCGGCCGGCGCGGTGATCCTGGGCAAGACCAATCTGAGTGAATGGGCCAATTTCCGCGGGCGCCGCTCAAGCAGCGGCTGGAGCAGCCGCGGTGGCCAGACCCGCAACCCCTATGCGCTCGAACGCAGCCCCTGCGGCTCATCCTCGGGCAGCGGCGTGGCCGCGGCGGCCAGCCTGGCGGCGGCCAGCATCGGCACCGAAACCGACGGCTCGATTGTTTGCCCGGCATCGGTGAACGGGGTGGTCGGCATCAAGCCGAGCATTGGTCTGATCAGCCGTGCCGGGATCGTTCCGATTGCCGCCAGCCAGGACACCGCCGGACCAATGGCGCGCAGTGTGGCCGATGCCGCGGTGCTGCTGCAGGCAATGGTCGGCAGTGACGCCCGCGACCCGACGACCATCGATGCCGACCACCAGCGGGTCGACTATCTCGCCGCACTCGACAAGGACGCGCTGCGCGGGGCGCGGCTGGGCGTGGTGCGCGAACTGGCCGGTTACCACGCTGGCGTCGACGCACGCTTTGAGATGGCGCTGGTGGCGCTGCGTGCGGCCGGCGCCGAGCTGGTCGATCCGGTCGCACTGCCGACCCGGCGCGAGGCCAGTGCCGCCGAATTGCCGGTCCTGCTGCACGAGTTCAAGCACGGACTCAACGCCTATCTGGCCAGCCGCACGGGAATCCCGATCACCAGTCTGACTGGGCTGATCGCCTGGAATGATCGCGAGGCGTCGCGCGTGCTGCCCTGGTTCGGACAGGAATACCTGCTGCAGGCCGAAGTCACCGAGGGCATCGACGCGAGCGAATACCTCGACTCACGCAGCAAGGCGCAGCGGCTGGCCGGACCGGAAGGCATCGACGCCGCGCTCAGGGCGCATGACCTTGATGCGCTGGTCGCGCCCACCAGCGGTCCGGCCTGGCCGGTCGACTGGGTCAATGGCGACCACTACATCGGCGGCAGCGCCGGCATGGCCGCCATCGCCGGCTATCCCAACATCAGCGTCCCGATGGGCCAGGTCAAGGGCCTGCCGGTCGGTTTGTCGCTGTTTGGCGCCGGTTACAGCGAAGCCCGGCTGATCGCGCTCGCCTATGCATTTGAGCAGGCGACCGGCTGGCGCAAGCCGCCGGCGTATACCGAGGGCCTGAGTTTGAAGTAGCGGTCGCCCGGCGCGCCCAGCGAGGCTCGAAATCCGCAAACCGCTGTTGCGGCGCCCGCTGCTGCCGGTCCTTCAGTCTCGCTTACCCCAAAGCCCTTCCCGCACCAGCGGCTCAGGATCAAACGACGCGCTCGGCGGGATGCGGCGCAGCAGGTAGCCTTCGTGGCGCTCGCCGGAGCTCGACAGCTCGCCGGCAACGTTGCGGAAAAAGTAGTCGTCGCCGTAGTCGGAGACCAGCGGCTGGCAGTCCGTCATCGTGATGGTCTCGACGCCCGGGGCGGCGGTCAGGCGCTGGTCCTCGATCGTGCGGATCAACAGCACGTGCAGCCGCTGGATGGCGTACTCGTCGGCCAGTCGCGTGGCGATGGCGTCGGTGTCGCAGTCGACGCCACAACCCTTGAAGTTCACGATGACGAGCGTCGCAGCCGCGCTGGCCAGCGGATCACCGAAGGTCTGCAGCGCGCGCGCGACGCAGCGCTTCGCCAGGTCGCGCCGCTCCTCGACCCTGGCGGCCAGATAGCGCTCGGTCTCGCGTTCGTTCTGTGCCGCTCGCGCTGCCATGCGCTCGGCATACTCGCGTTCCTCCAGCGCGCCGCTGCGCACATCGGCCAGGTGTGAGTTCATCTTCCAGGCGAACACCAGCAGGGCCGCCGGCACCAGCAGCAGCCAGAAAACGTAGCGGCCGTAGCGCATGGTTGATTCAACCCGAGACTGAACTGCCGGCAATTTTACCGGCAACACCTGGCCCGCATGTTTCATGAATTCGCGCGATGATCGCGCCGGATGTTGTTCGCACAGGGATTCTCCGAACGAGCGGCGTAGCGGGCCATACGACCGACACAGGAAAATCTCCTGTGCGGACATGAGACAAGCGAGGGCGCGCGAGATTCATGAAACATGCGGGCTAGCAGCCTGCCGGCGGGCGCACCGGGACATGTGCTCCCGCACGTCGCGCCGTGCTCCCACGGCTGTCACAAAAATGCAGTCGACAGCGGCCGCGAACACGCCCAGACTCGCGCCGCGCTGCCGAGGCACCCTGGGAGGGGGTGGCGGCAACCCATCAAGCCTGTACCCGTCCGAGCGGCGAGGATCGCCCAGCCCGAACGATGTTGCCCTCAGGTGGTGTCCGTCGCTCACAGTGGGCGGGGGCGGACATCATCGGAAGCCGCAGGCAGCGCGGCGGCGGCATTGTCGGACAGCGGACCGTGACCAGGCTTCCATTGCCAGAACGCCGCCGCGCGGCTATTGATCGGGAACCGGGTACTCATGACGCTTCGCAGAATTCTGGGCCTCGGCCTGGGCAGCTTGACCGTGCTTGCAATGCAGTCGGCCAGTGCCGACGTGTTCATCAACGAATTTCACTACGACAACGTCGGCACCGACAGCAACGAGCGCATCGAGGTGATCGCCCCGGCCGGGACCAGCCTGGCCGGCTGGTCGATCGTGCTCTACAACGGCAGCGGCGGTGCACAGTACGCGACGCTGGCGCTGTCGGGCACCACCGCCAACCAGTGTGGCGGTCACGGCACGGCGGTGGTCACGGTCGGGTCGACCGGCCTGCAGAACGGCGCCCCGGATGGCTTTGCGCTGGTCAACGGCAGCAACCAGGTGGTCCAGTTCCTGAGCTATGAGGGCACCTTTACGGCGACCAATGGGCCGGCCAGCGGCCTGACCAGCAGCGCCATTCCGCAGTCGCAAAGCGAGGCCACGGCGGTCGGCCACTCGCTGCGGCTCACCGGCACCGGTTCGAGCTACAGCCAGTTCAGCTGGGCGCCGGCGGCGGCCAGCTCGTTCGGCGCCTGCAACGCCGGCCAGACGCTGGTCAGCGGTGGTGGTGGTAGCGGCAACGTCTTGGCCAACAACGTCGCGGTCAGCAATCTGGCGGCGGCCACCAACAGCGCGCTGAACTACACGCTGAGCGTGCCAAGCGGCGCCAGCAATCTGGTCATCCAGACCAGCGGCGGCAGCGGCGACGCCGACCTCTACGTGCGCATCGGCGCCGCGCCGACCACCACCACCTACACCTGCCGCCCCTATCTCAGCGGCAACAACGAAACCTGCAGCTTCCCGACCCCGCAGGCCGGCACCTACCACGTAATGGTGCGCGCCTATACCTCGTTCAGCGGGCTCACCCTGAAGGGCAGCTACGGCACCGGCCCGGCCGACACTGCGCCGACGCTGACCGCATCGACACCCGCCAACGGCGCCAGCAATGTTGCCGCCAACGCCAACATCAGCCTCACCTTCAGCGAAGCGGTGACGCTGAGCAGCGGCTGGTACACGCTGGGCTGCAGCGCCACCGGCTCGCATCCGGTCGCGGTCAGCGGTGGCCCCACTACGTTCACGCTCAATCCGACCACCGACTTCGGTCCGCTGGAAACCTGCACGCTGACGTTGATTGCGGCGAACGTGCGCGACATCGATGGCACGGTCACGCCGATGGCGGCAAACGCCACCGTCAGCTTCACCACCAGCGGCGCGCAGACCGGCTATTACGCCGGCGTGATCACCACTAGCGCCAGCGCGCTGCGCAGCTCGCTGCATGCGGTGATCGACGACCACAGCAAGATTCCCTACACCGCCAGCAGCACCGACAGCTGGGACGTGCTCAACGTGGCGGATCAGGACCCGCTCAGCAGCGGCCGGGTGCTCGACGTCTACAAGAACGCCAGCTACCTGAAGTCCGCCGGCGGCAACAATTTCTACAACCGTGAGCACACCTGGCCGAACTCGCTCGGCTTCCCCAGCGACGGCCCCAGCAACTACGCCTACACCGACCTGCACATGCTGATGATCTCGGACATCGGCTACAACAGCACCCGCGGCAACAAGCCCTACGACAACTGCAGCAGCGCCTGCACCGAACTCACCACCGGCGCCTACAACGGCCAGGGCGGCGGTAGCGGCACCTATCCGGGCAACTCGAACTGGAGCAACGCCAGCGTGTTCCAGGTCTGGACCCGGCTGAAGGGCAACGTCGCGCGCGCGATGTTCTATATGGATCTGCGCTACGAGGGCGGCACCCACGGCGGCAATGGTGCCGCCGAACCGGACCTGCGCCTGACCGACACGCTGTCGCTGGTTACCACCACCGGCAGCAATGCCGCGGTCGGCTACATGGGCAAACTGAGCACGCTGATCCAGTGGCACCAGCAGGATCCGGTGGATGAGGCCGAGCGGCTGCGCAACGAGGTCATCCAGACCTACCAGGGCAACCGCAACCCGTTCATCGACAACCCGCAGTGGGTGGCGTGCATCTATCAGAGCGTCTGCAACTGATGTTCACCGCCGGCGGGCGCCGCGGCGCCCGCCCGCGGATTCCGCACCGTGCCAGGCTTCAGCGCAGCAAGCTCCGCTCCATGAAAGCCTTGCGCGTTGCGACGTTCGCGCATCTCGCGGCGGCTTCGAACCTCGCGACGCCTCGATCCTCAGGAGTAACCGTACAGCCGAGCGTGCTCGGCTGCCCCTTGGCGGTTGCGCAACGACCCAGGCTTAGCCGAGCAGGCTCCGCTCTACCAATGCGCTGATCGTTGGCCGCAGACCGCAAAATCCCGACGCCGACGGCAGCGGATGTCAGCCGGTCGGGCGGCCCAGACAGCGGCCAAAGAAGGCCTCGGTTAGACGGTAGCGATGCAGCGCGTCACGCTTCTGCAGGCCGTGCTTGGCGCCCGGATAGGTCATCAGTTCGAACGGTTTCAGCGCCTGCTGCAGTGCGCTCATCAGCCGGGTGGTGTTGGCAAACAGCACGTTGTCGTCGGCCATGCCGTGAATCAGCAGCAGCCGCGACGAGAGACCATCCAGATGCGAAAACACGCTGGACGCGGCGTAGCCCTGCGGATTGGCCTGCGGGTGATCCATGAAGCGTTCGGTGTAGTGGGTGTCGTACAGCGCCCAGTCGGTCACCGGCGCACCGGCCGCACCACACGCGTACAGGTCGCTGCGCTGAGCCAGCAGCATCAGCGTGATGTAGCCGCCGTTGGACCAGCCGTGCACGCCGATGCGCGAGGCATCCACCCACGGCTGTGACGCCAGCCAGCGCACGCCGAGCGCCTGGTCTTCCACTTCGACCTTGCCCTGCTGCCGGAACAGCGCGCTGCTGAAGGCCACTCCGCGGCGGGGCGTGCCGCGATTGTCGAGCGAGAAGACCAGATAGCCCTGTTGCGCCAGATACTGGTTGAAGAAGTGATCGCCGCGGCCAAGCCAGGCGTACTGCACGGTCTGGGCAGCCGGCCCGCCGTAGACGTAGCTGACCACCGGATAGGTTTTGTCCGGGTCAAAGCCAGACGGCTTGATCAGGCTGTAGTGCAGCGGCGTGCCATCGGCCGCTGGCAGCGTCCCGAACTCGGTCGGCAGGTGCGCCGCGCGGAATGCCGCATAGGGGTGCTCAGGATCATCGAGCGCATTGCGCAGCAGGGTGGCGACCTTCTCGCCGGAGGCGCGGTACAGCGCGATCTGCGGCGGCGTCTGCGGGTTCGACCAGCTGTCGACATAGACGCGGGCGTTGTCGCTGAAGCTGGCGTCGTGCCAGCCGGGCGTCAGGCTGAGGCGCACCGGTTCGCCACCGGCCAGCGACAGCGAATAGATGTTCCGCTGCAGCGGAGAGTCCAGCGTGGCGCTGAACCACAGCGTGCCGGCCGCTTCGTCCAACGCCAGCAGGCTCTCCAGCATCCACTCTCCGCGCGTGAGCTGGGTCGCTTTGCCGTCCGCCGAATAGCGATACAGATGGGCGTAGCCGTCGCGCGCCGACGTCCACAGGAAGCCGCCATCCTGGAGGAAGCGCAGATTGTCGTGCAGGTCGATCCAGGTGGCGCTGCGTTCAACGAGCAGCTGACGCTGGCTGGCGCTGGGCAAATCCACCTCGATCAGATCGAGCCGGCGCTGATCGCGGCTCTGGCGCTGGAAGCTCAGGCGCCGACCATCGATCCAGTCCACCCGTGCCAGGTAGATGTCGGGGTTTTCACCCAGGTCCAGCCACTGCACCGACATGCTGTTGGCATCGCGCTCCCGCTTGGCGAGGCCGCCCAGCGCAATGACGCCCAGCCTGATAGTGACGTTCGGTTCGCCAGCGGCCGGATAGCGCTGCGCCACGACATCGGTGCGATCAGCGTGAATCTCGAAGCGCTGACGCACCGGGACGGAGCTTTCATCGATGCGGGCGAAGGCGATCGCCGAGTCGTCCGGCGCCCACCAGTAGCCGGTGTGCCGATCCATCTCCTCATCGGCGACGAACTCCGCAACGCCGTTGCCAACGGTGTCGGAACCGTCGCTGGTCAGCGCGTGTTCGCGTCCGTCAGCCAGATCGATCAGCCACAGGTTGCGGGCTCGCACAAAGCTGACAAAGCCGCCCTCGGGAGACACCTTGGGGTCAGTTGCAAAACCGCCGCCATGGGTCAGCTTGCGCACCGCACGGGCGGCCGGCTGCGCCAGGTCGTACAGATACAGCTCGCCGCCCAGCGGAAACAGCAGTCGCTGGCCGTCCGGCGCCCACTGGTAGCTGACGATGCCCGACAGCGCGGCGATCCGCTGGCGCTCGCGACGCGCCTTCTCCTCATCCGACAGCACCTCGACACCGGGCAGAACGACCTGCGAATCAACCAGCAGACGGGTTTCACCGGAGGCAACGTGGTACTCCCACAAATCAAGCTGGAAGCGATTGTCATCCTTGCCGCGCAGAAAGGTGACCCGCGCTCCGTCCGGCGAGACCTTTGGCTGCAGCAGGGTCGGGCCAGACAGCGGTGCGTCGCCGGTGATGGCTTCGAGGGTCAACTTCTGCGGCGCCGTGGCAGCGCTGGCGAGGAGGGTCATTGGGGCAAGTGCCAGAACCAGTGCGAAAAGGAGGGGCGAACGAATCAAGGCGATGCCTCATGGGTGGCGGGCGGGTGCGGGCCGGTGGGTGGAGCATCGCGCCTCGCGGCGCTGGCGGCAATCGCACTGCAACCGAACGACGCTGGACCGGCGCTTCCGGCCGCGTGATTCTGCGGCTGCGGGCGCTTCGAAGGGTGATCGCGCTGCGCAGCAGCGGCGCGTCCAACGGCGCGCGCCGCTGACGATCACTCGCTCGGCCCGCCGAGCACCCCGGCCGCGCGCAGCGCGGCGATCTCCGCCGGCTGCATGCCCGCACCTCAGCCAGCACCTCAGCGCTATCGGCGCCAAGCCGCGGCGGCGCGCGCCGATACGCAACCGGCGTGGCCGACAGCCGCCGCGGATTGGCCATGACACCGCGGGGCCATCATGATGGCCGATTCGACGAACTGCCGACATGGCCACGGCCAGCCGTCGCTGCGAGCGACGTGCAGCGGCGAGGCGCGCAGCACGGCATCGCTCCCTGCGCCGCTTCTGTTGTGTGCGGCAACCGCTTGAACCGCACGCGAAGATGCGCGCATCGTTGTTACGCAGAAACCTGACTGTACTTCGCAGTGCCCGCCATTCCGAATCACGCCGCTCCAGGTCCAGAACCCGGATCCACTCACCGCAGGCGCACCCGGCCATGAGCATTCCGCGCAAGAGCAAACCTCGCTACATTGAGCTCGCCGAGCATTTTTCCGCCCGCATAGCCGGCGGCGAATTTCCGGTCGGTGCACTGCTGCCCACCGAGCTTGAGATCTGCGCCCACTTTGACGTGAGCCGGCACACCGCCCGCGCGGCGCTCACCCAGTTGATCAATGCCGGGCTGGTCAGCCGGCGCGCCGGCGCCGGCACTCGGGTGCTGACTTCGCGCTCGGGGCTGCGCTATCAGCACGACGTGGACAATATCGAGGATCTTCTGCAATACGGTATCGAGACGCGCCTCGACGTGCTGCAAAGCGAGCGCGGCGAGGCCGCCCCGGACATCGCGCTGCAGCTTGGGATTGCCGCCGGCTGCAGCATCCTGCGCATCAATGCAGTCCGCTTCGAGGAGCCTTCGCACGTGCCGGTCGCCGTCACCGAAGTGGCAATTCCGGTGACCCGTGGACTGCCAATGGAGCGTCTGCTCGACTGCGAATCGGCCGCACGCACGATTGCCCGCTTGCTCGATCCATCCAAACTGTCGCGGGTCGAACAGGTGTTTGACGCCGCCGTGTTCTCACCGGCTCAGGCCAGCGCGTTGGACGTACCGCCAAACTCGCCCGCCATGCGCGTGCAGCGGCACTACCGCGACGCCGCCGGCCGCGTCGCCGCATTCGCCGTCAGCCTGCATCCCGCGGGCCGATTTGCCTACCGGATGGTGCTGGTGCGACGCAGCGGCCGCGGTTGACGGCACCCGTCCCTGCGGATGCAGCGGGCGCCAGCGCTTCAAGGGCGGCAAAAGCAGAGGGCGGCTCGCGCCGCCCTCCGTCTCATCGCTGTTGCAGATTCTGCCCGCCGCTACTGCGGCTCAAAGCCATGCCTGAAGATGGCGTTTCCGACCACCGCAATCGTCATGGTGGCGCTACGAACTGCGCCGTTGGTGTCGGCGACATTTACCTGCAGGGTCAAGCTGGTATCAACGACCAGCGCCGCGGCGTTGCTGACGGTGATCACGCCGGTAGTGGCATTGACCGCAAACACCGCCTGACCGCTGCCGCCGGTCACGGTGAAGCTGGCCACCGAGTCGCCCTGGTCCGGATCACTCGCCAGGATCGTCCCCACCGTCGCGCCGTTGACCGCATCAACGCGGGCGCGGAAGGTCTGATTGGCAACCACCGGCGGATCGTTGACGCAGCTCAAGGTGATCGCCACGGTCGCCGGCTGGGAATGGTTGGCGCCGTCGAACGCCCGGTACTGGAAGCTGTCCGCGCCGCAGAACAGCGGGTTGGGCAGGTAGGTAAAGCCGCCATTGCTGGCCAAGGTCAGCGTGCCGCTGGCGGGCGCGCTGAACTGCACGGCCGTGAGGCTGGCGCTGTCGATATCCGTGTCATTGGAGAGCACACCGAATACCGCGGTCACCACCAAACTCTGCCCCTCGGTACCGCTGTAGCTGTCGCTCACTGCAACCGGCGCATCGTTGACGCAGACCACGTTGATCGTCGCGACCGCCTCACCGATCTCCATGCCGTCGGTGGCCGAGTAGGTGAAGCTGTCGGAGCCGCAGTAGTCATTCGCTGGCGTGTAGACAAAACTGCCGTTGGCATTGAACGCCAGCGCACCCTCGCTGGTCGTGCTGCCAAGCGTCGCCACCAGATTCTGTCCGATGTCGTTGGCCAGCACGCCGTTGGCGGCGGTGCGGGTCAACACCGCGTCTTCGCTGACGCTGAAGCTGTCGTTGCGGATCAGGAAGGTGGCATTGGTACCCAAGGTTGGCTCCAGGCACCAGCGGTCCAGAAAGCCCGTATCGGCGCCAGCCAGATCAGAAACGGTGAGCCGCCACTCGCCGGCAAACGACGCGTTATCAAAGGCCAGCAGAGGATCGTTGGGCCGGAAGCGGCCGCCAATCGGGTAGCCCGGATTGGTGTTGACGCAGCTGGCTTCGGCAGCGGCGGCGGCTTCGTCATCAAGAATGACGTTGGGATTGTCTCCGGTGCAGCCATTGCCAGTCGTCCCGCCATCCGGCCGACCCGGCCGATCCAGCAGCCGCACCGTGGTCGGCGAGCCGACCTTGGTCAGCGTCACGATCAGATCTCCGATCCAGGTGTGGCGGGCCTCGAAGGCAACGTTCAGGTCCTCGATGGGTCGATCAATAGCGACATTGATGCTGCTGGAGATGCCAACCGCATTGTTGTCAGGGATGGCAGTGCCCGGGGTGGCGCAGAACACCGGTACGGTGGTGAAACTTCTCACCGTGGCGTTCGCCCCATCGCCGCAATTGTTGCGGCTGCGCACGCGCCAGAAGTATCCGGTGGCGCCGGACAGACCCGGATTCACCGCGTAGGTGGTACCGCTGACGACGGCGGTTTGAGCGATCACTGCGAAGTCCGAGGTGGTGCTCAGTTCGACTACGTACTGCAGAGCCCCTGGCACCGCATTCCAGCTCAGCGTGGGCGCAACAGCCACGTCAACTGCGCCGCCGGCGGGTGAGACCAGAGTCGGCGCCGCCGCCAATGCTGTGCTGTGGCCCAGCGTCACCTGCGTGGTGCGGGTTTCGTCCCCCGACACGCCTTGGATGACCAGCGGGAAGCTTCCTGCCGCAAGGCCTGCCGTGGTGACACCCAACGACGAGGTGAACGGCGCATTGCCGCTGCTCGGGGTGAACGTGGCACCCAGGCCGCTGGGCGGCGCTGGCAATGACAGACTGACCGAATCGGCGAAGCCGCCCAGCGCCAGCACGTTCACGCTGAATGCCGCGCCGCTGCCGGCGCAGGAAGTGGCAGCGCCAGGGCTGGCAGCAAGCGCGAACGCGGTGCCGAAGGCACAATTGCTGCAAACCAGCGAAAAATCCTGGTCGGTGCTGTCGGCATTGCCGGGGATGCCGTCGCCGCCAATATTGAACGCGGCCACCCGCACCCGCAGCAGTCCGCCGGTGCCGGCCGGCAGATTGACCGCCTCGTAGTTGTTGGCGGTGTCGGCGCTGCCGCCAGTGGCGCTGAATTGGCCAGTGAAGCGATTGCCGAGCAAGGTCTGTCCGCCCGCGTCGACAATCAGGTCAAGGTTGTTGACCTGCGGATTGCCGGTCACGGCGCCGGGCGCATCCGAGTAGGCCATCGCGATCCGGACCGGCTTGGAGGTGTCACCCACGACCAGAAAAAATTCGCGCTCCTGGCCGGAATTGGTGAAGGCATCCTCGGGCAGCTGGTCGCGCACCACGCGACTGGTCGTTGAATCGAATGCCAGGCCCATGTTGGGCATGCCGAAACCCTGCACGTTGGTCGGCAGGTTGCCGTTGCCCGATTCCCCGGTGAGGTAAGTCGGATGAGCCATCATGTAGGCCTTGACCAGCGCAGCGCTGGGTTCCGCCACCTGGAACTGGGTCTGCACGTAGCGATAAACCAATGACGCGAGGCCGGCAACCGCCGGCGTCGAGTGGCTGGTGCCCGACGATGCCGCAAACACGGTTTGGCCCGGCGGCCGGAACTGGTCACAGACGCCGGTACCGCTGTAGCCCGCACCGGTGCTGGCGGTGCCCTGGATGTGGGTACCCGGCGCGATCACCTCCGGCTTGACGCGCCCGCCTTCCGCCGGGCCGCGGCTGGAGAAGGCGATCACATCCATTGCACTGTCAGCACCGGTCGGGCCTACGCCGCAGCCGTCTGTCCAGTTGCCGCCCTCATCGGTCGGCCGCTGATTCTCGGAGGCGCCAACCGTGATCACGTTCTTGGCCGTGGCCGGCGAGCCAATGGTCGATGCACCCGAACCCGAATTGCCCGCAGCAATGAGGAAAATCATCGGCTGCAGGCCGGCCACATTGCCATTGGCATCGCGGGTGCCGGCGTCATAGGTCGCCGCGTTGGCGTTGTAGTCGCCGCCCACCGACGCACCCCAGGAGTTGCTGGAGATGCGCGCGCCGTTGATGTGCTGATTGCGGATCATCGACTCCTGCGAGCCGCCGCAGTTACCGAGGCCGGCCGAGCCGGCGTTGTTGAAGAATTTGGTGTTGCCCATGCGGCCAAACGGGTTCACGCCCTGGCCGCGCAGATAGCCGTTCGGATCGGTGAACGGCAGTGCCGCCCGGTCGTCGTAGCCGCCGACAATACTGGTGTTGATGTGGCCGTGACCGGCAACGCCGGCCGCGTTGCCGTCGCTCGAGCAGTTGAAGGAGAACGCCAGCCGGCTTGTCGTGCCGTCGCGCTCGCGGGTCAGCGTCTGATCACCGGCGCCGTTGACGATGGTGCCGTTGCCAACGCCATCGTCGACCACCGCAACGATTGGGTAATCGTCCGGCGTGCTGGAAAAGCCGCGACCGGTCAACCAGGCCAGGTACCCAGGGCCGGACGGCCCACTGCGGTTGGCGTTGAAGTTTCCGGCGATGATCTGGTTCTGCACCTCGTCCAGCAACTCGGGTTCAACATGGTGCTCGACGCCGAACACATCAGCCAGATTGGCCAGGGTCGAGATGTCGGACTCGCGCACGCTCAGCGTCACCGCGTCGAACTCGCCGAACGACCACCACTCCGACTTCAGCGCGCCGCGCGCCAGCGACTCGATGACCGCCTTGCTGGTGCCGTTGCCGGCATGATTGGCCAGCACCACGGTGACCTCGGCGTCACGCAGGTTGCTCAGCCCGGCAGCTGCACGTTGGCTCAAGTTGGCGTTGAGCTTGTAGACCGGCTCGAGCGCTGCAGTCATTCGAACGACGTTGCTGTTAGCCGCATACGCGCTGAGATTCGCGCGCCCCTGCGCATCCGCAAGCACGGCATAGGCATAGTTGGGAATGAACTGGAGAACCTTCACTCCAAGCGTGTCGAGCTGGTTGCGCCAGGCACTGTCGATCGGCCCGGCAAACTGCACCAGCTCGATCGAGACGCCCTCGCCCTTGCCGAGCTCAAAGCCGTCCAGTGCAGCGGCACGCCGATAGGTGATGGGATCAAACTCACCGGCCTCGAACTGGATACCGCTGTCCAACCGCCTGACGTCGCCTCCCAACGTGGCCTGCACTTCAGCAGCGTGACTGCCATCGAGCCGCCAAAGCTGGAAGCTGCCGTAGTCATGCAGCAGGCTCCGTCCCGGACCCTGATCAAGATAGACCCCGCGCGGCAAAACGTAGGCTCGGCCCTCGGTGCTTGGCGCCGCGGCAACCCCAGCAGACGCGCAGGTAAGCGCCACTGCAATACACAGCGCGAGCCGTCCGGTGCGGCGCGATGACGAACAAAGATGCGACGTGCTCAAGAGTTTCACCCTCAGTACTGGACCGCCCAACGGGCGGTCAACATGCCATGCCCTGGATCGCGATTGATCCCGGCAACCCTCCCGCCAGTACCTACCAGATGCCGCTGAGATGAACGGCACCCGCCTCGAAGGCATGCGGGTAAGCGCCGGATGGTAGCGCCTGTGATCGGAATGTGCAGCTGTCGTTCAGTGTTGTGAAAGGAATTGCTGTGGTTCGGCCGTGGCGACTCCGGCCGCCGAGGCGCCTGGAACGAAAGACCGGAATGGGAGACTGCCCCGGCGAAAACCGCCACAAACCTACGCTCGCAACGGCCGCCGGGACCTTGGCCGACGTCCAAGGCCCGCCAGCACGCCAGTCGCGTGGTCCGGTGGCGTACACCGGGCAGTAGGCGTCTGGCCAGCAAGCATCATGAATCTCACCCGCCCGTGGTTGTCGCCTTTCCGCACAAGCCCGCATGTTTCATGAATTGGCGCGATGATCGCGCAGGATGTTGTTCGCACAGGAGATTTTTCGAAGGAGCGGCGTAGCGGGCCATACGACCGACTGAGGAAAATCCCCTGTGCGGACAAGAGACAAGCGAGGGCGCGCGAATTCATGAAACATGCGGGCTAAGAAGCCAAGCGGCCTGCGACCTCCCGCTGCGTCCTGCAACGAACACACGCGCAAGAACGCGGCCAGATCACTGCCAGGCCGCGATATTCCAAAGGGCTGCATGCGGGCGGCGCCAGCGTGACTGTTGCGAGTGTCGCTGCTCGGGCCGATTGCTACCGGTGACGCTCCGTCCGCGCCCCGGCACGTCCGCTGGCGAGGCTCGTCAATGCGGTTGGTCAAAAGACGGTCAGTTCGCTGGCACTGCTGAATCCTTGGCGGGTCTGGGCGCGGGCATACACATCACTCGGAGATCGGCGGGCTCGCTTGGCTGAGCCATGCATCGACCAGCGGTGATAGCAAGTTGGCCTCCTGCGCCCACGCTTCCGATCCCGAAATCGCCCGGTACGGCAGACGCACCACCGGTTGCCCCAGCCAGCATTCAAGGTCGTGCGCATTGTCCATCTGTGGGTCGGACTCCAGAGTCGTCTGACTCAGGACGATGCCGGCAAGTGCCAGGCCACGCGTGCGAATGGCCTCGACCGTCAGCAGCACGTGGTTGATGACGCCAAGTCGGTCCGCCGCAACCAGAAGCACCGGCAACCCGAGTGCAGCGGCCAGATCGGCGTTGAGGGTGCCGCGCGCCAGCGGCGAATAGAAGCCGCCTGCTCCTTCGACCTGAAGGAAGTCTTCCGGACCGATGTCGGCGGTGCAGGCGCCGTGCAGCATGGCGAAGTCCAGTGTCATTCCTTCGAGCATCGCGGCGCGTTCGGGCGAAACGGCGGCGCGCAACCGATAGCGGCAGACACGATCAAGCGGCTCTGCGTATCCGGCAGCCTCCCACAGTGCCAGGGCGTCCTGTGGCTCGAGGCCGTCGGCTCCTACTGGGCAGCCCGACTCGACTGGCTTGCGCGGCCTCACCCGCAGCCCGCGTTTGAGCAGCAGATGGGCGATCGCCGTGCCGACGCGCGTTTTTCCGACACCGGTGTCGGTGCCAGTGATGAATACTCCGTGGGTCATGGTTTGATTCTCGTTGCGCTCAGGTTTTCGATTGCTGGCAGCCCGGCCGACCCAGGTCCGACCGGCTGCAGCAGATTCAGGTCATGGATTGCAGAAGTCGCATTGCCCGGGATCGGCAGTTGCGCAGGTGGTCGCAGATCGCTCTTCGCGGTGGCCGCAGGCGCTGCACTGCAGGACGTGGTGTCGAATTGCGTTTGTCGGGCCGCCGCACCATTCGCACGGCAGTCCGGCAACACGCTCAGTCACGTCAAAGCCGCGGCAGTTGCAGGCCGGGCACTGCGACACGAAGCGGCGCGCCAGATCGCGCGTGGCTCGTTCGATGGCCACCATGCGGGTCGGATTGCGATGCGCTCGCATGTCGGTTTCGACCAAGGCAGAGCCGCACAGTGTCAGCGTCTTCAGGACAGCGATCTGCAGCTCCGCAGCATCCGCTATGTCCTTGATCAAGGAGCAAGCCGGTGCCGGCTGGCCATCGATGCAGCCGATCACGATCAACCCGTGCTCGGGAAACCCGGAGCGTTTTGCAAACGCGACTGCCTCGTCGACGTTCGAGACAACCTGGTGCCTGAGATTGGTCTCCGGGCTGCCGTCCCGGCCGATCAGTTCGAACCCGGTATCGCGGTCGATCAGCACGACCAGCTCGATCCCGAAGGGCAGGAACGGGATGAGCGGGTGCGGTCCGAAGCTGCCCTCGCTGGCAACGCCGATACGGGCCGTTGGACTGGCATTGAAGGCTGCGGAAATCTTTGCGCGTGCCGCCTCCAGTTGCGAGCCGGTCCGTGCGATCTCACGGCTGAACGTGCCGAAGCGGTCGGTGTCGAGCCCTGTCGCGAGCTTGATGCGCAATCCAAGATACTGCTCCAGCACCGGAGCGATGACGCGCTCTTTGCCGTGCATGGTGGCAAGCACCGCGAGTACGTCCTGGTAAGGAAGCCCGGTGCCTTGCGCCATCAGAAATAGCCTTCCCGCTTTTTCTGTTCCAGCGACCCGCCATCTTCTCCGTCGCTGATCCTTCCCTGTCGCTCCGAGACGGACGAAACCAGCGTTTCCCGGACGACATCTGCAAGTGCGGTGGCGTCCGACGCGATGGCTCCGGTGACTGGCCAGCACCCCAGCGTGCGAAAACGCACGGACTGCAGCTGCACATCGTCGCCAGGCAGGAGCTGCATTCGAGTTTCGTCGTCGACGACGATGAAATTGCTGCCTCGCCGGACGACCGGCCGTTGCGCGGCGAAGTACAGTGGCGCCAACGCGATATCGCGAAAAAGTGCATACGACCAGATATCGGTTTCGGTCCAGTTTGAGAGGGGGAATACGCGGGCCGATTGTCCACTGCCCAGGCGCGTGTTGTAGACGTTCCACAGTTCGGGTCGTTGCTGGCGGGGCTCCCAGGCGTGGTCTGCGTTGCGAAGCGAGACGATGCGCTCCTTGGCGCGCGACTTTTCTTCGTCGCGGCGCGCCCCGCCAAAGACAATGTCGTAGCCACCCTGGTCCAGGGCGGCCTTCAGCGGCTCGGTCCGCATGATCGTGGTGTAGCGGTCGCCGTGATCGAACGGATTGATGCCAGCCGCTCGCCCCTCTTCGTTGGCGTGGGCGATGAGTCGGAATCCGTGCTCGTGCGCAAACTTATCGCGAAACGCGATCAGCGATCGAAACTCCCAGGTCGAATCTACATGCAGCAGCGGGAACGGCGGCTTGGCGGGATAGAAGGCGCGCAGCGCCAGGCGGGCGAGCACCGTCGAATCCTTGCCAGCCGAAAACAGCATGACCGGGTTGCGCGCTTCGGCAACGGCCTCGCGAAGGATATGGATCGACTCGGCTTCCAGTCTGGCCAGATGGGATATTCCGGCACTCACGGCAGGCTCTCCCACGCCAAGGCGCCCCGGTACCGGTGGGTCACCGCGCCCGAATCGCCGATAACAAACAGGTGCAGCCATTGGTTGTCCACGAGGTCACGCACGTCCGCATGTTTGACAATCACGTCGTTGACCGCCGCTATGGGTGCTGCAAGAAAGACGTGCAATTGCAATGGCTCGTGCACGGAATGCGCGCCGTCATGTACTGATTGTAACGGCAGGCCAACCTTGAGGTCGCCTGCGTTGCCCTCCAGCACGCCGATGGTCCCAACCACGTTGTGCAGCACCTTGTTGCCCGCGCCGAACGCGCGGTTGTTCACTGTCGATCCGTAGTATTGCAAGTTGATCCAGCTTGCGACCAGCATCGGCGCACGCACATGCGGGTCGTTGAGGATCGCCACGGCTACCCGCGCATTGGCTTCGCCGGTATGTCCGCCGCAGGCTCCGCAGTCGAGGCCGGAGGCATGCGGATTGTTCACCGTCGTACTGCCGTGGCCGGTCAGCAGCGCGGCAAGCGGCCGAGCGCGGTGGGATGCGGCGGGCCAAAAGCGCAGGATCCATCGGTTGGCGATCGTGTTGAGGTAGAACCCGTTCGACACGTGCGCATACAGCGAGTGCCAACTCGATGGCCCAGAGGCCCAGGACAGCAGGCTCTGAAAGAGCGTCAGCGCGGCAAACGCGACGACTACGCCGATGGCGACAGTGCCGTCCAGCGGGCCCCGCAGGGCTTGGGTCGGTGGCAGCGATCCGACCAGCAGACGTTCTGCGGCCCACTGCAGGCCGAAGTAGGCCAGCGCGACCATCACGGCGAGCGCAACGTTCCGGCCCACGACATGGACGCTCGGGCGCTCGTCAATGCTGTTGGCGAGCAGATGCATCAGGCCGAGCAGCACGATTGCGCCCAGCGCGAACACCCCGGGTTTGGCAGACACGGTTGCTCCGAACAGGCTGCCGACGCCGACCGTCACAATCAGAACGGCAATGATCGCCAGAACCATCCGTGCCGGATGCGGCCGACCACCAGGGCTCGGCGACCAGGAGGATCGGGTGAGGTCAATCGCGCTGCCTGATGACAGGAATGCAGGCGCTTTGCACAGCGCGTGCGCGACGATGTGCAGCCACCAGGCACAGTTCTCGCAGCCGGCTGAGCAGGAATTTCTTGCGCGCTGCAAGCATCCCCGCCGGACCATCACGATAGAAAACCAGCAGTCCGTGCAGGGCGATACTGGTCGCCAGCCAAGCCAGCGCCAGCTGCAACAGGTTGCCCGAAATGATCAGCACCAGCACCGCCGCCAGCGTGACAGCCAGCCGCCGCACGAGGCGCCCTTGTCCGGGATCGCCGTCCAGGTAGTTGCGGCTGTAGAACACCACGATCATGCCGATGAACGACACCAGTGCGTACATCACGGCGCTGAGCGCATCAAGGTACAGGCCGAAACCGATACCCGCGATGCCGATGGTTCCGCTGTGAAGCGGCCCATGGACCAGGACAGCTGCGCCTGTGGCCAACGCCACCAGACAAGCTACCGCGGTCGCCCAGCTGGCGCGTCTGACCGCAGCCACGCACTGCGATCAGTTGCCGTCGGCAGTGTGGATGAAGCCTGCGCAGGCGAGCGCCATTGGGCCGAGCGCCGCGAGCCAGAGGGCGGATGAAGTCATGTTGTTTCCGGCGAAGGGTCGGGCGGTTTCATGTTCTCGCCTGCACTATGTAAAATATATAGACTAAATTTTTTCGTTCGCTTTTATAAAAGACCCCGTGCCCAGCCTGAACTACAACCACCTGCGCTACTTCTGGGTGATCGCCCATGAGACCAGCCTGACGCGCGCCGCCGAACGCCTGAACATCTCGCAGTCCGCGGTTTCAGTGCAGTTGGGAAAGCTTGAAGGTCGAATCGGCCACTCTTTGTTCGTGCGCAGCGGCAATCGGCTCAGCCTGACCGAGGCCGGCCGCATTGCACTGGACTACGCTGACACCATCTTTCACGCAGGCGATGAACTGCTGAACACGCTGCAAGGCCGGCCGGCGGCGAATCGGCAGGTCATCAAGATCGGGGCGCTCACTACCTTGTCGCGCAACTTCCAGCTGCACTTCCTGCGGCCTCTCGTTGGCCGGGCGGACGTGCAGCTGATCGTGCGGTCGGGAACGATGCGAGATCTTCTGGCTCAGCTTGAGACGCACGCGGTCGACGTCGTGCTTGCCAACAGCGCCGCCAAGCGTGATGCCCCGTTGCCGTTTCGCAATCACCTGCTGAATCAGCAGCCGGTCAGCCTGGTCGGCCGGCCAAGGCCGGGCTCGCCGCCATTTCGCTTTCCAGATGACCTGCGCACCGAGCCCGTCTTGTTGCCCAGCCTGGACAGCGAGATCCGCGTTGCATTTGATCGCGTGCTCGAATTGGCCGGTGTCCGACCGACCATCCTGGCGGAAGTCGACGACATGGCCATGCTGCGTCTGCTGGCCAGGGAGCGAGATGGCGTAACACTTGTCCCATCCATCGTCGTGCGCGACGAACTGGAATCCGGGGTGCTGGTCGAGTATTGCCGTATTCCAGATGTCACCGAAAGCTTTTATGCGATTGTGCAGAACCGTCGATTTCCCAATCCGCTCCTCGGCGAGTTGCTGACGGGAGCCGCGACGTTGTAGTTCTGCTGGCGGTCGTGCGGCAGACCGCCGCTCGTGAGATATGCGAACAGGCCGCGACTGGCCAGCGAACTGGGAAGCCAAGCACCGGCGAGTTCGTTCAGATTCGTCATTTTTCCAGTTTCGTCATTTTTTTGGTTTTCCGGCGTCTGCCGTGGGCGGGGTGAGTCGCGCAGCCGGCGACACGTCCGGCGAGTTGCGTACCAGCCGCCACAGGCGCTGGCCGGCTGGTCTGCGAGGGTTCACAATGAGCGGTCTTCACGCGCGGGCGGCGGCATCGGGGCGGGGCGTTCGCGGCGGCCAAGTCCAGCAAGCAGACAAACTTTTATAGTGCCAAGGGCGGCAGTCGAGGTAGGTTGTCGGCATGAGTTCAGTAGCGCATCAGACCCTGCATGACCGGGCCCTCGACTGGGCGCGGCGTTTCTGCGTGCGCGTGCAGGCGCAGTGGCAGCCGGCAGAGATACAGATCCTCCACCAGCAGCTGGACGGATTGGCGATCGAGGCCGATTCGCGCGGCGAGGAGGCGCTGCTGGAGGCCACGCTCGAGCTTTCCACCGCGCTGTGCGCATTCATTGGACACGGTCCGGAACCCACCCGTTCGCAAATGGGCGAGTTGCTGGAGCTGACCGACTCGATGTTGTTCGCCTCGGTCGAGGACGATTTGCCCGACGATGCGCATGATGTGATCGCTTTTGATCGGCCTTCCGAGCCCACCGCCTCAGCGTTGGTAGACACCAGGGTGCCGGACGACGACAGCCAAGCGGCGGCGCCCAGACCGGTCAGCGTCTGGTGCATCAGCTCGGATCTCGGCCTGATAGACCGATTGCGCAGCGCGCTGGGACTGTTGGACATGGACCTGGCGACCCTGCAGCCGTCGCTTGGCTGGACCGATGCGCTGCCGGAAAGCGGCGTCAGCTGCGTAGTGGTCGATGGTGAGTCCCTTGGCGTACTGCTTGATCTGCAGCGGCGTTCGTCAGGGGCCAGCAGCGTCAGCCACGCCTGCCGACCGACCTACGTAGCCGTTCTCTGCGATGCCAGCACCGAGGAGCGCGTGCGCGCCCTGCGAGCCGGTGCTGATCACGTTCTGCGCGGCGGCGAGGCGCCGGCGCAGCTGGCCGAGCGCCTGTCGCACATCTTTGCCGCACGCAGCGAAGAGGCGCTAAGCGTGGTCGTCATCGATGACGATGCCTCGCAGACCCTGTTCTGCTCCAGCATCCTGCGTCGCGTAGGTGTCAACGCCATTTGCTGCAACGACGCGATGAGCGGCCTGCGCGCGCTGCGCCAAGAGCTGCCGGATGTGGTCCTGGTCGACCTGCACATGCCGGAAGTGGACGGACTGGAACTCACCGAGCAGCTGCTCGCACTGCCGGGGTCGGAGTTTGTTTCCGTGCTGTTCCTGTCCGGTGATGACGAGCCCGACACCCGCTTTGATGCGCTGACTGCGGGTGCCGACGATTATCTGAGCAAGCCGATCCAGCCGCGCCACCTGATTCGCGCGGTGCTGGCGCACGGCAAACGCTCGCAGCGTCGGCGCCGCGCGGCCCTGCGGCTGGCGGGTCCAGCGCCCGACTAGCTGCTTGAGCAGCCAGCAGCCTGTCGGACACAGTTTCCGCCGGCACGGGGTTGGCGGAGATTTGGGGAAGCAAGCACGATGGACATGAGCAAGAGGTTGGGGGCAGAGCTGTTCGGGACGTTCTGGCTGGTGCTGGGAGGCTGCGGTAGCGCGGTGCTGGCGGCAAATTTTGGCGGTGACGGCAATCCGTTGGGCATCGGGCTGCTCGGCGTGTCGCTCGCCGTTGGCCTGACCGTGCTCACCATGGCATACGCCGTTGGGCACATCTCGGGCGGCCATTTCAATCCCGCCGTGAGTTTTGGCCTGTGGGCGGCGGGACGGTTTGAAGCGAAGGATCTGCTGCCGTATGTCATCGCGCAGGTCGTCGGCGGCGTGCTCGCCGGCGGCGTGCTGTACCTGATCGCCACCGGACAGGCCGGTTTTGACGTGGCGGCTTCCGGATTTGCCAGCAATGGCTATGGCGAGCATTCGCCGGGCGGCTATAGCCTCGGTGCGGCGGCGCTTACCGAAGTGGTGATGACATTTTTCTTTTTGCTGGTGATCGTGGGCGTGACCAGCGCCAGGGCGCCGGCCGGCTTCGCGCCGATCGCGATCGGTTTGGCGCTCACCCTCATTCACCTGATCAGCATTCCGGTCACCAACACGTCGGTGAACCCGGCGCGCAGCACCGGGGTAGGGCTGTTCGTCGGCGGTTGGGCCATCCAGCAGCTGTGGTTGTTCTGGGTAGCCCCAATCGCCGGCGCCATACTTGGCGGCGCCGCGTCGCGCTGGTTGGGCAACAGCAAGTAACGCAGCAAATTGGACTTCGGTCCGGTCGCGCTGGCCGGACCGAAGTGCGCGAGGCCAGCCGTGCCTTTCGGGTCAGTCTTCCAGCTGCGCCTTGGCGAACTCGACGTCGAGCTTCTCCATCGCGTCCTTGGGTTTGAGCTTGGCGGCTTGCTCATAGGCTGCCGCTGCATCGTCTTCGCGTTTGCTGCCATGCAGCAGCATCAGGCCGTTGCCGTACTCGATGTGCGCAATCGGCGAGTCGGGCGTCAACCTGATTGCCGTCTTCAGCAGGTTCTCCCCGGTGCTGGCCTTGGCCCCGTAGGTCAGACCAGCGAGCATTCCGCCGACCTTGCTTACCACTTCGCAGTGATACAGCCCGAGCGCGGTATGCGCCTCGGCGTGCTTGGGTGCGAGCTTCAGGGTCCGGTCAAGGCTCTCGCGGACTTTGCCCGCCAGCCCCTGCGAGAGCGCCTTGGCAATTGAAATGCTCTGGCTGTAGCGACCAAGCGCAAAGGCGCGCCGATAGTGCGCGTTGATTTCATCCGGCAGCGCCTTGCAGGCGGCTTCTGCCAGCGCATTGAGCGCTTCGAAACGCTTGAGCTGCGCGGCTTCGTCGTCAAGCAGGTAGACGGCGTGGATGCCCGCTGCCTTGACCGCCACCGAAACGCCAAGCGGGCCCAAGGATTCGCCCGCCTCATAGGCAGCCTGGAACTCGCCGCGGTGATAGTCGCGCCAGGCTTGCTGCAGCGTGCTGGCCATGCTGCTTGCTGCGCTCGTCTTGCCGAGCGTGGGATTGGCCTGCAGCAGGCTCGTCAGCCGGGCTTCGTCCGGGAACGGCTCGCAGTCTCCCGCGTGCAATTTCGTCCAGTGCTTGCCGAGCTTCTCGGCGGCGAAGTCGAAGGCCTTCGCGTCGTGTGGAAACGTGGCCCAACCCTTGCTCTTTGCCATGGTCATTCCCTCGCTTGATGCCGTTGGAGGCTAGTGTGATCGCTCTAGCCCGCACGCCTAGGATACGACACGACCCCTTGCGGCGCGGATCGCTCCGTGGGGCGTTTCGCAACCCGTCGTTTCGTGCAATCAACCCAAGAGGTGCCTCATGGCCAAGCAGATCAAACCGCGTCGCGTCAGCCGCGCAACCAAGAATTCTTTCGAAGTCCGGCAGCTGTGGCTGGCAGCGATCGGCGCGGTGTCGCTGAGCCGCAAGCAGGGCGTCAAGCTGTACTCGTCGGTGCTGGCCGAAGGCCGCAGCCTGCAGGACCGCGTCAACGACACCGTGGCCAACTTCGGTGGCCAAGTGACTGGCGTCATCGCTCAGGCCCGCGCCCGTGCAAAGGCGCTGGTGAAGCCGCTGCGTGCGCGCGCCGAGGCGACCCTGGCGGTCGTCAAGTCGGAAGTTGAAACCCGCCTGCAGCCCGTACTGGTGCGCTTTGGCGTGCGCCGGGCGCCGGCCAAGCGTCGCGCCGCGGCCTCGACTGCCACCCGCAAGCCTGCGGCCAAGGCAACTGCAACCAAGCGTGTGCCGGCCAAGCGCGTCCCGGCCAAGTCCAAGGCCGCCTGAGCGCGGTCTGCGGCGCAGAAGATCAGATAGCAGAAGAGCACGCGCCGGCGGAGCAAACGCCGGCGCGGTAAAGATCAGAGCCTGCGGACCATGGACTGGCAGCCCATGCGACGCTGGTCCGCTGGCTATTGTCGTTTCTGACTGAATCAACTAGTGCTGGGCGTGCGGCGGTCCAGCCACTCGCCTCGGCTTGGCGTTGCGGGTAGCGAGCCCGCATGTTTCATGAATCTCGCGCGCCCTCGCTTGTCTCTTGTCCGCACAGGAGATTTTCCTCAGTCGGTCGTATGGCCCGCTACGCCGCTCCTTCGAAAAATCTCCTGTGCGAACAACATCCTGCGCGATCATCGCGCGAATTCATGAAACATGCGGGTTAGCCCGGCGCGGCGCTTCTCGAGAAATAGCGTGCGCCAACCGTCGACCACGTTGGCCGACGCGTTGGGGCGTGCTTTGATCGATTCGGCCCTCGATCCATTGCCCCCGCTGGCGCTCAGTAGCTGGCAGCGATTGCGTCGATTTTTCGATTCGATCCCAGCCTCCCCGGCACATCGATTCGGCGCTTGTCGAACGTCCTGCAGACCTCCCGCAGCAGAGCGAAGCGGCGTCAAAGTGACATATACCAGTGAGGCGATCCTACCCCGGCCTTCGCTGCGCTCGGTCGGCCCCTGCGCGGCTTCGCCGACTGCGGCTGCCGCCAATGACGCGGCGGGCGTTGGCACAGCAGCGTTGAATGCAGCCCGGTGCCGCGCGCCGGTCTGGCGCCGTTACCCGCGCAGCAGCGCGCGCAGCAGGTGCGGCAGCTGTCCGGTGCAGGCGGCCAGGTTGGCAAACACGTCGTCCAGGCTGATCTGTGCGCCGTCACCGCAGCCGGCTGCCCAGTTGGCAACCGGCGCCAGGCAGGCGTAGTCCAGACCCAGCTCACGCGCCAGGCCCGCTTCGGGCATGCCGGTCATGCCGACCAGATCGCAGCCGTCGCGACGCATTCTGGCGATCTCCGCTTCGCTCTCGAAGCGCGGACCTTGTGTTGCGCCGTAGCAGGCGCCATCGACGAGTGGAACCTCAGCATGGCGACCGGCAGCCAGCAGGTCGGACCGCAGCGCGGCGCCGTAGGGCTGCCCGAACTCGGCGTGCAGCATGCTGCCGGGGCCGTCCCAGAGCGTCGCCTCGCGGCCGTGGGTGTAGTCGATGATCTGGTCGGGAACCACGAGCGCGCGCGGTGGGGCGCGGTCGGTGATGCCGCCAACGGTGTTGATCGCCAGCACCCGACGGACGCCCGCCGCATGCAGCGCCCACAGATTGGCGCGGTAGTTGACCCGGTGCGGCGGCAGGCTGTGCCCCTCGCCGTGGCGGGCCAGGAACGCGACCCGCCGCTGCTCCAACTGCCCCAGCCGGATCGGCCCTGACGGCGCGCCGTACGGCGTCTCGATGGTCAGCGATTCGGCGGCCTGCAGCTCGGCCAGCCCGTAAATGCTGGTGCCGCCAATGACGGCCAGCACGGGACTGCGCTCAGACATGCGGTCCTCTCTGCGTCGCGCTTCCAGCGCGCCTATGGCAGCGCATAGATCGCCGGCAGGTTGCGGCCCTGCTCGTAGTAGCCCATGCCGAATCCGAACAGATAGCGATCGGCGACGTCGATGCCGACATAGTCGGCCACCAGACCCGGCACACAGCGATCATGCAGCTTGCGGGTCAGCACGGCGATGCGAACGTCCGCCGCGCCCTGCTCGATGCACCAGTCGCGCACTGCCAGCAGCGTCGGACCCTCATCGAGGATGTCGTCCACCAGCAGCACCTGCTTGCGCTGCAGCGACGCCTCGGGCAGCCGCAGCCAGCGCAGGCCGGCGCCGTGGGTGGCGCCGCGGTAGCGGGTGGCGTGCAGGTAGTCAAACTCGCAGTCAATGCCGAGTTCCAGCGCCAGCTGGCCGGCAAAAATCATGCCGCCATTCATCACGGTGAGAAACAGCGGCCGCTGGCCGGCGTAGTCGTTGCGCACGGCAATGGCAATGCGGATAATCGCCGCGTCGATCTCCGGCCGATCGTGCATGAGGTCGGCGCTGCGCAGCGCGTCGCTCAGCGAGGGGGTAGGAAAGTTCATCGCGTCAGGCTACCCGAAGTCCGCTGTCGATAAGGGCAGCCTGGGCACGCGCACAGCGGGGCAGCCTGTGCAGCTCATCCCAGCTGGGGGCCGCACGCCCGGCCAGCAGGGCAACGACCGCCGGATCGACGCGCGCATCGACCGCCATCGCGGCCAGCGAATCCGGAACCAGTGCCGGCGCGCAGACCAGCACCAGATCGCAGCCGGCGTCGAGGTGCGCCTGCAGGCGCGCCGCCACGCCGCCGGCCGACTCCGCCGCCGCCATGCCGATGTCATCACTGATCGCGATTCCGGCAAAGCCCATCTGCTGGCGCAGAATGTCGACAATCCAGCGCCGCGAGTAGCCGGCCGGGTTCGGGTCAACGTCGGGGTAGCTGACGTGCGCCAGCATCACCGCCTGGGCGCCGGCGTCAATGCCGGCGCGGAACGGCAGCAGATCTTCCGCCTCCAGTGTCGCGAATGCGCGCGGATCCCGCGCCGCATCGAAATGGGTGTCTTCCAGCACTGATCCGTGGCCTGGGAAATGCTTCAACGTCGCCGCCATGCCCGCGGCATGCATGCCGCGCACATAGGCGCGGGTGAACGCGGCCACGATCTCCGGTTCGGCCGAGAAGGCGCGCTCGCCGATTGCACGGTTGCCGCGACCCAGATCAACCACCGGCGCAAAGCTCAGATCGATGCCGATGGCGCGCATCTCGCTTGCCATCAGCCAGGCATGCTGCTCGGCGGCATCCAGCGCGGCGTCGCCTTCGCTGGCCAGCCGTTCGCCAAACAGCGACAGTCGCGGCAACGCGCTGAAGCCGTCGCGAAAGCGCTGCACCGGCCCACCCTCCTGATCGACACACAGCAGGATCGGCCGCCCCGCCGCACGACGGCAATCGGCAGCCAGCTGCGTCACCTGGCTGCGACTTTCAAAATTTCGACTGAAAAGAATCACGCCGCTCACGGCGGGATGCGCCAGCCAGTCGCGTTCGTGAGGCGCCAGCTCAAGGCCGGCAATGCCGATGATCAACACGGTCAAATCGCTCCGTTCACGCCGCGCGCTCGGCCGGCGTCCAAAGGGAAAAAGGTCGCTCAGCCAACGCCGAGTTGTAATAGCGGGCCTGGTCGGTCACCTCGGCACCGATCCAGGACGGACGTTCGAACCCAGCGTCGACCTTGTCCAGTTCGATCTCGGCCACGACCAGACCGGCATTGTCACCAAGGAACTCATCGATCTCCCACAGCCGGCCACCCACCTGCACGTGATGGCGGATCTTCTCGATCCGCCCGGGCAGGCTCAGCTCGTCGAGCAGCTGCTCGGCATCGGCCAGCGGTATCGGGTACTCGAACTCCAGCCGTCGGCTGCCGGCGACGCGCGCCTTGATCGTCAGCCAGGCCAGCTCTGCGCCGATCCGCACCCGCACCGACACCCGCGCGCCGCCCAGGTAGCCCTGCGCCAAGCGCTGGCTGCGAGTCACTTCCATACGCCAGCGGTCATCGGCGAGCAGGAACTTGCGTTCGATCTCAACGGCCATCGGTCAGCCCCGGTCAAACACGGCGATGGACTCGACGTGCGCGGTATGCGGAAACATGTCCATCGCGCCGGCCGCACTCAGGCGGTAGCCGTGCTCGTTGACCAACAGCGCAGCGTCGCGCGCCAGCGATCCCGGATGGCAGGAAACATAGACGATACGGCGCACACCACGGGTCGGAAGCTGGGCGATGAGGGCGTCCGCGCCGGTGCGCGGCGGATCCAGCAGGATCAGGTCGAACGGCTCGCTCAGCCAGGGCTCGGCGGTGAGCGGCTTGGACAGGTCGGCCGCGTGGAAGCGCGCGTTATCGATGCCGTTGCGCGCGGCGTTGTCGCGGGCCCGCTGGACCAACCCGGCATCGCCCTCCACGCCCACCACCTGGCGAACGCGCCGGGCCAGCGGCAGGGTGAAGTTGCCCAGTCCGCAGAACAGATCAAGCACCCGATCAGCGGGCTGCGGATCGAGCAGGGCCAGCGCATGCGCAATCATCTTCTGGTTGAGCTCGGCATTGATCTGGACGAAATCCAGCGGGCGGAACTCGAGGGTCACATTTGCTGCAGGAATAGCGAAGCTCAGCTGCAGCGCTGCTGGCCACAGCAGCTGCAGCGAGTCGACGCCGCCGGGCTGCAGGAGGATGGCCAGGTCGTGCTGTTTGCCAAACGCCACCAGAGCGGCCTGATCGTCAGCCCCGAGCGGCTCCAGATTGCGAAACACCAGCGCGGTGGCGTGATCTCCGGCCGCCACTTCGATCTGGGCGATACGCTCGCGCGCGGCCAGGCCCCCGATCAGCGCCGCCAGTTCGCCCAGCCGCCGTCCGACCTGCGGAACCAGCACCGCGCAGCTGTCGATATCGGCGATGAAGCGCGGGTCGGCGGCCTCGCGGAAGCCCACCAGCACGCGCTGCTTCGCGCGGACGTACTTGACGCCGAGACGCGCCTTGCGCCGATAGCCCCAGACCGACGCCGTCAGCGCTGCCAGCACCTGCTGCGGGCGCAGCTGACCGATGCGCTCCAGGTTCTCCAGCAGCACGCGCTGCTTTGCCGCAATCTGCTCCGCCGGGTCCAGATGCTGCAGCGCGCAGCCGCCGCAGCGGCCGAAGTGCGGGCAGCCCGGCTCGATGCGGTCAGGCGAGGGCCGCAGCACCGTGACCAGCTCCGCCTGATCGAAACTGCGCTTGCGCTGTCGGGTCTGCGCCAGCACCCGCTCGCCCGCAAGCGCCCCGGCGACGAACACGGCCTTGCCGTCGATCCGGCCAACGCCGCGGCCGTCGTGGCTCAGGTCGACAATTTCAAGCTCGATTTCGCTACTCACGGACCGTCGGTATTCGTCTGGGCCGCGGATTGTCGCAAATCGCGTCGGTTCGGCGGGAACTGCCGCGCGCGTCAGCGCATGGAGGTTGGCGTGATCGCCTTTGAGCGTTGCCGGCTGAACACGTAAACAGTGGCAGGCGGCATGTTCCACAGCGTCATGCTGGCGCGCCGCGACTTCAGGCCGAGGGCAGTGAGTACTTCTTTACTCACCGGGCAGCTGGGACCGTAGGTGAACTGGATCAGTCGCCCTTCCGGTGCCAGCAACGAGAACGCGGCTTCAACAATCGCCCGCTGGGTCGCCCGGCTCATCGACAGCAGACCCAGTCCCGAAAGCACCGCGTCCGCCGGACCGGCGGCGGAATAGCCGCAGCTGGCGGCAATCGTGTCCAGCGCGGCGGCGTCGCCACACACCACGTGCGCCTGCGGAAAGCGCTGCTGCAGGTGAAGATGCAGATCCTCGTTGAGTTCGAGCACCAGCATGTCGGGCGGCGCAATGCCGTGATCGATGAGGGCCTGGGTGAACACGCCGGTGCCGCCGCCGAGCTCGACGACGCGACGGCTTCCTTCCGGAAGCTCGGCAATCATCTGCTTGGCCAGCTGCTGGCTTGAAGGAGAAATGGCGGCCACGGCAAGCGGATTCTTCAGCCATTGGCGAAAGAAGCGCCACTGATCCGGCGTTGGCCGGAACGGATGCTGGGACTTGGGTCGATTGTGCATGCGTGCGACGGCGGCCCCTGATTCCAAATGCGCGGTCGCTGCTGGCAGCGGCGGTGCCGCGGCAGCATTGCCTGCCCGTGGCGCGCCGTCAATATGCGCCCGGCGGGCGCGCCGTGCCCAATCGCTGCGCCGGACGGCTTCAGTGTTGGCTTATCGCGCGCGCGCGGGCGATCCTGGCCACACGAAACGTCCGCCAGCGCCTGCACGTAGCGACGCGCTCGCACCGCGCAATGCGCTCCTGACCCGCATGCTTCATGAATTCGCACGATGATCGCGCACCATATTGTTCGCACAAGGGGTTTTCCGAAAAGGAGCGGCGTATCGGACCGACCGACTGCGGAAAAACCCTTGTGCGGACAAGAGGGAAGCGAGGGCGTGCGGGATTCATGAAACATGCGGGCAAGTGCCGAGCTTGCTCGGCTGCGCCTGCAAGGATTCCGCAGCGCTGCAGGCTGCAGCGGAGCAAGCTCCGCTCTACCAACTCCGCTTCACGAACTCCGCTTTACGAACTCCGCTTCACGAACTCCGCTCTACCAACTCCGCTCTACCAACTTCGCTTTACCAACTCCGCTCTACCAACTCCGGTTTACCAACTCCGCTTTACCAAAGCTTCCGTGAGCATCTACCGTTCGGTCGGCAGCTCAGCCAGCCGCTGCGCCAGTGCCGATGCAGAATTGCAGCCCGAAAAGTATTCGAAGCCCCGCTGCGCCAGAGCCAGACGCGCCGCCGGGTCGGCCAGCAAGGCGAGGCAGGCGGCGACCAGCCCGTCGTACGTCGCGAACTTCACGGCCGACTCGAACGGTTGCTCAAGCGCGTCATCCTGGCCGCGCTCCGACACCACGCAGACCCGGTTGGCGAGCAGGTACGACACCCGCGCCAGTTCGAACACCTGCGCCGAGTAGTGGTGCAGATTCAGCACCAGCTTGCTGCGCGCAATGAGTGCATCGCGCTCACGACCGTATACGTTGAAGGCGACGTGCAGGCGCACACCGGCGTCATCCAGCGCCAGCAGCAGCGTGCGTCGGCGGTCGCTGACGCTGCCGTAAAACAGCACGTCGATGTCGGGCGAGGGACCCAGCGTGATCCGGCTCAGCTGCGGGTGATAGCCGATTGGCAACAGCGCAGCCTGTACGCCAAGCCTGCCCAGACGTGCAATGTTTGCGCCGCTGTAGTCCCACACTGTGCAGCGCCGCAGGATCTCGACATAGGCAGGCGTCATCCACACGCTGTCTGCGCTGACCTGCTCGAGGTTGATCACCACCGCATCAGGCGGCACGGGCATGGGATAGCGCGGCAGCAGGTTGGCACCGAAGATCAGATGTCGGCGACCGCGGTTGTCGAGCCGGGTCGACAGCAGCGAATCGTGCCCCAGATCCTGCAGTGATCCGTGCAGCGCCAGCGCGACGTCGGTGAACGCCTGGCTGTGGGAATAGTCCAGCGGGCTGATGACGGTGACGGCGAATCGCATGGCTGGATTATGGTCAAGCATGCGTCAGAGAATCACGGCGGCCGATCCGGGTCAGCCGTGCAGCTCCCAGCACTGGTGGATCCGCGGGTTGCGGGCAAAATCCGGCGGCAGGCGGTCGCGCTGGGTGTCGACGATTTCGGTCCCCGAGAACGCCTCAAGGTCCAGCCGGAAGCGCCTGGCGTTGGTCGAAAACAGGAGGGTGCCACCTGGACGCAGACGCGCCAGGCAGGCCTGCAGCAGCGCAACGTGGTCACGTTGGACGTCGAAGTCGTCAGCGCGCGCCGAGTTTGAGAACGTCGGCGGATCACAGAAGATCAGGTCGTAGCGGCTGCGCTCGGCGGCCAGCCAGGCGATCACGTCGGCCTGCACCAGCCGGTGATCCGCGCCAGCGAAGCCGTTCAGCGCCAGGTTTCGGCTGGCCCACTGAAGATAGGTGGCCGACAGGTCAACGCTGGTCGTGCTGCGGGCTCTGCCAGCGGCGGCGTGCACGCTGGCGGCGCCGGTGTAGCAGAACAGGTTCAGCACGTCGCGCCCGGCGCTGAGCTCGCGCAGCCGCAGCCGACTGGGGCGGTGATCGAGAAACAGTCCGGTGTCCAGATAGTCAAACAGATTGACCTCAAAACGAAGACCGCCCTCCAGCACCGTGAGCGTCTCGCCACGCCGCTCAATCACACCGTACTTGCTGCCACCCTTGCCGCGCACGCGGGTCTTGGTCGCGACGCGCTCACGCGGCACTGCCAGCGCATCTGCCGCAGCCCGAACCAGATCGCCAAGCCGGCGGCGGCTGTCCTCGGGCGGAATCTCGGCCGGCGCCTGGTACTCCTGCACGTGCAGCCAGACCCGCCGCTCGGCGTCGGCCTCGGTGTAGACGTCGATGGCCGCGGCATACTCGGGAAGGTCGGCGTCGTAGACGCGATAGCAGTCGATCTGTTCGCGGCTGCGCCACGCCTTCAGGCCGCGCAGATTCTTGCGCAGCCGGTTGGCGACCATTTGCGCACCGGGGCTGAGCGGCTCCGCTGGTCGTTCGATGCGCGTCTCGACGGCCCGGATGTCGGCACAAAGCAGCGTGCAGCGCAGGGCGCCGTTGAACAGCACATAGCGCTTGTCCGGATGCAGGCCAATCGCCCGACCCAATCCCTCATCGGCGGTCAGGACCGCGCTGCGCCAGCCGGGCAGCTCCCGTCGCAAGGCTGCGCCAAGACGTCGGTAAAGCTCGGGGTCGGCTGCCATCCGCTCGTCATACGGAGGATTGCAGACGACCAGCCCGCGCTCGGCGCCCGGCGGACGGCGCAGCTGGCTTACATCGGCGTGATCGACATGGATCAAGCCGGAAAGTCCGGCAGCCTCGATGTTGCTGCGCGCGGTGGCCACTGCTTCGGAATCCACGTCGGAACCAAAGTGCACTGCGGCCAGCCGCTCCAGCCCAGCGCCGGCGCGCGCGCTGGCCTCCGCCTGCAGCCGCTGCCAGAGGGCGCTGTCGCAGCCACGCCAGCCGCGAAGACCGTCGTGGCGGCGACCGCTGCCGGGGGCGACATCGGCGGCCATGCGTGCGCCTTCGATCAGGAGCGTGCCGGATCCGCACATGGGATCAAGCAGGGCGCCGCCGGCCTCGGCGATCGCCGGCCAGCCGCCGCGCAGCAGCACGGCACAGGCAAGCGTCTCCTTGAGCGGTGCGCCGCCCTGCCCGATCCGCCAGCCGCGGCGATGCAGTCCGCCGCCCGACAGATCAATGGCCAGACTGGCGCGGTCGCGCCGGATGAAGAGGTTGATGCGCACATCGGGGGTGACGGTATCAACGCTGGGCCGCTCGCCGTGGCGCGCGCGCAGCTGATCGACCACCGCATCCTTGACCCGCTGGGCGACGTAGCGGTCGTGGGTCAGCTGGCTCTGGACCAGGCTCGCATCCACCGCCAGCGTGCCGGAGGCGGCCAGATGCTCATCCCAGTTGACCGTTCCCGCGCCCTCATAGAGCGCCTCGCCGTCGGCGGCATCGAATTCGGCCAGCGGCAGCAGAATGCGGCTGGCCAGCCGCGACCACAGCACCGCGCGATAGACGGTCTCGATGCTGCCCTCGAAATACACGCCGGCCAGCGACTCGCGCGCCTGCTCGGCGCCCAGCGCCTTGATCTCATCGACCAGCAGGTACTCAAGGCCCTTGGCGCAGGGCGCGAAGGCGCGGACCATGCCCGGACTCACAGACTGGCCAGGAAGCGACCGAACTCGGCGGCGCAGAAGTCGACGTGGCCGGTCAGGCGGTGACTGTCGTTGACCAGAATCAGCTTGGCGCGACGCAGCTGCGCCCAGCGCACCACGTCTACGGCTGGGATCAGTTCATCGTCCCAGCCGTGAATGATGCAGGTCGGAACCCGCGCGGCCTCCAGCTGCCGACCAAAGTCCAGCAGCGCCACCGGCGGCGCGATCAGAAACAATCCCGCGCACTCGACTTTGCAGCTCGCCAGCGCCGAAATGAACGCACCCATGCTTGATCCGGCCAGCACCAGCGGCCGCCCTGCGCTCGCGCACTGGACGTGCAGTCGCAGCAGCCGCGTATGCACTTCGCGAACATCGCGGGTGGCGTCGATGTCACGGTAGTCCGGGCGCTCGCTGCTCCAGCCCAGCCCTTCAGCCGCTTCCGCCAGTGCGCTGACCTTGGTCGCCTCGGGCCCGCTCTCCAGCCCGTGCGAGAGGATGCAGTGACCGATCATCGTGAGCGCCTGTTGCGCCGCACAGAATCACGCTGCACGCTCACGCGACCACCGCCAATGTGGCGTCAGCCGCTGTGGCCGCGGCGCGCAGCGGATCACCGGTGCGTATCCAACCGCCGCTCAGAACGCGCGCCGTCAGGCCCCCGTGTCCGCGCATGGCGTTGTAGCCACCGGACCCGAGTGCATCCTCCATCCGCGAGCACGGATCGCACGGACCGGTGCCTTCACACAGCACCTCGCCGACCCAGAAACGGCAGCCCTTGAGCGCGATAAGCGGCAGGCCCGATACCACCAGGTTGCGTCGCAGCAGCGCCGGATTCACCTCGGGGTTCCCTGACAGCGCGGCAATCGCCGGCAGATGCTCGGCCTGGATCAGGGTGAGGCCGCGCTTGCCGCTGCCGCCGACATAACGATCACCGCGCAGACCAGCCCCGGCGACCGCCTCGGCGGCGTCAACTTCAAGCATTGGCACATCACGCGCCGGGCGCAGCCCGATCCACTCGACCCGCCCGGCCCGCGGAAACTGCGCGAGCAGGCGCGCCAACGCGCTGCCGGAAGAGAATGCCATGGCCTGAGAACCGTTGAAAAGCGCGCGAATGCTAGCATGCAGCGATGTTTCCTGACCTGCCGCCGCTGCCAATCATCGATCACCCGCTGCCCTATCTGCAGCATCTGGATGAGCGCTCAACCGCCGCGATCGAGGGCATTGTCATCCACTGCACCGAGACCCCCAACCTGGCCAGCGCGCGCGCGTTCGGCGAGCACGTGCAATACCCGGCCAGCGGAACCGGCAACAGTGGCCACTACTATATTGATCGTGACGGCCAGGTGCTGCGCTACGTCATCGCCACCCGCGTCGCTCACCACGTGCGCGGCTTCAATCACACCACGCTGGGAATCGAACTGGTCAATAGCGGCCGCCATCCGCGCTGGTTCGACAGCGATCACCAGGGCATGAACGAGCCCTATCCGGACGCCCAGATCGCCGCGCTGATCACCCTTCTCAACCAGCTCACTCGTGACCTGCCGGCACTGCAATGGATCGCCGGACACGAGGATCTGGATCGCCAGCAGATTGCCGCCGCGGACGACCCGAGTGTGATCATTGCCCGCAAGCGCGATCCGGGCCCGCTTTTTCCCTGGCCCCGCGTGCTGCAGTCAGTCAGCCTGCCGCGACGTGCCCCCGAAACTGCTCCCACTGACCCGTCTGCCGCGGAAGCCGAGCGGCATAGCGACCGCTGACCGCGATCAGCCGTGGCGGCAGCATCCTGTTCATGGCGCTGAGGCCACCTGCATGCGGTCGCGGCCGGCCTGCTTGGCCTGGTACAGCGCGGCGTCCGCCGCGGCCACCAGCCCGCTGGCGTCGCCGCCATGCTGCGGAAAGGCCGCGAGGCCAATCGATACACTCATGGCCGGCAGCGGCTGGCCCTGATATTCAAGATGCAGCCCGCGTACCGCGCGCAGCAGGGCCTCGACCCGCTGCGCCGCCGCGTCCAGCCCGACCTCCTGCAGCACGACCAGAAACTCCTCGCCGCCATAGCGGCAGACCACATCGCTGCGCCGAAACACCGACAGCAGCGTGGCCGCGATGGCCTGCAGCACGCGGTCGCCAAAGGCGTGCCCGTAGCTGTCGTTGATCCGCTTGAAGTAGTCCACATCGATCATCGCCACGGCCAGCCGGGTGGCGCCGCGTTGGCAGCGCAGCAGCTCCCGCGGCAAGGTCTCGTCCAGATAGCGGCGGTTGTAAACACCGGTCAACGGATCGCGCAGCGCCTGTTCACTCAGGGCGTCGCGCAGCCGCAGATTGGCCAGTGCGAGCGCCGATTGCTCGATCAATGCCAGCGCCAGAGGCTGCCGCCGGTCGGCGCTCGTTCCGCTCGGCGGCGTGCCCAGAGCGACCTGCAGCAATCCGAAGGGGGAGCCGTCAGCGAGCAGCGGCAGGCACCCCTGCAGCCCCTCCTCCGGCAGCCACCGACGCGCGTGCTGACACTGCTGCAGCGGGCCGCCGTGCAGCCACCACTGCGGCTGGCCCAACTGCAGTGCGGCGCAGTCGGTGATCAGCACCCCATCAGGGACCGCCACGACAGCAGCGGCAGCGCCCCAGGCGACGCACTTTCCATAAACTCCGGATGCATCCTGCGTGTACAGCACGGCGCGGCTGTCGGGCAGCAGCTGCGGTCCGTAACGCGCCAGGCAGGCAGCGGCGGCAGTCAGATCCGGGCAGGCCTGCAGCGCGCCGGAAAGCTCGCTGAGCAGCTGCAGCTCGTGGTGCGCCAACGCCAGCTGCCGATAGGCGGCCGCGTTGTCCAGAGCAATCGCGCCGTAGGCGGCCAGGCTGCGCAGCACCAGCCGCTCGCGCTCGCCATAGGCGGCGGGCCGCAACGATTGCACCGTGATCACGCCCAGCAACCGGTCGCCGATCAACAGCGGCGCGAACAGGGCGCTGAGGGTGGCGAGCGAACCGGGCACCTGACTGGGATCAGCGTCCGCTGCCGCCCGTTCGATGGCGATCTCGACGCCCTGCCGGGCGCAGCGCGCCGCGTGCCGCAGGTCGCTGCTCAGGTCGACCAGATCGGGCGCCAGCTCGCACTCGTCCTCGATCAACAGCGCCGAACGCAGCCGCTGGCCGTCCGCGTCCATCAGGTAGATGCCGAGCGTGCTCGCATCGAGCAGCTCGCCAGCGTGCCGGCGCAGCGTCTGCAGCACCGCATCCAGCTCCAGCGTGGCGGTGATGGCCTGACCGACGGCCCCCAGACGCTCCAGCGTGGCGCCGGTGTGCTGCAGCGTCTCAGCGCGACGGGCTTCGGCCGCGGCCAGCTGCCGGTGATGCTCGGCCTCAGCCCGGACCTGGGCGGTTTGCTGGCGGATCTGCATGGCCACCGCGCGCTGGCTGATCTGCTCGCTGTGACTGCGGTCGCGGGCCGCCAGCGCCTGCTGGCAGAGCTGATAGGCGGCCGCATGGTCGCCGCGCTTTGCCAGTTCGCGGGCGGTCGCTTCCAGCAGCTCGGCCGGCGTGGCGAAACCTTCGATTGCGCCGGCAATCTGCAGCGCCTGCTGCAGGTACGGCAGGGCGCGGCCCGCATCGTCATCCACATCGGGATGCCGGGCATGAATGTCTGCCAGCACCCGTAGCGCGGAGATCTGGTTGTATGCGTCACCCTGTTGCTGGGCCAGCGCCAGCGCCGCCTTGGCAACCCGCAACGCCTCGACAGGCCGATCCAGATACGACAACGCGTGGGCTTGCCCGCGGCGGGCGATGGCCTGCAGGTCGGCCTGGTTGAGCGCGTCGGCCAGGGTCCGCAGCTGCTCGAACTGCAGCAACGCCGCCGCCGGATCGCCGCGGTCGAGCTCCAGATCGCCGCGGTAGTTGAGCGCCAGCGCCTGCCAGCGGCTGCGACCCAGCGGCCGCAGCACCACCAGCGCCTCATCGAGCAGCGCCTGCGCGGCATCCAGCCGGCCGAGTCGTCGCAGGGTCTCAGCCGTCTCGGTGAGGCACACGCCCAGACTTCCCGGCCAACTGCGGCTACGGGCAAGATCGAGCGCCTGCTGCAGCCACTCGAGCGCGCCCTGCAGGTCATTGAGCCGGGTCAGGTCGAATCCGACGTTGCTCGCCGCCGTGATCGCGCGCGTCAGTTGACCGGTGGCCAACGCCGCCTCGTGCATGCGCACGCCGTACGCCACCGCCGGCCCCATCTGCTGCGACTTGCTCGCGACCAGCGCGCAGTAGTCGGCTACCCACACCGCCAGCGCAGGATCCATGTCGAGCGCCCGGCCCTGATAGCGAGCGCCCCAACGCTGCACCGCGGCATTCAGATCGCGAAACACCCACGAGCGTGCCAGCGCGGCTTCCCCGATGTCCGCCCGCAGCGCATCGCCAGCGCGGCGGGCAGCGTCCACCGACAGCGCCAACTCGGTATCGCGTGCGTCCAGATCGCCGCGGTCGGCGGCGATCCATGCCAGCAGCCAGTGCCCGTCCGAGAGCGCGTATCCGTCGCCCAGTTCACTCGCCGCCTCCCAGGCAATGGCGACCTGTGCTTGCGCGGCGTCGAGCGCGGCCTGCAGCCAGAGCACCTCGCCGCGGACCAGCGCCAAGCGCGCCCGCAGCGCTGGCGGCACGGCGCCACCTTGCGCAAGCAGCCGCGCCTCGGCCGCGTCTGCCAGTGCCAGCGCCCGCTGCCCGTCCCGCTGGCGCAGCATCCAGGCCAACTCGATTTCCGCCTGACCCCGTGAGTCCTCGGAACGCGGGGTCGCCAGCGCGGCGACCGCCTGCTCAACGTCCGCATTGAGCACATGACGGCGCAGGCCGGGTTGCTTGGGCGAGACTTCGCGGGTGGGCAGGTGCGCCATGCGAGCAGCCTACCGCGACTGACGATTGCAGACAGTCGATGCGCGCGTTACGCAACCGATCACCGCTTGGCCTCCGGCATCGCGTCCTTGAGGGCTAAAAACGGGCGTTCAATCCAAAGGTAGGACGCAATGGCAAACGCAAACGTGAGCGGCACCCCGATCAGCGCTACGCCAAGGGTCTCCATACCGAACGCAAACCGCAGCACGTTGTAGATCGGGAAGTGCCACAGGTACAGGCCGTAGCAAATGCGGCCTAGAAATACCAGCGGCGGCAGCGCGAAGATCCGGTGCGCCATGGTGATCTGGGGCAAGGCCAGCGCTGCCACCAGCAGGGTCGAGAGCACCGAGAAGAAGAAGCTGCCGCCGGCATACATCGCGCGCATCTCCCACTGCAGGGTGTAGCCGGCGATCACCAGGGCGATGACGATGGGCATGGCCAGGCGCGCCGCCCAGCGCTGCAGACGCGGGTCGTCGCGCACCTGCGGCAGGGCCAGCGCAATTCCCAGCGCACAGCCCAGCAGCAGCGCGTCGGCACGCGTATCGGTGCCGTTGTAGAGCCGCGCAATCGACACCCCCTCGAAGGTGAGCCAACTGCGCCATAGCGCAAATCCGACGGCAACAGCGAGGACCAGTGCCACCGTGCGCATACGCAGACCACACAGCTTGAGCAGCGCCGACAGCAGCAGCGGCCAAAGCAGGTAGTACTGCTCTTCGATCGACAGCGACCAGGTGTGGCCGAGAAACTGCGGCATCGGCACTTCGAAGGCGCGGGTCCAGTTCGAGACGTACAGACCCGCCACCACGATCTGTTTCAGGTGACCTCCAACGTCATCCAACAGGAGCCAGGCGGCGAGCGCAAACAGCAGCAGCATCGCGTAGTTGGCCGGAAACAGGCGCAGCGCGCGGCGGTAGTAGAAGCGTGCGTAGTGGAACTGGCCGTCGCGGCGCCAGCCCTTCAGCAGCAGCGCGGTAATCAGGTACGCGCTCATGATGAAAAAGGTGTCCATGTAGACAAACGAGCCGGGACACCAGCTCTCCTTCACGTGCGCGGCCATCACGCCCAGCGTCATGGTGCCGCGCAGGCCATCGAGCGCGGGCCGGTAGCCCAGCGGGTAGTGGCTTGGATTCTCGAACAGAGCGGAGAACAGTCGCACGGGCGCCGGCACGGGTCGGAGGACGCCGCAGTTTCCCAGTTTTCACGCCGCCGGAGTTGGCGCCGTGACTCCGTATACTGCAGCGCACCATCCGTGATCCTGCCCTGGAGCGCCACCGCCCCATGCAAACCGTCGTCTCCGAGCTGCTTGACCTGCTGGCGCTGGAACGCCTGGAGGACAATCTGTTTCGCGGCGCCAGTCGCGATATCGGCACCCGCTACGTGTTTGGCGGCCAGGTGCTCGGACAATCGCTGTCGGCCGCGCAGCAAACCGTCGACGCCGAGCGCGCGGTGCACTCGTTGCATGCCTATTTCCTGCGCGCCGGCGACGTCGAACACCCGATCGTCTACGACGTCGAGCGGACCCGCGACGGCGGCAGCTTTTCGGCTCGACGAGTGACCGCCATCCAGCACGGCAAGCCAATCTTCGTCCTGTCGAGCAGCTTCCATGCGCCCGAAGACGGCGCGTCGCACCAGCTCTCGCCGCCCGAAGTGCCCAAGCCCGAGGACCTGCCGGAGGCCGAAACCTACGACACCCAGACGCTGGCCCAACTGCCGCCCAAGATGCGCCGCTGGATGTTCCGCAAGGGTCCTTTCGAGTTCCGCCACGTCTACCCGCGCAACGAGCTCAAACCGACCAAGCGCCCGCCCTACCAGCAGGTATGGTTCCGACTGATCGACCGGATTCCGGATGATCCCGCCCTGCACCGGGCCATGCTCGCCTATGCATCGGACTTTCATCTGATCGGCACCACCACCTTTCCGCACGGCATCTCCTACCTGCAGCCAAACGTCCAGATGGCCAGCCTCGATCATGCGATGTGGTTTCTGCGTCCGTTCCGGGTCGACGAATGGCTGCTGTACGCCTGCGACAGCCCCAGCGCCCAGGGCTCGCGAGGTTTGGCGCGCGGCAGCATCTATGACCATGCCGGAACCCTGATCGCCGCTACCGCGCAGGAAGGCATGATCCGGGTCGTTCCGGTCGTTCCGGTCGAGCCGTCGGCCTGAGCCGGCGGCAAACGCAGGACAGCGTGCTTTCAGACTTCGTCGATGGAAGCTGGACTATCATGCCGCCGTCCTGGCAACCTGCGGCAACCGAACCATGCGTCAAGTGTTCACCTCCCAACGACTCGAAACGGTCGAAAGCGTAGCGCGGCTGCTCAACGATGCGGGCATCGAGACCTGGACCGAGCAAAGCCGCTCCTACAAGGGCAAGCAACGCGGCCATTTCAGCTATGCCGAACCCGGACGACACCCGCAGCCGGCCGTCTGGGTGGTCAAGTCGGACGATCAGCGCCTGGCGCGCGACCTGTTGCGCCAGGCCGGCCTGATGGAGTCGACGCGTTCGGAATCCCCGCTGTTCATGCCGGCGTCGGCCACTGCGCCCAGGCGGTCGACCGTCAGCCACATGCGCTCGATCCTGCTGATCATCCTGACCCTGCTGGCCGGGCTGACTTCGGCGCGGATGCTTGGCTTGGGCTGAGGCGTCACACTTGGAGCATTGCCACGTCCTTCCAGCACCCGTGACTGCCGTGAACACCGATGTCCTCTGACGCCCTGCTGAGCCTGATCGAACTCCACCTGCCGGCCGCCCAGACCGGCGACCAGGAAGCCTTCGGGCAAATCGTCTGCGGCTGCCAGCGCGGCATCACCGCGATCGCGCTGTCAATTGTTCGCGATATCCAGGCCAGCGAAGACATCGCGCAGGAGGCATTCCTCAATGCCTGGACCAACCTTCGGCAGCTGCGCAGCTCATCGAGCTTCCTGCCGTGGCTGCGCCAGATCACCCGCAATCTGGCCCGCGATCACCTGCGTCGCCGAGTCACCGAGAAGCGCTATGACGGCGACATGGACACCATCCTGGCGATCGTCGCCGACCCGACACCCGACCATCCCGAACTGCTGTCGCGACAGCACGAGGAAGCGGTGGTCGCCGAACTGATCGACGACCTGCCGGAAGAAACCCGCGAGATCCTGCTGATTTACTATCGCGAAGGACAGTCGTCCAAGCAAGTCGCCAGCCTGTTGGGCATGCAGGACGCCGCCGTTCGCAAGCGGCTCTCCCGCGCCCGTCAAAGCCTGCGTGACGAGATGCTCGAACGGCTTGGCCGGGCGGCACTGGCCACCGCTCCCGGGCTGGCCTTCACTACGCTGGTGGTGGCCGGCCTGACGGTCAGCCAGCCTGCTGCAGCCGCCGTGGCGGCCGGCGGTGCGGCAGCAGTGGGCAAAGGCCTGAGCAAGCTGCTGCTCGGTACCGGCGTTGCCGGCAAGGGGGCATCGCGACTGATGGTCGGTCTCGCTGGCGGGGTGCTGTTCGCGCTGGTGGTGGGCATCGCTGCCGTTCTGTTTGGGGTCCGGCGTTACTGGATCACGGCCATCGACGCCGAGGAGAAGCGCCAGCTTTCGTTGTTTGCGGTGGCCGGAATACTCCTGGTCGTCGCCTTGACCGGCCTGATGTCATTTGGCGTACTGGCCCATGGCGTGATCGCTCCGACCGCCGTATTCGCCCTCCTGATCGCCGTGCTCGGCGCGATGAACCTGCTGTGGCTGCCGCGCATCCTCGCCCGCCGCCACGCCATCGAAGCGCGCCGCGATCCCGCTGGCGCGCGCGCCTCCCGCCAGCTCGAGCGCAAGTACGCGCTCTGGGGCATGGCCCTGGGCATCGTTCTGGGTTCCGCCGGCATCGCCGGCGGCCTTGCGCTGAGTGAAATGCACTGAGTCGCGACCCGCCGGGCAGCACGACAACGCTGTCAGGCTTGGGTGGTCGAGGCGATTGTCGACGGCGGCAGGACAAACCGCGACGCTTTGCAGGCTCGCGGCGGCGCGGTGGGGCAAGAATCGGCAGCATGATCGACTTGAACACTGGGACCGCGCAGACGGATTTGCAGCCCGGCCGACCCTAACCCGCATGTTTCATGAATCTCACACGCCCTCGCTTGTCTCTTGTCCGCACAGGAGATTTTCCTCAGTCGGTCGTATGGCTCGCTACGCCGCTCCTTCGGAAAATCTCCTGTGCGAACAACATCCTGCGCGATCATCGCGCGAATTCATGAAACCTGCGGGCGAAGTCCGACAGGCTGCTAGCATCGCCACATGCAGGATGCCGCAATCAAGCTGTTCCAGACCCCCGAGCATGCCTGTGGCTATTGGCCGGAGCGGGTCGCGCGCGACGTTCTGCTCGACCCCAATGATCCGGGCATCGGCGCGGCCTACTCGCAGATGCTGGCGGTCGGTTTCCGGCGTTCGGGCGGGCACGTGTATCGGCCGCGCTGTCCCGCGTGCCGCGCCTGCGTACCGATGCGTCTGAAGGTCGCCGCATTCGCGCCCAATCGCAGCCAGCGACGCTGCCTGACGCGCAATTCGGGGGTTGAACTGGTCGACCTGCCGCCTAGACGCAGCACCGAGCGCTATGCGCTGTATCGGCGCTACCTTGCCAGTCGTCATACCGGCGGCGGGATGGAGGCAGGCGGACCGGACGAGTTCGATGCCTTTCTCACCAGCGAGTGGAGCCCAACGCGGTTCTTCGAGCTGCGTGAGGGCAACCGGCTGCTGGCGGTGGCGGTGACCGACGTACTGGCCGACGCGCTGTCAGCGGTCTATACCTTCTACGATCCGGACCGGGCGCTTGCGCCGCGCGGGCTGGGCAGCCTGGCAATCCTGCGGCAGATCGAGTGGGCGCAGCGCCACGCTCGCGACTACCTCTACCTCGGATTCTGGCTCGACGGGCATCCGAAGATGGACTACAAGTCCGGCTTTCGGCCGGCTGAGGCGCTTGGTCCGAGCGGTTGGCGTCCACTCGAGGTAACCGGCCGCTCATGAGGCCATGCGAGAATCCGGCGCATGATCGATGCTCGCCGACACCCTCACGCCCTCGCCCTTCTGGTTGCCTTGCTTGGTGCCGCATTTGCCTGCGCTGCCGATGATCCGGCCGGAGGCCCGCTGATGCGGCCGCTGCGGGTGGCGACCTTCAACGTGTCGCTCAACAGCGACCAGGCCGGGGGGCTGATCAAACAGCTCGAGGGCGACCGCCTGCCGGCCAAGCAGGTCGCAGCGGTCATCCAGCGGGTGCGGCCAGACGTACTGCTGCTCAATGAGTTCGATTTTGACGAGGCCGGTCGCGCTGCCCACCTGTTTGTTGAGCGCTATCTGGGCGACGGCCAGTTTGGTGAGCGCGCGATCGAGTTTCCACATCGCTTCGACGCGCCGGTCAACACCGGCGTGCCGAGCGGCCTGGACCTGACCGGCGATGGCACTCGCACCGGAGCGGGCGATGCCTGGGGCTTCGGCAACCATCCGGGCCAATACGGCATGCTGGTCCTTTCGCGGTTTCCCATCAGCGTCGAGCAGGTGCGCACGTTCCAGAATCTGCGTTGGAGTGCGATGCCCAATGCGCTGGCACCGGTGGCCCCGGCAAGCCAGCAGCCTTGGTATTCACCCGAGGTCTGGACGCAGCTGCGGCTGTCCTCGAAATCGCATTGGGACGTGCGGATCGAAACCCCGCTGGGCCCGCTGCACCTGCTCGCGGCACACCCGACGCCACCGGTGTTCGACGGGCCGGAAGACCGCAACGGACGGCGCAATTCTGACGAGATCCGCCTATGGTCCGACTATCTGTCCGACGCGCCGGCGGCGTGGCTGTGCGATGACGCTGGACGCTGCGGTGGGCTCGCGCAAGACGCCCGCTTTGTGATTGTGGGCGACTACAACGCCGATCCCGCCGAAGGCGACAGCGTGCCCGGAGCGATCACGCAACTGCTCGAGCATCCGCGGGTCTTGCGCTATCCCGCACCGGTGAGCGGTGGCGCGACGATCTACGAAGCGGAGCGCTTTGATGCCGCGCGCGTTCGGCGCACCCCGGCCGAGCAGTCCACCGCGGCCTTTGGTCCGCGCATCGGCAGCATGCGGGTCGACTACGTGTTGCCGTCGACCGACTTTGACGTGGTTCGCAGCGGCGTTTTCTGGCCCCCGCCCGAACATCCCGAAGCGCAATGGCTCAAGGCATCCGACCATCGCATGGTCTGGGTGGATTTGCGCCTTGCTGGCACCGCGAACTGAGCTCGGTCACTTCGGCATGACTTTGCGGTGGCGATAGCGGGCTGTCATCATTTGGCGATGAATCACTCGCGCGCGCAGCGCGGGTGGCGTGCAGGCGCCGCCCTTGCGCTGCTGCTAATGCTTGCCATGCGCCCGGCTGCGGCCGCCTCGGAGCCCCAGCGGCAGTGGTACAGCGTGCATCTGGATGGCCGAAAAATCGGCCAGATGCTGAGTGAGCGGACCGAATCGGCGACCGGCGTGGACACCCGCCAGCGGCTGCAGTTGGCGCTGGACCGAGACGGCCAGGCGCTGAACATCGTCAGCGATCAGCTGATGCGGGAAACCGTGCTTGGCGAGCCGCTGGGATTTCGCAGCGTCATCGACCTCGGCGGCAGTCGGACCGAAATCGAAGGCACCGTGGCAGACGGCGTGGCCAACGTGCACATCCTGCAGGGCGAGGGCCAACAGCAGCGCTTCGAATGGCCCGAGGGCGCGCTGCTCGCTGAAGGCCAGCGACTCGCCGCAGTCAAGGCCGGCACGCGCACGGGAACGCGCTACCAGCTGATCCACTTTGACCTCGACGCGCTGCAGGCGATACCAATCAGCAGCGAAGTTCTCGGCGTGCAGACGGTTGACCTTTTTGGCCGCAGCGAGCAATTGCTGGCGCTGCGCCAGGTCATGAACGTGGCTGGCAGCAGCGTTGAAAGTGAACTGTGGGTCGACCGCGGCGACTTTGCGCTGCGCCGGATGCGCCTGCCGATGCTGGGCGTTCATCTGGAGGCGCTGGCCTGCGACCAGGCCTGTGCCAACGCAGCCAATCAGCCAACCGACATTCTTGCCGCCACCTCGGTGCGTGCGCCGCGCGAACTGACGCCGCGCGAGCGCCAGCGAACGCTGCGCTATGCGATGGAGTTTGATGGCAAGGCGCCCTCCCTCATCAGCCTGCCAGGACAGGAACGGCGCGCCGAGGCCAGCGGCCTGCGCCTGACCGTCGATCCGGCCGGCAGCGTCGACCGCGCCCCGGAACCTGCAGATACGCAGCCGAATCGCTGGCTCGAAAGCGACCACCCGGAGCTGATCGCAATGGCACAGCGCATGGGCGCGGGGGCCCAAACCGACGCCGAGACGATGCAGCAACTGCAGGCCGGGGTGGCTACCCACATCGGCCGCAAAACGTTGCGTATTGGTTATGCCACCGCACTCCAGACAGCTCGCCTGGCCGAAGGCGACTGCACCGAGCACGCCCTGCTGCTGGCGGCGCTGGGCCGTGCCAGCGGCATTCCCACGCGGGTGGCCAGCGGTCTGGCCTACGCGTCTGCGCTGGGTGCCAGGCAACCAGTGTTTGTGCCGCACGCCTGGGTTTACGCCTGGATCGACGACCGCTGGCAGGGCTTTGACGCTGCCCTGCCCCGCTTCGGATCGGGGCATCTGGCGCTGGTGGTCGGCGACGGTGATCCGTTTGGGTTCTATGCCGGGCTCGATCTGCTGGGCCGCGTCCGCATCGCGGCCATTGATCGGGTGCGGCACTGATGCGCGGCTGGCTGTGGTTGTTGGCCGCAGCGCTGCTGGCGCCGGGCTGGGTCTGCGCCGAGATTCCCGTGCCGGGCAAAGCACGGCTGGCCGGGCTGATCACCGACCCGGACATTGATGAAGTCAGTGGACTTGCGGCGTCGCGCCGCCACCTTGGCATCCTCTGGACCCATAACGATAGCGGCAATCTGCCCGATCTGTTTGCCATCGACGAGCAGGCCAAGCGGCGCGCCCGGTTCCGCCTGGGCAACGTGCCCAACGTCGACTGGGAGGACATTGCAGCGTTTCACGATGGCGGCCAGGACTGGCTGCTGATCGCTGACACCGGCGACAACGGCGGCATCCGCAAGGAGCTGCAGCTGTATTTCGTTCCCGAGCCTGAGCGACTGGAAGACGGCCCGGCGACGGCATCACGCGTGCTGCGCTTCGTCTGGCCAGACGGACCGCGCGATTGCGAGGCGGTGGCGGTCGACATCACGGAGCGGGCGATTTACCTGATCTCCAAAAAGCGGGTTCCACCGGAGCTCTTCCGAATCCCGCTGGATGCCAATTCCGACGCCGGTCCGGTGACCGCAGAACGGATTGGTCTGGTCAACCACATCGGGCAGCCGCGACTGTCCGATCTGCGGCGCAATCCGGTTTATGGCCGCTACCGGGCGCAGGTCTCCGGCATGGACATCAGCTCGGACGGCAGGCGGATGGCTGTGCTCAACTATCTGAGCGCGCGAATCTATCTGCGCGCAGCTGGCGAGTCATGGGGCGATGCGGTGGCACGACCGCCGATCAGAGCGCGATTTCCATGGGCAGCTCAAGCCGAAGCCATCGCATTTTCAGCCGACGGCAACACGCTTTGGATAGGCAGCGAAATATTACCTGCGCCGCTGCTGGAGATACCGCTGACCGGCCCCGGCATCGGCAATCGGATGACCCCATGATCGGAACACGTCGCCACTGCCTCCCGCTGCTTCTTACGCTGCTCGCAGCGTGCAGCGCTCCTGCGCCGCCAGCGTCCGACGACGCACCGTCCGCTGCGGCGGACGCCACCGAGCTGGACCAGGCCATCCAGGAGCCGCTCGATCGCGCCCGCGGGGTCGAAGCCAGGATGAAGGCCGCTGAAGCCGCTGAAAACGATCAGATCGACGAGCAAAGCCGCTAGTCCATCTTCGCCGCCACTCTCGAAATCTACCTATCAATCAATACGATACAGATGCGAATCTGGCCGTACGACGCTTCACGGCATCCTTCACAGGTCATGTTTCTGCGTGAACAGGCGCTTCCTGGTGCCGCCGCCTGCCGACCACTTGATCGCAACATCAACAGCCCGCTGCCGCAGCGCTGAAAAGCGCGCGACTGCTCGCTAACGCATCGATTTTTTTGCAAACGTCAGGTGGCATGACCGGACGCTCAGGCACGTTCACGCTGATGACCCGCCAGCAGCCCCAATCTTGCCGGTCTCGCCTCAACGACTCTCAAGAGTCAGCAACTCGACCGCCTGGAACTGGCTGACTACCCGATAGCAGCTGACCGCAACGCGCAGCAGCGCACATTCCGGCGACGTCACGAAGTCGCTCAACGTCGGGTGCTTGGCGAGATAGATGGCGAGTAGCCCTGCGCGCTCGTCATCGGGAATCGCCTGCGCACAGCCGCACACCGAGATGGCCACGGCGCGCTGATAGTCGGCCGGGTCGTTGCTGCGATTATCGATCAGGAACGATACCGCCGAATTCAGCAGCAGGTTGGCGTGCTTCTGAGTGTCCCGATAGGTCGCAAAGATGAGATGCCGCAGATCCGGGGTGTGCGCGAACGCCATCAGGCTGGTGTAGGGCTGCGCATGCTGCTGGGTGGCCAGCACGCCCTGCAATTGCGCGCTGAACAGGTGATCGATCCGAGCGCGTAGGACGTCGTTGTGCATGCCAAGGCTCCGATTGCCGGCACGTGCGCGCCGGACGGGCCTGTCGCCGACTCCGCAGTTCAGTGTGCTGGGGACCCTGCACGGGATGCAAGCACGGGACGGCGACCTCTCACCAGATCGATCCCACCAGCACGCGACAGGCACCGCTCCGGCAGCGCGAACGGCGTCAGGTCACGTTCCCGCGACAGTTGCTTCGAGTCGGTAGCGGTCGGTGAGGCTGGCGCCGTTGGTGGGCAGATACGCCCGGCGAAGCTGATCCGTTCCCGCGCCGAACACGCTCGCTCGGCGGCGACGCTGACCAGCTGCAGGCTGCCCCTGACTAGCAGCCTGTCGGACGTAGGTCG